>DATJAD010000058.1:0-3928 GCA_035516615.1 Candidatus Acidiferrum sp.
GCAACGGCGTCCAACTCCTGACGATCGGGAAATTTCTTGTCCGGCCAAAACGTGTGGTCCCAGCCGCTGCCGGTGATCCACTCGCCTTCCTTGTGTTGCGCCACAGCCTCGGCAAGCCGTTTTTGCAAGTCTTCAACCGAGGTCGTGCCATTTAGCCGCACCGCGAGAAAATCTTCTCCGGCTCCTCCGACGTGAACGTGCGCGTCGTTGAATCCGGGCATGACAAAATGGCCGTCCAGGTCCACCGTCTTCACGCTGCTGTCGGCAAGGGCGGAGACTTCCGCATCATCGCCGATTGCGAGAATTTCCTCGCCGCGCACGAGCATGGATTGGGCCCATGGCGCCTGCGGATCGTTGGTATAAATGCGCGCGTTGCGATAGAGGGTGAGCGGCTCAGCTTCCTGGCCGGTCTTCGGAGCTTCACTTTGCCGGCCGGCTGCATGACCCCCGATTCCCCATACAAATAGTGCCGCTGCGGCGCAGAACGCCGCGAGACTCTCTCGCTTCACCGCGTTTTCTCCGGAACCACTCCGGCAACGCCCAGTAGCGTAAGCATTGCCCGCTGCAATCCGAGTTCGCGCCCCGCGGGTTCGTACCATTCCTGCAGGGAATGCGCGCCGCCCCCCATGCCGCCGGCCCCGATCGCGATCGCCTCAATGCCCATGGAAAGCGGTATGTTCGCGTCCGTCGAAGAACGCTCGAGGCGCGATTCGTTCCCCACAATCTCATCCGCAGCGCGCAGCGCAGCCAGAAGAGACGAATCGGAGCGAAGCTCTCCGCCGGGACGATTTCCGAGAAGCGTAATCTTGGACTCCAGAACGCCGCGCGATCTGTCGCGCGAAGCTTCCATTTCGTCGCGCACGCCTGCCGCAATCGCTTCGCGAAAAGCGGTTTCCAGGCGGCCCAACTCTTCCTCGCTCTCGGAGCGAATATCCACTTTCAAATGCGCTTCATGAGGAATCGAGTTGACCGAAGTTCCGCCCTCGACTTCGCCGATGTTGAACGTCGTGCGCGGGGAAACGGGGACGCGCGTGTTGATGAACCTCACGGATGCGCGAACGAGCGCGTTGATGGGATTGGGAATGCCGAAATCGGACCAACTGTGCCCGCCGGGGCCGGTAATGACCGCTTCGAGCCGCCGCGAAGCAAGAGCTTTCGTTGTGACGTGGTCGATTCCCGAGCCGTCCATCACGATGACCGCTTTCAGGCTGCGGCCGCACGCATCCACCGCGGCGTGCATCCCGCGTAGATTCCCTTCTCCTTCCTCGCCCACGTCCGCAACAAAGAGGATCGTGCGCTGTGGCTGAATCCGCGTTTCGTGCAGGGCTCGCGCGATCGCAACCAGAGCCGCGAGGCCCGTGCCGTTGTCGGAAATTCCCGGAGCCATCACGCGCCCGCCTTCCCGCCGCACCTTCACATCGGTGCCCGCAGGAAAAACGGTGTCCAGGTGCGCGGAGAGAATGACGACCTCCTTGCCGTTTGCGCCTTCTAGTTCGCCGATCACGTTTCCCGTCTTGTCAATGTGCACGTTCAAACCCACTGCAGCGAGTAGTACCTTCACGGCTGCGGCCCGCTGGGACTCCTCCGATGTGGGCGCTGGAATTTCCGTCAAGCGCGCCTGTTCTTCGTTGATCCAGTTCAGGTGCGCCGAAAACCACTGCATCGCCGATCGGACTTGAGGATTCTCCTCAAGCTGAGTGCGGGGCGCTCCGCGGAGGGCCTGGATGGGGACAGGAGAGCGCGATGGCATGAGAAGAAGAATAGCCGAAACGCAGGCGCATTTCACGAACGGGACGCGGGCCTTTTCCAGGATCAATTGCGAGCTGCCTCCGCACACAGCGCCAACACTTCCTCATCGGTCAAGACGCGCGCGGACTGTTTGGCGGCGTCAAAGATGCGATTGACGAGCGCATCATTGGCGGGAATCTTGTGGCGTTCGAGCCAGAAAAGCACGTTCGATTTCCCGCTCATCGGGCCGATTTCTATCACCTGGTCGAGTCCGAAGAGATGCGAAGGTACGCCGCTGTAGACGGAGGCGGCGAGTTCGGCGTTGCCTTTGTGAAACGCCTTGATGATCGCGGCGGCGTGAACACCCGTCGCAGTACGGAAGGCGTCCCTGCCGATCACTGGATAGTTCGGCGGAATGGTGGTGTGGGTCGCGCGGGCTACCGTTACGCAATATTCCTTCAAGCGCGAAAGATCGCGCTCAATCACGTCCATCAGGCGAAGGTTGACGAGCATCAATTCTATCGGCGTGTTGCCGACGCGCTCCCCCAGCGAATTCGCGACGCCGTGAATCTGCTGCGCGCCTCCGGCAATGGCCCAAAGTGAATTGGCAACGGCCAGTCCGCGGTCGCAGTGGCCGTGCCAATCCAGGCGGATATTTTCACCGGAAGGTTTGACGATTTCCTCGACCGCAAATTTCATCAGGTTGTATGCGCCCAGCGGAGTGGCATGGCCCACCGTATCGCAAAGAACGATGGCGCGCGCGCCATTGCGGATGGCCGTTGTGTAAAGGCCCTTCACGGTTTCCGGATCGGTGCGAATGGTGTCCTCGGTGACGTACATCGAAGGCAAGCCGAGGCTCACGGCGAACTTCACGGCGTTTTCCGTGGTGCGCGCAAGATGGTCAATGGTCCAGTCTTCCACCAGCCGGCGAATGGGACTCGAACCAAGAAACGTGGCCGCTTCGATGGCGATTCCCGCGCGTTGCGAGATTTCTGCAATGGGGCGGATGTCGTTTTCCGTCGTGCGCGCCGCGCAATTGGGGCGAATCTTCATCCGGTTCGCCGCAATTTCCCGTGCCAGCGCTTCCGTGTGCTCGAATGCCCGCTGCCCCGCGGCGGGAAGGCCGATGTTCACGGAATCAATTCCCAGGGATTCCATCAAATGGAGAATGCGGATTTTTTCCTCGATGCTGGGATCGTGTACGGAAGGATTCTGGAGGCCGTCGCGGAGCGTTTCGTCATTCAGCAGGACCCGCGTCCCCGGCGGAATGAGCGGCGCTGAAGCCTGGTTCCAATCGTAGATCCATTCACTCTGCTGCATCGTTCTTCCTGTCAGGACGAGTGGAATCCCGTCATCCGCCATCACGGAACAGTCAACGAAAGGATTCTAGCCCAAATGAAGCGCTTCCACAGCCGCTAAGGGCGTCCCACACGCCAGGCTTCTTCGTGCTCGACACAAACCATCCATAGGCCTTGCGGCGGCACGGTAGGGCCGGACTTCGAGCGGTCGCGAAGCTCGTAGAGCCGGTCAATATCGTCCGGCGCGAGCCTGCCGCGGCCCACGTCCAGGAGCGTTCCGACCATTTTGCGAACCATATAGCGCAAAAACGAACGGCCACGAACCGTGAAAATGAGTTCTTCGTTGTCGGGCGAACGGCTTAGTTCCGTGGAAAACATTTCGCGCACGGTCGAGCGTTCCTTGTCGTCGTCTTCGGAACCTGTGGATGCTGCGAAGGAAGCAAAATCATGAACGCCGGTGAAACGCCTCGCTGCGTCACTCATCTTTTCTTCATCGAGAGGAAATGGATAGTGCAGCACGTAGCGCCAGATGGCTGGAGGCACGACTCTCCCACGATAGAGGCGATAGCGATAGGTTTTCGCTCGCGCGGACCAGCGCGCGTGAAAATCTGGCCCCACTTCTTCGGATCCGGAAATACGAATCGCGGGAGGCAGAAGCGCGTTCAAAGCGCGCTGAAATTCTTCGGCAGAGAGCCCTGATTGGGTGTGAAAACTGGCGACCTGACCGAGCGCATGCACCCCGGCATCCGTGCGGCCCGCCCCATGCAAAACTGTGGCGTCTTGCGTAAGACGACGGAGAACGCTGACGATCTCGCCCTGAACGGTGGGCTTCCCTGCCTGGATCTGCCAGCCGTGGTAGTCCGTCCCGTCGTAGGCAATCGTAAGTTTGAAATGACGCATGC
>DATJAD010000059.1:0-18031 GCA_035516615.1 Candidatus Acidiferrum sp.
GAGGAGATCGGCGTTACGGCAGGCGTACTGAATGGGGAAGCTGTGCTCATTCGTGACGCCGCGGAGAAACTTACGAACGCCGCGCGCTAACCCGCCCGCGTGCCGTTGGGCACAGGTTTTTCCGGCACGGCGAGGACGGGAGTGACTCCGTCCGCATAGCCGATATCGAAAAGCATTCCTTCCGAAGTTTCACCGGCCATGCGGCGCGGCTCGAGATTCACAACGAAGAGCGCCTGGCGGCCGACAATCTCCTGCGGATTAGCGCGTTCCTTGCGAATGCCCGCGAGAATGCTCCGGGAATGATCGCCAAAATTCACTGTGAGCTTCATGAGCTTGTCCGAGCGCGGGACTTCTTCGACGCGCTCGATCGTGCCGACGCGAATGTCCAGAGCATCGAGCGCGGATATTCCTACAAGCTGCTTGATGGGTGCTGGTTGAAATTCATTCATCGCTCACCGCCGATAACTCTGCGCGTAGGCAGGGGCGGGAATTGAAGAATCGCAGCGTTCATCACGGATCGGCGGATCGGCGGCGAGATGGAGCGGAATCACGCCGGCCCAAACAGGAAGCGCATAATCCGCAGCGTCATCTTCGACCGGGCCGGTGCGGACTTTTGCGGAGATTTCCGTGAGAGGAAGCCGCAGGATGTTTGTGGCTTTCAGTTCCTGCTCGTCGGGCTGGCGCGCGTCGTTCCAGCGGCCGGGGAGAATCTTTTCCGTAAACGCGCGGAGGGCAGCAAGTTTTTCTTCGGGGGCATCCACGGGAGAAGCTTTGCCGAGCGCCACAACGGAACGATAGTTCATGGAATGGTTGAATACGGAGCGGGCGAGAACGAGGCCATCGAGAAGTGTGACTGTGATGCAAATACTGGCGCCTTCGCTCGCGCGCCGGAGCATGCGGCTGGCTGCAGAGCCGTGAAAATAGATGAATTCACCGACGCGAGCGTACATCGTGGGAACGACATAGGTTTGGGCGTCCGCAGTGAACCCAATGTGGCAGACAAATCCTTCATCGAGAATTTTGTAGACGGCATCGCGATCGTAGACACCGCGATGCGGTTCGCGCACGACACGCGTGCGCTCCGAAGCCGGAAGAGATTCAGGCATGAGGAACACCCGGTTAAAACGAGGCGCATAGTTGATAGCCGGCGCCGCCGCGGCATGAATGGAGAGCAATCGCTAAGATGCTATCACAGGGCGATTTCCAGGACCGCGCGCACTGTGAGAAACTAGCGAGTCTCGAATCAGTTGGAGAACGCGATGAGCACAGCAGCAATGACGGAAGCAGGAAAAAAGCCGCTGGATTTGGCGTGGGTGAGGGAGCAATTCCCTTCACTGAAGCTGGAGGTGAACGGGCATCCAGCGGCGTTTCTGGATGCGCCGGCGGGAACGCAAGTCTCGAAGCGCGTGATGGATGCAATGCGGGATTATTTGCTGAACGCTAATGCGAATACCTGCGGAGCGTTCCTGACCAGCCAGCGCACGGATGCGATCATTGCGGAAGCGCGCGAAGCGATGGGCGATTTTCTGAATTGCAACGCGGAGGAGATCAGCTTTGGACAAAACATGACCACGATCACGTTTGCGCTGGCGAGGGCGATCGGGCGGGAGATGAAGGCCGGAGACGAGATCGTCGTGACGACGCTCGATCACGACGCGAACGTGGCGCCCTGGCGGGCACTGGAAGAAAAAGGCGTGGTGATCCGGCAGGTGGACATCCACGAAGAGGATTGCACGCTGGACATTGAGGACTTGAAGAGAAAAATCACGGAGAAGACAAGGCTGGTGGCCGTGGGCTATGCATCGAATCTGGCGGGAACGATCAATCCGGTGGGAGAAATCACGAAGCTGGCGCAGGCGGCGGGCGCGCTGATGTTTATTGACGCGGTGCATTACGCGCCGCATGGAGCGATTGACGTGAAAGCGCTGGATTGCGATTTTCTGGCGTGCTCGCCGTACAAATTTTTCGGGCCGCACATGGGAACGTTGTATGGAAAGAAGGAGCACTTGTTGCGATTTCGGCCGTACAAAGTGCGGCCTGCGCCGGATACGCTGCCGGACCGCTGGGAAACGGGTACGCAGGTGCAGGAAGGGATCGCGGGGATCGGAACGGCGGTGGAATATTTTGCCGAACTTGGCCGGCGCTGCGACCCGACGGCGAAAACGAGGCGAGAAGCGATTCTTGCGGCGTATCGCGCAACGCATGAGCATGAGATGGAGATGCTGGAGGAATTGATCGCTGGATTGCTGGAAGTTGCGGGGCTGACGTTTTATGGAATTCGCGATGTGAAGCGGTTCGGAGAACGGTGCTCGACGGTTTCCGTGCGGCTGGCCAAGGGAACGCCAACGGATGCGGCGAGATTTTTGGGCGAGCGTGGAATTTTCAGCTGGGATGGCAATTTTTATGCGCTCAATCTAACGGAGCGGCTTGGCGTGCAGGACAAGGGCGGAGTGCTGCGCATCGGGCTAGTGCACTACAACACCAGAGACGAGGTTCGGCGCCTGTTAGCCGCGCTGCGAGAGTTTGCCCGATAGAGGTTCGAGAGATTCCGACACAGGAGAGCGCGAATTCGGCGACTGGATTATGACAAAACGAGCGAAGCCGATTGTACTGACGGTGCTGGATGGATGGGGATACCGCGCGGAGACGAAGGGCAATGCCATTGCGATGGCGCGAAAGCCCAACTATGACGAGCTGCTGCGAAAATTTCCCAACACGCTGATCCACACTTCAGGACCCTATGTGGGGCTGCCGGAAGGGCAGATGGGCAACAGCGAAGTGGGGCACATGAACATGGGCGCGGGGCGGATCGTGCACATGGACATCACGCGCATTGACCTGCTGGTGGCGAGCAGGCAGCTCGACCAGGTGGCACTCTTCCAGAAGGCGATGGAGCGGGGGCGGCAGAGGCAGCTTCACTTTCTGGGTCTGCTGAGCGACGGCGGAGTGCATTCGCACATCAACCACTTGGCCGCGCTACTGGAGATGGCCAAGCAGAAGAAGGTCGAGAAGGTTTTCGTGCATTGCTTCATGGACGGGCGGGACACGCCGCCGCACAGCGGGCGGGAGTTCGTGCAGCAATTGCAGCAGAAGATGCGGGAGATCGGAGTCGGGGAGATCGCCACGGTGGTGGGGCGTTATTACGCGATGGACCGTGACAACCGCTGGGAGCGCATCGAACTGGCCTACCGCGCGATGGTGCACGGGGAAGCGGAGGCGCATTCGAACGATCCGGTGGCGGCGCTGCAGAAGAGCTACGAAGACGGTGTGACAGACGAATTTGTGAAGCCTGTGGTGATTACCCGAGATGAAGGCGCTTCGGCGACGCCAGTGGGATTGATTCGCGAAGACGATGCAGTGATTTTCTACAATTTCCGAGCGGACCGGGCGCGGCAAATGACTTACGCGCTGGCGGGACCGGACTTCGACAAATTTGCGGATGCGAAGCGGCCCAGGAATCTTTTCTACGTGGCCATGACGCAATACGACAAACACTGGCCGTGGCTGCAGTTCGTGATCGCCCCCGAAAAATTAGAGCACATCCTGGCGCAGGTGTTCGCAGACCTGAACTACAAGAATTTGCGGACGGCGGAGACGGAGAAATACGCGCACGTGACGTATTTCTTCAACGGAGGAATCGAGAAGCCGTTCGCGGGCGAAGAAAGAATCCTGGTGCCGTCGCCCAAGGTGGCGACGTACGACCTGAAGCCGGAAATGTCGGCCGAGGGGATTACGGACACGGTGGTAAAGGCGATTGAAAAAGGCGATTTCGACGCCATCATCATGAATTATGCGAACGCGGACATGGTGGGGCATTCGGGAAAATTGGAAGCGGCGATCAAAGCCGTGGAAGCGGTGGACGTGGGACTGGGGAAGATTTATCAAACGCTGAAAGCGCGGACGGAACCGGCAGCATGGATTATCACCGCGGATCACGGCAACGCGGAGACGATGATTGATCCGAAAACGGGAGGTCCGCACACCTACCACACGACAAATCCGGTGCCTCTGATCCTGGCGAGCGAAGAGGAAAAAGTGCAATTGAGCAGCGGGGGATCGCTGCGGGACATTGCGCCGACGCTGCTGGGCATACTGGGGCAGAAGAAACCGGCGGAAATGACCGGCACGGACCTGCGGGTTCTGCCTTCGCGTTGAGCGCCAGATGCGGACCAAACCGGAAGAAACCAAGCTGGTCATTTGCGTGTGGCACAACTTCACGGAGTGGCGGCCAAAGCCATTCATGGCGGAGCGCATCCGCAAGCGCTGGCCGCAAATGCGCGTGCTGCATTTGCCGAATTATGACGCGCTGCCACAGGAACTTCCGGACACGGACATCTTCATCGGCTATTCGCTCCGCGCGGAGCAACTCGAACACGCCCGAAGATTGAAATGGGTGCATTCCACGGCGGCCGGCGTGACGCAACTGATGTATCCCGAATTGCGCGAATCGGGAATCATGGTGACCAATGCGAGCGGGATCTTTTCCGTGCCCATGGCGGAGCACACGATGGGGCTCCTGATCGCGCTGGCGCGGAATTTTCCTGACACGGTGAGATTTCAGGATCAGCGCCAGTGGGCGCCACAGGCGTTATGGGATAAACCGCAGCATTTGAGGGAACTGAATGGCGCCCTGCTGCTGATCGTGGGCTTCGGTTCCATCGGGAGAGAACTGGCGCGGCGCGCGAAAGCCTTTGAGATGCGGGTGTGGGGAGTGACGCGGTCGGGGCGCGGAGACTCTTCGCTCGCGGAGCGGATTGTGCCTGCCTCGCAGCTTAACGAGGTGTTGCCGGAAGCGGACTACGTGGTGATCGCAACGCCAGAGACGGCAGAGACAAGGAAATTGATTGGCGAAGAGCAAATTGCCCGAATGAAACGCAGTGTGAGACTCGTGAATATCGGCCGCGGATCGCTGCTGGACGAAGCGGCGCTGATTCGCGCGCTGGAGAGCGGAGCACTGGGAGGAGCAGCGCTGGACGTGACGAGCACGGAGCCGCTGCCAGCCGAAAATCCGCTTTGGAAAACGCCGAATTTGCTGATTACGCCGCACACCAGCGCGATCAGCGGAAGATTGTGGGAGCGGGAGACCGCGCTGCTGATGGATTTGCTGGAACGCTGGTTCGACGGGCGCGACATGACGAACCAGGTGGATTTCGCGCGAGGATATTGATCCCGAAGGAGCAGGTTGCGGCGGCGGGGCGAAATGATCAGTCGGCGCCTTTGGGAGCAACGTAGCCCTGGCGCACGTACACTTCGTATTTCTGCTTCTTTTTCTTCTGGTTCAGAACGATGAGCGGGCTGCCGTCCGGCGCTACCAGGTCCACCTTGATTTTGCGGTAGGAGCCGTCACGCGCGCGGTTCGTGGGCGTGTAGGTGAGGCTGTACTGATTCCTGAGGAACGCGGCCACCTCCTGGAAAATGCCGGGGAGTTCGCCATCGAATTGAGGGAACCAGGCGTTGCCACCGGTTTCCTTGGCAAAGGTGGAAAGCTGGTTCTGGTCCTGCACGAAGTTGATTTCGGAACCGTGGTACCCGTTCATTTCGAGAGCGTTGGTGATGTAGCGGCTCAAACCGACCGCGAAGATGGTGACGTCCGTCTGGCGAAGCTGTTTGATGGTTTGGTCCAGAGTGTGCTTCGAGAAAGTGTCCCGGCCGGTGCAGATCAGCAGGATGGATTTCTTGCCCTTGACGTCTTTCAGGCGGTTGACGGTGTCCAGCACGGCATCGAAAACGTTGGATTCGCTGAAGCCCGGAAAGTAAAGGTGGAAGAGGGCGTTGCGCACTTCTTCCTTGTTCTGGGTGAAATCCACTTCCAGGTGCGGCCTCATGTCAAAGGTGACCAGGGCGACCCAATCCTGCTGTTTGAGATTCGGGAAGAGCGCGTCGGCCCAGTACTTGCCCACTTGAGAAAAATAGCCGTAATAGCGGGCGCTGAATTCCATGAGGACGACCATGGTGATGGGGGAATCGGTGGGGCCGAAGCTGGTGATGGTCTGGGGCACGCCGTCTTCATAGACGCGGAAATTTTCGCGCTTGAGGCCGGTGATGATGTCGCCGTGGTTGGTGGTGGCCACAACGTCCAGCGTCACGATGGGCACTTCGACGGCGATGGAAACGCCGCCCGAAGGAGGCGGTTGCTGTTGGCCCGGAGCAGCCTGGGTGGGAGGCGCCTGCTGCGGCGGCTGAGCGCTGGTTTGCGGCCCGGTTTGCGACTGGGCTGCCGCGGACGGAACGATCGCGCACGCGGAAAATACGAGCAGAAGAATCAGAAAAACTCTCACCGAGGCAGTGGCTTTCATTCCATCCCCTTTTCCGAGGCCCGACCCGTTTGAAAAAATTCCAAGAAAAAAGCGCTCCCGCTTGGGGCACGTCCGGTGAAATTTTCGAAACCGGCTTCGATTGCCGCCCGGAAGCGTCCCTCCCGCATGTTAGTATGAAGCACAATTGGAACAAAACGGTTGTCGAAGGGCAAGCAAGGCGTGAGGGGGAGTTCTGGCGAGCCAGGAAGGTGTAGAAAGGGAGGGAGCGGTGATCCGCAAGCCGAGAATAGGATTGTTGATCCTGGGGGCTGCGCTCTGGTGCAGCGTAGTGCCAGTGCGCGGTCAGATGCCGGGAGAAGGGCAAACTCCGATGGCCGCTCCTAGCGCGCCTCCATTGGGCAGCACCACCGCAATTGCCACGGAAGCGGCCGGGTGGCTGGCCGACCTGGTGAAGATCAATACGACGAATCCGCCGGGGAATGAAGATGCGGCCGCGAAATACGTCGCAGGCGCGCTGCAAAAAGAGGGAATTCCGGCGGAAATCCTTCCTGTGATGGCGGGACGCAGTGCGGTGGTGGCGCGGCTGCAGAGCAGCGCGGTGCCGAATCCGGCGCGCGCCCTGCTCCTGGTGGCGCACATGGATGTGGTCGGAGTGGACCGCGCGAAGTGGACGGTGGATCCGTTCGGCGCGGTGCAGAAAAATGGCTACCTGTACGGGCGAGGATCGCTCGACGACAAAGGAATGCTGGCGGCGAACATGGCCGTCATGGTGGCACTGAAGCGAGCAGGCGTGCGTTTGAATCGCGACGTGATCTTTCTGGCGACGGATGACGAAGAGCAGGGGGGCGATGCGAGCATTCGAGCGCTGATCGCCAAGTATTGGGAAAAATTTGCGGCGGGCTTTTCGCTGAACGAAGGAGGAAACGTTTTTCTGAGAGACGGTAAGGTGCAATACGTAGGCGTGCAGGCGAGCGAAAAAGTGGCGATGAACGTTACGGTGATCGCCGAGGGCACGTCGGGACATGCTTCCATCCCGGTAAGCGACAACGCGGTGGTGCATCTGGCCGCGGCCATCGAGAAGATTGGGAATTATTCCGCGCCGGTGCATTACACCACCATCGTGCAAAGGTACTTTGAAGCGCTGGCGCCGCTCGAGCCAGATGACATCGGAAAATGGATCCGTTCGCTGGATAGTTCGGACCGCGGAGAGCACGCAGCGCGGGTCATATCCGACGCCAACCCGATGTGGAACGCCATGATCCGCGACACGGTCGTGCCGACGATGCTCAGCGCTGGGGTGCGAGCCAACGTCATTCCCGGGGAGGCGCGCGCAAATTTGAATGTCCGTTTATTGCCGGGAGATACGATCACGACGCTGCTGGCAGATTTGACCAAGCTGGTGAACGATCCGAAAGTGCGCTTCGAGCTGCAGCCGGACGCGGGGCTGGCCGCGCCGCCTTCCTCGCTGGATTCGGAACTCTACGCGACGATCACGAAAGCGACAGCGGAAGAGTTCAACGGCGCTCCTGTCCTGCCGATCCAATCCACCTGGGCGACGGATTCCGCGCAGTTGCGGCTGCACAATGTGGCAGCATACGGACTGTGGCCTTTCCCGCTCACCGAAGACGATCTGGAGCGCGTGCACGGCAACGACGAGAGAATTCCGCTGGCGTCATTCACCAAGGGCGTTGATTACCTCGCGAGAATCGTGGGGGAATTCGCGGTCGCGAAGTAAGGGGACGCGAAAGGAAAAAGGTGAACGGGTTCCGGCATTCCAAGATTGTCTGCACTCTGGGTCCCGCTAGCAACTCTCCCCGGATGATTGACCGGCTGTTGCACGCCGGCATGGACGTGGCGCGGCTGAACTTCTCTCATGGGCAGCACGTAGAACACGCCAGGAGCATCACGCTTCTAAGGGCGAAGGCCAGTCAACTCGGAAAGACGATTGCGATTCTGGCCGATCTGCAGGGCCCCAAAATACGGACGGGAGTTCTTGCGGGGGGCGGGCCGGTCATCCTGCGCACGGGGCAGCGGTTCACCATCACGACAGCAAAGATCCTTGGGGATTCCACTCGCGTGGGAACGACGTTTTTGCCTTTGCCGCGCGAGGTGCACAAGGGCAATCGCATCCTGCTCTCGGACGGACTGATCGAATTGCGTGTCCTTGCCGTTCGCGGGCGTGAAGTGATCTGCGTGGTGGCGAACGGGGGCGCGCTGGGGGAAAACAAGGGGATCAATTTGCCCGGCGTGAAGCTGCGGGTTCCGGCGCTGACAGCAAAAGACAAGGTAGATCTGAAATTCGCGCTGCAGCACGGAGTGGACTACATCGCCGTGAGTTTTGTGCGGCGCCCCGAGGATGTGGTGGAAGCGAAGAAACTGATCCGCAGGGCGGGCAAGGAAACACCGGTCATCGCCAAACTGGAGAAGCCGGAAGCGATCGAAAACCTCGAAGAAATCCTGCGCGTTTCCGACGGCGTGATGGTGGCGCGGGGCGATCTGGGTGTGGAAATGAGCCCGGAAAAAGTTCCGGTGGTGCAGAAGAACATTATCGGGCGGGCACGGGAATTCCGCCGCCCTGTGATCACCGCGACGCAGATGCTGGAATCCATGACGGAAAATCCACGGCCGACGCGCGCCGAGGCTTCCGACGTGGCCAACGCGATTTTCGACGGTTCGGACGCGGTGATGCTTTCGGCGGAAACCGCGACTGGAAAATATCCGGCGGAAGCGGTGAGCATGATGGCGAGGATTATCGAGGAGGCCGAAGCGAGCGTGAAGGAGTACCCGCATCCGGCGACGCAGGAACAGCTGAAGGTCGCGGAAACAGTGACGGAACTGGTGTGCCACGCTTCCAAGGAGCTGCATATGCGGGTCATCGCGGTGTTCACGCACAGCGGTTTCACGGCGCGACTCGTTTCGCGTTACCGGCCAATGGTGCCGATTATCGGATTTTCCCCGGAGGTGGCGACGCGCCGGAAGCTAGCGCTCATCTGGGGAGTGCTGCCTGTCGAGATCGGCGACACGCGGAGAATTGACAGCCTCGCGGCGATTGCGGAGAAAAAGCTGATGGCCGAGCGGCTGGTGCGAAAGGGCGACGTTGTGGGAATCATCGCGGGGACGCCGATGGGAGTGCGCGGCACGACGAACTTCATGAAGTTTCACGTGATCGGCGGGTCGAAGTGAATTGAAATGTTAAGCGTGTGCGGGAGGAGCCCGGTTCGGGAAGCGACGCCTAATTTACCCAGCGGTCGGGGCGAGAAGGCGGGTTGTTCTTGTGTTTATTAATATAAACCTCGAAGCGTTTGCGGTTCCGGTTATACTTCCAGTCGGAAACTTCGTTGCGCAGGCGATAGAGGTAGGAATCCCGCCGCAGGTAGAGATAGCCCACCAACATTCCGCCCAGATGGCAGATGTGGCTCACCCGGTCGTCGCCGATCCCCAATGTGCCGAAAAACGTGATGGCCGCCATGATGAAAACGACCGTGCGCATGCGCAACGCGATGGGAATCGGGAAGAGATAGACGCGGCGGTCGGGAAAGAGGACCGCGCACGCGATCATGACGCCGAAAATCGCTCCGGAGGCTCCAATCGTCGGCGTGAAACGCGACAGGTAGTCGCGGCCCCAGAGCAAGGGAACCGTTTTGACGAGTACGTTGATGAGGCCCGCGCCGACGCCGGTTAGAAAGTAATATCGCAGAAAGCGGTTCTTTCCCCAGACGAGCTCCAATTCGCGGCCAAACATCCACAGCATCAGCATGTTCACAAGGATGTGCCAGATGTAGGTCACATCGTGCAGGAAGAGGTAGGTAAACGGCTGCCAGATGCGCATCAGCGGCACGACTGCCGCAGGCACCAGGCCGAACCATTTCAGGAGCCAAGCGTAGGCGTTGATTCCACCGAAATGATAGAGGAAGGCCTCAAGAATGAAGACCGCAAAATTGGCGATCAGCAGCAGTTTCACGCCTGGCGTGATGTAAAAGTCAAAGCTGACGCGGTAGCTGCGGACGTTGGGGCGGCTGGCCATACCCCGTCAGTGTACGGTGCAAGGGGAATGCAGTCAAAGTACCAGAGTACCGCTTAATTAAGCTTCTTCCTGCCGAAGTGAAAGAGCGAGAAAGCCAAAAGAGCAAACATAATGATGCCAAACAGATTGCTTTGGGAAAGCGAGCCGAGAACCTTGGGCCCGAAGGCGAGAAGGTCCGGACGCCAGGGAAGCCGGAAGATGCTGGAAACCCAATGCGGCACATGATTGGGGATTTCCGGATCCTGAAGGAGATTGATGGCGATGGCCAGCAAACCAAACACACCTCCGGCCGCGATCAGTCCCGAAGAATAGAGGGCACCGGGACTTGCCTCGCTGTCCGATTTTGCTTCTTTGGAAGTGCGTTCGACGATCCAGCGCACCAGGCCGCCGGCGAAGATTGCCGCGGTTGTAGCGATGGAAAGATACGATCCAACAGCGAACGCCAGGGAGCGGACTCCCAATAGTTCGACGGCAAGAACCATGGCTACGCCCATCAGAACCAGGCGCCACGGCAAACGCTGGTTCAAGATTCCGTTGATGACCGTGGCCATCAAACGAGCTTGCGGCGCCGCGGCCTTGTCGCTTCCGATCCCGTGAACCCACTGAACTTCGATCTTCTGTGCTCCGGTGTCGTAGAAATAATCTCCGTCCGGGATGGTCGCGGAGCCCAGAGAGTTGATCACGCGGTATGTCTTTCCTTCATAGGTATAGTTCCCTTTCAGCGTGACTCCGGAAGGCAAGGATTGGACGTTGACCGGAATTTCCGTGGGAACGAATTTCTCGAGGCCTTTGTTCATCAGCGTGAGCGTTCCGCCCACGGCAATCGTGGATACGGTAACGCCGACGAGCAAACCCCATTGCTGCGCTCGCGGCGTCGCTCCCACCAAATAACCTGTCTTCAAGTCTTGAGAGGTCGCGCCGGCAATTGCAGAGGCGATGCAAACCACGCCGCCGATCGTGAGCGCCAGCACGGAATAGCGTGGGGCGGTCCACCCAAGGATGAGGAACACGGCGCACGTCGCCATAAGCGTGGCAATGGTCATGCCGCTGATGGGGTTCGAAGAATTGCCAAGCAGCCCGCTGATTCGCGAAGCCACGGTCACAAACAAAAAGCCGAACACCACGACAATGATCGCTGCGAGCAAATTCGAAAATACGCCTGTTTGCGCGCCGGAGATCGGCCGGAACGTGAGCAGCAGCCACATCAGAACGATGATCACCGCGGAGCCGATGATCAACGTGCGCATGGGCATATCGTGATCAATCCGGCTCACCTCTGTTTCCTTTGTCCCCGCTTCCAAACGAAAATCTTTCAATCCCGCCATCAAAGCGGAAACGATCGTCGGAACCGTCCGAATTAAAGTAATCAATCCCGCCGCGGCGACGGCCCCCGCTCCCATCGGCCGGATGTAGCTGGACCAGAGCTGGTCCGGGGTCATTTGCGGAATGGGGACAGTCGAAGGATAAATTGGCGTATTCCCCGCGAGCTGCCCGAAAAACTTGATCGCAGGCATCACCAGCAGCCAGGAGACAATGCCGCCAGCGAACAAGATCCCGGCGACCTTCGGGCCGATGATGTAGCCGACTCCGAGATACTCGCTCGTGACGGCCGCGCGGAAGGACGCTCCTGGGAGCCAGTTCGGGCGGTATTCCGGCTGGCCCGTCCATGCCTGGGCCGAATTCATCAGAAACGTGTACACGCCGCCGAGTCCCAGGCCCCAGAACACGCGCCCCGCAAACGATCCGCCACGCTCCCCGGCCACGAGCACGTCCGCGCACGCCGTGCCCTCCGGAAAGCTCAGATTGCCGTGCTCCTTCACGATCAGCTGGCGGCGCAGCGGAATCATGAACAGCACGCCCAGCCAGCCTCCCAGAAGCGCAAGCGGAAATATCCGCCAGTAGTTGAAGTCATCGGCAAATCCGAGAAAGATCAGCGCGGGAAGAGAAAACAAAACTCCGGCAGCGACCGATTCTCCGGCGGAACCTGTGGTCTGCACGATGTTGTTTTCCAGAATCGTCGAGCGGCCAAACGCGCGCAAAATTGAGATGGACAGCACAGCGATGGGAATCGAGGCCGAGACCGTCAGCCCCGCGCGCAATCCCACGTAGACGGACACAGCGCCAAACAGAAGTCCGAAGAGCGCTCCAAGGATCACCGCGCGAAAGCTGAATTCTGTCAGCGTTTCCTTGGTCGAAACATAAGTCCGGAATTCGCCGGGGGGCGCTGTGGAACTCCAGGGACGATCACTCACGAAATCCTCCTCGCATCGAGCCGGTCTGGACTGCAAGAGGTGCGCGGGGATTATGCCCCACCCCGCGGAGAGGGGGAAGGGTTTCCTCGTGGGATACCTGCCCGCACGTTCTCTTGACAGATGGGGTACGTCCCGGTATTTTGCCCGCAGATACGGTCACAGGTCGGAAACAGTGCTCACATCGCAGGTGTTTTTGCGAACCCGGAAGCAGGCTGCCTCTGCGAAGCGGTGTGCGCGCAGCCATCGAGTTTAGCTGTTTGAAGAATGGGGAGGCCTCTCGTGCTGATACGCCGCTTGGGAGTGGTGTCCGGTTTCGCGTTGCTCAGTTTGTTTGCCGGCCTTTTGTACCTTCAGGTCTGCGCCGCGGATGAATGGAAACCCGTCACTCCTGAAGAACTGAAAATGACCAGCGTGCCGGAAGCTCCGGGCGCTCCGGCCGTCTATCTCTACCACCAGGTGGACCGTGATGACAGCGGCCAGGCGACCAGTGAATACAATTACGTCCGGATCAAAATCTTGACGGAAGAAGGCCGCAAATACGGCGACATTGAAATTCCCTTTGTAAAAGGCAGGACCAGCGTCAGCAGCATAAGGGCGAGAACCATCCATCCCGATGGCTCCATCGTGAATTTTGACGGCAAAGTGTACGAAAACACGGTGGTCAAATCGAAGACTTACAAATATCTCGCGAAGACGTTCACCATGCCGGATGTCACCGTGGGGAGCATTGTCGAGTACCACTTCCATTACGACTTTGCGGATAACTACATTTTTGATTCGCGCTGGATTGTCAGCAGCGATCTTTTCACGAAGCATGCGGAATTTACCCTTAAGCCTTACACAAGGGAGGATTGGACCGTGCGCTGGGTCTGGCCTGCAGGCTTGCCCGCGGGCACCCAGCCTCCCAAAGAGGGTTCCGACGGCATCATCCGCATGACTGCCGACAACATTCCCGCATTTCAGACCGAAGATTATATGCCGCCGGAGAACGAGCTGAAATTCCGTGTGAATTTCCTGTATTCCATGGACCGCCCGGAAATGGACGTCAATAAATACTGGAAAGAGTACGACAAGAAAATGGACGATCGCGTCGAACACTTTGTGGGAAAGCGCAAGGAGATGGAAGCGGCCTTGGCGCAGATCGTTTCCCCTGGGGATTCGCCGGACGTAAAGCTTCAGAAGATCTACGCAAAAACCCAGCAGATTCGCAATTTAAGCTTTGAAGTGACCAAGACCCAGGAAGAGGAGAAACGCCTGAAGATTAAGCCTGCCGGAAGCGTCGAGGACGTCTGGAAAAACGGGTTTGGCAGCGGCTACGAGATCACCTGGCTTTTTCTGGGGCTCGCGCGCGCCGCGGGATTTGAAGCATATCCCTGCCTGATCTCCAGCCGCAGCGAGTATTTTTTCCGCAAGGAAAGGATGAACAGCCAGGAGTTGAATACGAACGTGGTGCTCCTCAAGCTGAACGGCAAGGACGTGTACGCGGATCCTGGCGCCGCCATGACCCCGTTTGGCCTGTTGCCGTGGACGGAGACCGGCGTTACCGGCCTGGAACTGAACAAAGAGGGGGGAACCTGGATCCAAACGACTTTGCCAGACAGCAGCGTTTCCCAGATCGAACGCACCGCCGAGCTGCACCTCAATACGGACGGTTCGCTCGAAGGTAAGTTGTCCTTGACCTACACCGGGTTGGAAGCGCTCGACCGCCGCATGGAAGAACGCAACGACGATGACACCGGTAGAAAAAAATATCTCGAGGACGAAGTCAAGGAAGCCATCCCGGTGGGCTGCGTAGTGGAGTTGACGAACAAGCCGGACTGGAGCAGCTCCTCCCCCTCCCTGGTTGCGCAGTTCAGCTTGAAGGTTCCCGGTTGGCTTACCGGCGCCGGACACCATGCTTTCCTTCCCACATCCCTTTTCGGCGCCGATGAGAAGCACATGTTCGAGCACGCGACCCGCGTGTATCCCATCTACTTTTCCTACCCCTTCAAGAAAATTGACGATTTGAAAATCGAGCTTCCTCTTGGCTGGCAAGTGGGCAGCGTTCCCAAGCCGGTGGACCAGAATGCCAAAGCCGCCGAGTATTCCCTGACCGTCGAAAACGACAAGGGCGCCCTGCATATTCACCGCGAACTGCGCAGCGACTTGATGCTCGTGCAGGTGAACTTTTATCCGGCTCTGCAAGGCTTTTACCAGGTTGTAAGATCCGACGATGACCAGCAGGTCGTTATCCAGCCTGCCGGTCTGTCCGCCGGCAATTGAGCCGAAGATGAGAAACGTTGCGCCATTTCTCGCGTTCGCTTGCGCCACATTCGTGGGGACTTTCGCGCCTCCGTCGGCGAATGCAGCCGACGCTCCTGAATGGATGCATGCGGTCGTCAGCACTCCCCTGCCGCCGCACGACGAAAAAACCGATGCCGTGCTTCTCTATTCCGAGGATGTGACCAGCGTACAGCCTGACGGAAAAATCAAATCCCTTGCGCGCCGCGCGTACAAAATCCTCAGGCCCGGAGGCCGGAACTACGGCATCGTCCTCGCCTACTTTGATTCCAACGTCAAAATTACGGGAATGCGCGCCTGGTGCATCCCCCAACAGGGAAAGGACTATGAAGTCCGGGAAAAGGACGCCATCGAAGTCGCACTTGCCGGGGTCCAGTATTCCGAGCTGATTACCGATCAACGGGACAAATTTTTGAAGATTCCCGCCGCCGATCCGGGAAATGTCGTCGGCTACGAAGTCCAATCCGAGGAGCACCCTTACCTCCTGCAGGATTCATGGGAGTTCCAGCATTCCATTCCCGCACTTCAAGCCACGTATACTCTGCAGCTCCCACCGGGCTGGGAATTCAAGGCGATGTGGCTCAATCATCCGGAAGTTCAGCCGACTCCATCAGGGGGCAACCAGTGGCAGTGGGTCGTCAAAGACGTTCCCGGCATTCGCCCGGAGCAGGATATGCCTCCCTTCGGCGGGTTGGCGGGCCGCCTGGTTGTTACCCTTCTGCCTCCCTCAGGAGGTCAGAATCCACCTGCCTTGACCTGGGACGACATTGGCAAGTGGCAAGCCTCTTTGGCCAGTGATCGCCTCCAGGCTTCGCCGGAGATCAAGCAGGAGGTCGCTACGTTGACCACCTCTGCCGCCACGCCGGTGGCCAAGATGCAGGCGCTCGCCACTTTTGTGCAGCAACAGATTCGCTATGTGGCCATCGAATTAGGCATCGGTGGGTGGCAACCGCATCCCGCAACTGACATTTTCGTGCACCGCTATGGCGACTGTAAGGACAAAGCCACGTTGATGAGCACCATGCTCAAAGAGATCGGGATAGATTCATATTACATCGTCATCAACACCGATCGCGGAGGCGTGAATCCCCAGACTCCGCCGACGCCTTTCCTCTTTGACCACGTAATCCTCGCCATCCGGATTCCCCAAGGACTTGACGACAGTTCTTTTCAAGCCGTCATTCAGGATCCCAAACTCGGCCGGCTGCTGATCTTCGATCCCACGGATGACCTCACTCCCTTTGGACATTTGCGCGGAGAGTTGCAGGATAACTACGGCTTGCTCGTCGCTCCTGATGGCGGAGTATTGATCGAGCTGCCCCAGCTTCCGTTGAACACCAGCGGCATCAGCCGCATTGCTAAAGTCTCGCTGGACGCTTCGGGAAACCTGAGGGGTGACGTCCACGAAATCCGCCGCGGCGATTCCGCGATGTACCAACGCTATGCATTGCGCTCCGCGACCAAAAACTCGGACCGCGTCAAGCCCATCGAGGATCTTCTCTCCGCTTCGCTCTCCGATTTCCGCCTGACCAGGGCCACCGTTTCCAACCTCAGCGACACTTCTCTGCCCTTCATCTACGACTATTCCATTGACGTTCCCGGCTATGCAAAGTCCGCCGGCAATCTCCTTCTTGTTCGCCCCCGGCTCATTGGCACAAAGTCCAGCGATTTGCTCGAGACCAAGGATCCGCGTAAATATCCAGTGGAATTCGACTCCGTCGAGGGCGACGTGGACACTTTCGAGTTTACTTTGCCGCCCGGTTATGTTGTGGATGATCTCCCTTCCCCCACGGACGTGGATTACAGTTTCGGCAGCTATCACAGCAAGGCGGAAGTCAGCGGCAACGTGCTGCGTTACACCCGCTCGTTCGAGATCAAGCAATTGACCGTTCCGGTGGACAAGCTCGACGAACTGAAGAAGTTTTACCGCATCATCGCTGGCGACGAGCGCTCCACCGCCGTGCTTAAGCCTGCGGGAAATTGAAGTGACTTCGTTAGCGCGAGCCACCTGGAGCGCGCTTGAGGATATATATGATGGCGGACGGCGGACGCAGCCGCCGCCAGTCCGAGCGGAGTTTGTGCGGAGCTGCGGCGATCATTTCTCGGAGCAGGCGTTGCACGGCGTCGAAGTGCAGAGCGATCCGAAAGCGGTCGCCGCGCTGGGCGTAATCGTATCTCTCGTAACGCGGCGGAGACTCCTTCGCAACCGCCAGCAGCACGTCCCACGGCGAACGCCGCGTAAAAAGCCGCCGCGCGGAAGCTGCCTCTCGCGGTATTTCCACCAGCATCGTCTCCGTCCCGCCGCCAATCTCCAGAATCGCCGAGCTGGCCGCCGAAAGTTCGAACGCGCGTGAAGGATCGTCGTCCGGATACACTGCCAGCAATCCTGCAAGTTCCGCGGGGCTCGCTGCGAAGCCTTCCCACTTGTAGTGATAACCGTTGTAACTGGCCGCTCCAGCGCGAAGCACGTGTCCCAGCTGCTCCGCGCTCTTCCCCTCCACGCTCACCACCAAGTCCACCAGCTCGCCTAGTTTGAAGGTCTGCCTCACCACCGGCGTCATCGCCAGGTAGCCCACACTCTCCTCGGTGTATTGAACGGAAATGGTTTCCGGCAGCCCCACATCTTCCAGTTTACGCGGCTGCCATCTTCGCTGGCGAGCCTCTCTCGATCGGTCTTACTGTAGTGGCCGGTCTTCAGACCGGCTCTCTCCTTTTCTTACTCTCCCCGTGGACGGGTTCTTTTGATCTTTTCTCTAGGTGCCGGGCATTCCCACGCGCCGTCTTTGCGTGAGGGAACTCCTCACCCCATCTTCCCCAATCGTTCCCTCACCCGGTCACTCAAAACTTTCCCGTCCACCGTCTTTCCTTCCAGCGCCGCCTTCGCCGCTTTCACCACCGCGCCCATCTGCTTTATCGAATTCGCGCCCGTCTCGGCAATCGCCTTCTCGATCGCCGCGTCCATCTCCCCCTCCGACGCCCCCGCCGGAAGATACCCTTCAATGATCGCCAGCTCTTTGGTCTCTTTTTCCGCCAGCTCCGGCCGGTTGCCCTTGGTGAACTGCTCGATGGACTCCTTCCGCTGCTTCACCAGCGTCTGCAGGATCTGGATGGACTCCGCCCCGTCCAGCTTGCGCATCTTTTCCACTTCCTTCAATTGAATCGCCGCCTTCACCATCCGCAGCACGCCCAGCCGCAGCTCCTCCTTCGCCTTCATCGCC
>DATJAD010000060.1:0-3870 GCA_035516615.1 Candidatus Acidiferrum sp.
CGCCCGGAACTGCACCTTCGGGTTGTTCTTCGATAGCACCTTGGTGATCGCCGCCGTCAGCGTCGTCTTGCCATGGTCAATGTGACCGATCGTCCCGATGTTCACGTGCGGCTTGCTGCGCTCGAATTTCTCCTTGGCCATTCCTTCTGCTCCTCACTCAAATTCGTTCCGTACTGCTGAGAATCCAAATTCTATTTTTCGCCGCGAGTCTTCTTGATGACTTCCTCGGCGAGGTTGTTCGGCAACTCCGCGTAATGCGAAAAGTGCATGGTGAAATTGCCGCGGCCCTGCGTGCGGCTGCGGAGGTCCGTGGCGTAGCCGAACATTTCCGCCAGCGGCACCTGCACGCGAATGACATTGCTGCCAGCGCGCGTTTCCGTGCCCTGAATCTGCGAACGACGCGCGTTCAGATCGCCAAAGACGGCGGGCATGTATTCCTCGGGAACCACGACTTCGACTTTCATGATGGGCTCGAGAAGAACGGGCTTGGCGCGATGGCAGGCTTCCTTGAAACCGATGGAGCCGGCGATCTTGAAGGCCATTTCCGAGCTGTCCACATCGTGGTAGCTGCCGTCCACAAGAACCACCGCGACGTCCACCATCATGAAGCCCGCGAGAGTTCCATTGTCCATGGCTTCGCGAATGCCCGCTTCGATGGGAGGAATGAATTCCTTGGGAATGGCACCGCCAAAAATCTTGTCAATGAAAAGGAAGCGGTGCTCCTTGTCGAACTTCCATTTGCCGCCTGCGCCGGCGATCTGCTTGGCAAGAGCATCGAGCTCGTCGGTGGACATTTCGTGCATGTTCTCGTGATCGGCGCTCGGGAGCGGAGAGACTTCGAGTTTGCAGTGGCCGTACTGGCCGCGGCCGCCGGTCTGCTTGATGTACTTGCCTTCGGCTTCGGCTTTTTTGCGGATGGTTTCGCGGTAAGCGACCTGCGGACGTCCGACGTTGGCTTCCACGCTGAATTCGCGCTTCATGCGGTCCACGATAATTTCGAGGTGCAGTTCACCCATACCGGAAATCAGAGTCTGGCCGGTTTCGGTGTCGGTATGAACGCGGAAAGTGGGATCTTCCTGGGAGAGCTTGGCGAGTGCCTGGCCCATTTTGTCCTGATCGGCCTTGGTTTTGGGCTCGACCGCGACGGAAATCACGGGAGCGGGAAAGTCAATAGCTTCGAGGATGATTTGCTTGTCTTCGTCGCAGAGCGTGTCGCCGGTGGCAACGCTTTTGAGTCCCACGCATGCGCAAATATCGCCGGCGTAGACCGCTTCGATTTCCTCACGCTTGTTGGCGTGCATTTGCAGCAGCCGGCCGATACGTTCGCGGGTGCGCTTCACCGGGTTATAGACGTAGCTCCCGGCCTTGAGCACTCCAGAGTAAACTCGGATGTAGGTCAGGTGGCCGACGAACGGATCGGACATGATCTTGAAAGCCAAGGAAGCAAAAGGTTGATCGTCGGAGGCGCGGCGCAGTTCAGGCTCGTCGGTATCCGGGCTGATGCCTTCGACCGGAGGAACGTCCACGGGGGAAGGAAGATAGTCCACAACGGCGTCGAGCAAAGGCTGGATGCCCTTGTTCTTGAACGCGGATCCCGCGAGCACGGGAACAATTTTCATCGCCAGTGTAGATTTGCGGATGGATTTCCGCATTTCGTCGGCGGTGAGCGTGCCTTCGGTCAGATATTTGTCCAGAACTTCGTCGTCGTGCTCGGCAATGTATTCGACGACTTTGGAGCGATGCTCGTCGTAGAACTTCTTGTCTATCGCCGAGCCCTTCAGCGCAGCGGCAACATCGGGACGGGAATCCACGAAGGACTTGTCCCAGAGCTTCTCGACCGGGAAAATCTCAAACTTTGCGCCGAGAGTTTCTTCGAGCCAAACGATGACTTTTTCTTCGAGGAAATCAATACAGCCAATGAAATTGTCTTCGCGGCCAAGAGGAAATTGCAGGGGCACGGGATGTGCGCCGAGGCGCAGGCGAATGGTGCGGATCACGTGATCGAAATCGGCGCCAAGCTTGTCCATCTTGTTGACGAAAGCGAGACGTGGAACACGATATTTGTCGGCCTGGCGCCAAACGGTTTCGGATTGCGGTTGAACGCCTGCGACGGAATCGAAAATCGCTACAGCGCCGTCCAGAACGCGGAGAGAACGCTCGACTTCGACGGTGAAGTCCACGTGGCCGGGAGTATCAATGATATTGACGCGGTATTTCTTGCCGTTGCGGTCCCAAGAAGCGGTGGTGGCGGCGCTGGTGATGGTGATGCCGCGCTCGCGCTCCTGCTCCATCCAGTCCATGGTGGCGGTGCCTTCGTCCACCGAACCGATCTTGTAGGTCACACCCGTGTAGTACAGGATGCGTTCGGTCGAAGTGGTCTTGCCGGCGTCAATATGCGCCATGATCCCGATGTTGCGGGTATCGTCGAGTTTGAATGCCCTGCCCATGGTCACTGGACCAGCCTTTTTCTCCCCTGTCCGAGTTGCGACCGCTTCACTCACAAAATCCGCCTGTTCGTTACCACCGGTAATGCGCGAAGGCCTTGTTGGCTTCCGCCATGCGATGGACGTCTTCCTTCTTCTTGATGGCCCCGCCGCGCGCATTGGCCGCGTCAATCAGTTCGTCGGCGAGCTTGTCCACCATGGTCTTGCCGGAACGCTCGCGCGAATACTGCAGGAGCCAGCGAATGGCCAGGGACTGCCTGCGGAAGGGATTCACTTCCACGGGAACCTGGTAGTTCGCGCCGCCGACGCGCCGGGTTTTCACTTCCAAAACGGGCTTTACGTTTTCCACGGCCTTCTTGAATACCTTGAGAGCATCGTCGCTGGTTTTTTTCGCTACCTGATCCATGGCGCCGTAAAACACGCGCTGCGCGGTGCTCTTTTTGCCTTCCCACATCATCGAGCAGATGAACTTCTCCACGAGATCGCTGCCGTAAATCGGATCCACCTCTTGCCTGCGTCTAAAAACCAGTCCCTTGCGTGGCATTGCTCTCTATTGCTCCTTCGCTGCTCTCTACAAAATCCGTTTTCGGTCCTTACTTGGCCTGCGCCGCTTTGGGGCGCTTTGCGCCGTACTTCGAGCGGCCCTGCTTGCGATTTTCGACTCCGGCGGCATCCAGAGTGCCGCGCACGATGTGATAGCGGACACCGGGCAAATCCTTCACACGGCCGCCGCGAACAAGAACGATCGAGTGTTCCTGCAAATTGTGGCCGATGCCGGGAATATAGGTCGTCACTTCCACGGCATTGGTCAGCCGGACGCGGGCGACCTTGCGTAACGCCGAATTGGGTTTCTTCGGCGTTTGCGTGTACACGCGGATACACACGCCGCGCCTTTCCGGACAGCCCATCAACGCGGGCGATTTCGTTTTGGCCCGGAGGTTTTCCCGCCCCAGACGGATCAGCTGTGAAAATGTCGGCACAGTCTTCCCTCATTCCGCGGGTTTTGAAAATCCTCCCGCTTTTGCGCGCAAACCGATTCCGCGCTCCCGCCCCGCGCGCGCCAAGGCACAGCGAGAGCACACTACGCTGAAAGGTTCACTGCGAATCCGGAGAGACCAGCAAGATACTCCGCACGCACTCCAAGAGGTAGAACTCTTCTCCTGGCTTCGATTCGGAGAGGCTTACTCGGCTTTGCGGGACTGGCGTCCCATTCCGGCCGCTCTTCGCTCCCAATCCGTCGTGCTTTGTTCCGGGAGTGAAGATCCTTCCAACTGCGCGCAGCAAAAGCCCCCGCTGCGCTACTGCATGGGTACTGCTACCCCTGACAAACTACAGAGTATACGGAAGCAGAGCGGCACTGTCAAATCGGTTTGGAAACTGGCTGTGGAAAAGCGCTAAAGCGGTAGAGTTTGGAGCGCGCTTTGCT
>DATJAD010000061.1:0-7451 GCA_035516615.1 Candidatus Acidiferrum sp.
ACCAAATCCTTCGCCAGTTCCCACACAAACGCGTGCTTCCCGTCATACAGCCCCGCATCCCACTTCTCTTTCGTCACCATCCCCTCATTCTACACGGGTCTCAAACTCAATCTTGTGCGCTACGACCGCGCAGAAATCTCCTGCCGCATGGCACATCTGTGCCGCGAAGTCGTTTGCAGTCAGATTCTTTGCGTATCCTGTTATTGTCCGAGGATCGAATACGGCCTGCTGTGCGCCTGTTCCGTCAATCGCTCCGCTGCGGGCTGGGCCGCCGCTTGCGAAGCTGCGGCAATGATCCGGTCCGCCCGCTGACTCCCCGGCCGATCCAGTGCATCTGCAATCCTCGCCAGTTGCAGTCCCAATTCATCGGTTACCGCCGACCGAACCAGGACCACCCTTCTCTTTTTCTGCGCGAGCGCCAGCAACAATGCCGCGATAGACAGCAGCAGCGCTCCCACGGCAAGCACTTGTAGGCTCGAAATTCCCGCGAAAAATGAATAGATCTTCAAAATGGAGTCCGAGAGCAAGTTTTCCTCCCGGCTGGGTCAAGTGTGGGGATACTCTTTACTATATGCACGAGAACTTTCCCAGGTTGCAAGGCAAAAATTCGCCACCCCCTGCGTTGGTTTGCGTGACCCTGCCAAATCCTTCGCTTTCCCTCACAAACGCTTGCTCCCCGTCATACAGCCCCCCATCCCACTCCCCATCACGATCTCGTGTTTCGATCATTCCTAACCTCGCGAACTCGCGCATTTCCCTCCCGTTCTTCTTTACCCGCAGGTGGCCTGACCTTTTGACCTGCCTTTCGAAAGGGCGGGCCGCTCTTGATCCGAAAGCATCCTACTGCCGCAACTTCTCTTCCACCCCGTTCGAACGGTACCACAATCTCTATTGACATCCATGTTATAATAGTGTATGATCTGCTGGACTAATCGGCTAGCCGCCTCACCCCACCTCGGGAAGCCGCCCTGCCTCCATTTTTCCCACTTCCTCCGTGCTCTAGGCGCACTTTCTGGTGAATTTTCCCCGCCCACCACTCTTCTCCGCAAACGAATCTTCGACTCCAAATTTACTAACTCTCTTGTTTTCAAGCTCTTGCGCACTCTTGCAAATTCATATTTTCGCGCAACTCCTTTTCTTTCAACCGCTTGCGCACTCTTTTGTAAAAACACCGGGGGTGGGGGTGGGCCCAATCCCCAGTTTGGAACTCCCAATCAATCCTTCCCGCTCTCTTCTTCTGAGGGCGGCGGCTCCGGTGTCGCCTTCATATACTTCTCATACCAGGCCAAAACCCGGTTCAGCCGGTCCACAAGATGCTTCTCCTCATGGAACCCGTGCGGCTCCCGCGGATATTCCACCAGCTCTGTCACCGCGCCATATCGCTTCAGCCCCCGATACAGTTCCTGGCTTTGCCCCAGCGGATCAATCGTGTCCGCCGTCCCTTGTAAAATCAGCGTCGGCGTCTTGGCATTCTTCACATACAAAAATGGCGAGCTGTTCAGAAATCCTTGCGGCTTTTCATACGGAACGCCCCAAAACCACTCGTCATACGCGGGACCTTCTTCCGTTCCAAACTCCGAAATCAGATCCGCCATTCCCGCTCCGGAGACCGCTGCCTTGAACCGGTCCGTCTGCGTCACCGCCCATTCGCTCATGTACCCGCCGTACGACCATCCCCCAATTCCCAGCCGGTCCGGGTCGGCCACTCCTTTCGCGATCAAATCGTCAATTCCCGCCATCACGTCCTTGAAGTCCGCGCCGCCCCAGTCCGCGCGGTTCATCTCCACGAATTTTTCTCCGTATCCCACCGACCCGCGCGGATTCGGGTAGAAAATGGCGAATCCATGCGCCGCCAGCAATTGTCCCCAGGTTTCGATCTGATCGCCCCAGCGGCCCGTCGGCCCGCCATGAATCAGCGCGATCAGCGGCAATTTCGTTTTTCCCGTGGAATTTTCGGGCAGCAAAAGTCCCGCTTCGATTTCCGTTCCGTCGAACGATTTGTATTTGTACGTTTCGAGTTTCGCGAGCGCGTACGATTTCCACGCGTCGTTCAAGTGCGAAACCTGCTGCGGCGTCCCGTCAGGTTTCCACATCCACACTTCCTGTGGAGCGGTCGCCGATTCGCTCACGTATGCGATCTCTCCTTCGCGATTCACCGCAAATTGGTGCGGATTGCTCGCCACATTTTTCACTTCCTCTTGAACGCCCGCGGAGGAATAGCGCACAAAACGTGTGTGAAATCCTTCGGCCACATTCAGCAAAACACCGCCGTTTTTCAGCCAGCGATATGCGAACACCGCGCGGTCGAGGCTCGTTCCCGTCAGATTTTTCGCCGCGGGCTCACCCACTGGCAGCAGTTTCAGATCGTGAGGCTCGGGCCCATCTTCGCGGCATCCAATGAAGCTGATGATTTTTCCGTCCGGAGAAATCTTGAGTTCCCCGAATGGTCCGCGCGGGGCGAGCAACGCTTTCGTTGCTCCATCGCCACTACTCACTGCAAAAATCCGGTTCGTCTCTTCGTCCGATTCCGGATGGTCCGTCGCGCTGATCGCGAGCACTTCTCCGGAAGGAAACCACGCCAGCTCGTCCACCTTCCAAGTCTTCGGTGTCAACGCGCGTTCCTGCTTTTTCGCCAGATCAAAAATCCACAATCGCGCGCGGGTGTCTTCGTGGTCCACGACGCGCGCATCTTCTTTCTCTTTTTCCTTTTTCTGCTGCGCTTCGCTTTTCGGATCCGGCGCGAGAAACGCGATCGTTTTACCATCCGGCGACCACTCGAAGGAATGAATGCTGCGCTTGCCTTTTGTAAGTGCCCACGCCTCGCCCCCATCTGCCCGCATCACGTAAATCTGCTCTTCATCGCCTTCGCGGCTCGAGAGAAACGCAAGCTGCTTTCCGTCCGGCGACCAGCGCGGTGTGGATTCCGATTTCTCCGAGTAGGTGAACTGCCGCACCGCCCCGCTCGCCGTTTCGTACATCCAGATGTGGCGCCGGCGCTCCGTGCCCTTGGGCGGTTCGGCCACCACGAACGCCAGCCGCGTTCCGTCAGGCGAAAACTCCAGATCGGAAATCTGTCGAACCGTCAGGGAGGCCTCCACCGTGAGCGGCTTCTTCTCTTGAGCGACGGCCATTTCCTGGGTGGCGGAGAAGCCCGCCACGGATATCGCCAGAACCAAGGCGGCGAGCGGCAAACGGTGCATGGAAATTCCTCCTCGAGAACGAACCACAGGACTTTAATCTGCTGGCCGCGCCAACGTCAATCCGAAGCACAATCGGGACCGCTTCGCGTTGCTCCGGTTTGCGCGCGTCGGATACAATCTACGTTTTGCTTTCATCCGAGGGAAGCTTCTCGATATCGCGATGCACGAAATCAGACTGCGCAACACGCTGAGCAACAAACTAGAAACGTTTGTTCCGCTTGTACCGGGCGAAGTGAAGATGTACACCTGCGGGCCGACGGTGTACGACTACGCACACATTGGGAATTACCGTACGTTTGTTTTTCAGGACATTCTCCGGCGGTTCCTGAAATCGCGCGGCTACAAACTTACGCACGTCATGAATTTGACCGACGTAGACGACCGCATCATCGCCAATGCGGCGGCTGCGGGCCTGAGCCTCCGCGACTACACCGAAAAATATGCGCAGGCGTTTTTCGAGGATTGCAAGGCGCTGAACATCGAGGCACCGGAATTCTGGATTCGCGCCACCGACCATATTCCCGACATGGTGAAACTGATCGGGCGGCTCCGCGACAAAACTTACACCTATGCGAGCGACGGTTCGATCTACTATCGCATCGCGAAATTCCCGAATTACGGCAAGCTCGCCAAGCTCGACGTGGCCGGAATCCAGGTCGGAGCGCGCGTAGACGTGGACCGCTACGAAAAGGAAAGCGCGCGCGATTTCGCGCTCTGGAAGGCGCCGAAGGAAGGCGAATATTTCTGGGAAACGGAAATCGGTCCGGGGCGTCCCGGGTGGCACATCGAATGCTCCGCGATGGCCATGAAATATCTGGGTGAGACGCTGGACATTCATACAGGAGGCGTGGACCTGACGTTTCCGCATCACGAAAACGAAATTGCGCAAAGCGAAGGCGCCACGGGAAAACAGTTCGTGCGCTACTGGCTGCACGCGGAACATCTGCTCGTCGAAGGTGAGAAAATGTCCAAATCGCTCGGCAACTTTTTTACGCTGCGCGACCTTTTTGCCAAAGGATACAAGCCCTCCGTGGTGCGCTTTGCGCTCGCCAGCGTTCCCTACCGCAAGCAGTTCAATTTCACTTTCGAAGGATTGCAGCAGGCCACCAGCGCCGTGGAGCGGCTGCGCAATTTTTCCGATCGCTTGAAGCAGCAGAAATTTCCCGCGGCCAACCAGGCGGAGTTCGGCGACCGCGTCGCCAAGGCGAAGGACGATTTCGACGCGGGACTTTCGGACGATCTGAACGCGGCGCAGGCACTGGCGGCCGTTTTCGATCTGGTGCGCGAAACCAATATTGCCATGGATAAAGGCGAATTCCGCCAAGGAGATGCCGCTGCGGTGTCCGATTTTCTCGCCACCTTTGACCGCATCTTTGCCGTGATGGTGGACGATGACGCGGAGAAACTGAAAATACTCGGATATGGTGGCCCAACCGACGCCAGCGACGCGGAGATCGAAAAACTTGTCGCAGACCGCCAGGCGGCGCGGCAGCGGCGCGATTTTGCCACGTCCGACCACATCCGGCGCGAACTCGCGGATCGTGGTATAATGATTGAAGATATGAAGGACGGCGGTATTCGCTGGAAACGCAAATGAAAACCACAATATATCCTCGTTTCCCACTGCATTTTTCGCCCGCTGAACTGCGTCCCAACCTCTTCGGCGTAGATTAAGTCCTGTTCATTCCGGCAGTGCGCGCCGGTCGTAATCCGTTCGAACGCGCCAAACTGCCCCGCGGTCCCTCTTCCACAAGAACCGTTGGCATGCGCGCGGCCACTCGCTGGCGCGCCAGGAATCCGGAGGAATTCATGATTGCAACTACAGAAACGAAACTGCCGCACTTGGTTACGGCATTGCCGGGACCAAAAGCGAAGCGCGTCGTCGAACAGGATGCGAAATTCATGTCGCCGTCGTTCACGCGCGATTATCCGCTGGTGGCAAAGCGCGGCCACGGCGCGACCGTGGAGGACGTGGATGGAAACGTCTTTTTGGATTTCGCCGCTGGTATCGCCGTTTGTTCGACGGGGCACTGCCATCCGAAAGTTGTGGAAGCAATCCAGAGGCAGGCCGCGGAATTGATTCACATGTCGGGAACGGATTTTTATTATGAGAGCCTTCCGATTCTCGCGGAACGACTGGGCAAAACGGTGGGCGGACCGGAAGCAAAGAAAGTGTTTTTCTGCAACTCGGGAACGGAAACCGTGGAGGGCGCAATCAAACTGGCGCGTTACACGACCAAGCGGGACAAGATGATCGCGTTTTATGGATGCTTCCACGGGCGAACGATGGGGTCGCTTTCCCTGACCGCCTCCAAGGCCGCGCAGCGGAAGGGATTCGGCGCGCTGCTCGGCGGAGTGGAACACATTCCGTATCCGAATGCGTACCGCTGCGCACACGGGCATAACGCGGAGACTTGCGGCGAGGAAGTTCTGGAACTGCTGGAACAGCAGATTTTCAAGCGGCTCTTTGATCCTTCGGAAGTGGCGGGAATTATCATCGAGCCGATTCAGGGTGAAGGCGGATATGTTCCGGCGCCGAAGTTCTTCCTGCAAGAATTACAGCGGATCTGCCGGCAGCATGGAATCATGCTGATCATGGACGAAGTGCAATCCGGAATGGGACGCACCGGGAAATGGTGGGCCAGCGATCATGCGGGAATCGAGCCGGATATTCTCTGCTCCGCGAAGGGAATCGCAAGCGGGATGCCGCTTGGAGCGATCATCGCGCGGTCGAGCGTGATGAACTGGAAGCCGGGAGCGCATGGATCTACGTTTGGAGGAAATCCGGTGTGCCTTGCGGCGGCACTGGCGACGATGGATCTGCTCGAAGGCGGATATATCGAAAACGCGCGCCAGATGGGCGAGTATATTTTCAAGCGGACGGCGGACTGGACGAAGAAGTTCAAGATCGTCGGGGACGTACGGGGCAAAGGGCTGATGATCGGCGTCGAGATCGTGCGTGACCAGAAGACGAAGGAGCGGGCCAAGGATTTGCGGAACACGATCGTGGATGCGGCGTTCCACAAAGGATTGCTCGTGCTAGGCGCCGGCGAAAACACGATCCGGCTTTCTCCGCCGCTGCTCATTGACCAGGAGCAAGCGGATTTTGCGTTACGGACGCTAGAAGAGTGCATTGGGGAGGCCGAAAAGAAAATTTAACACAGAGCCGCAGAGGACGCGGAGATTCGCAGAAACGTTTTCGCAGAGATGATGGGGCTTTAGCGTGAAGGGGGCCCTATTGTCGCGGCTGAGACCCTTCGGGCCACGATCAGAATCGTGGCCCACAGATTGACAACGCACAGTTTAGAGTTGCTGGAAGGCGAAACTCCCGCGGAGGAAATTATTCCTGCCGCGGGAGTTTTATTTGTGTTGTATATTTCCGTTAGGTAAAACGCAAGAATCGAGACCCCTGGAGTCTGCGGGTGAGCGGATTATGGCGATTTTTTCAAAAGCGATCTTTGCCATGGTGAAGTGGAAAGCGCGGCATGGGTTGCGCGAAGTTGACGGAAACGGGCGCGAATGGACGAAAGAGGAAGCGCGGCGCGCGGGAGTTCGCGGAGAGACGTACGCATACTGGTATTTGCGAAATCAGGGGTACGTCTTTGTGGCGAGGAACTATGTGCCCCGAAGCGCCAAGGGCGAACTGGATCTGGTGGGCTACGACGGAGAAACGCTGGCGTTTGTGGAAGTGCGAACGCGAACGGCGCGTGAAGAGATGACGGCGTTGCCGGAATTGAGCGTGACCCCAGAGAAGCAAAGGATCGTTGCGCGAACCGCCCGGTACTTTCTTGCGGAACGCCATTTGCGCAGAAGCCCTTGCCGGTTCGATATGCTGGCGATTGACGACCGCCCGGGGCAACCGCCGGAAGTGCGGCTGCACAAAGACGCCTTCAGTCCACAACTCCGCTAAAACTTGAAGAAAAAATCCTGGAACAATACCCCAGCTTGCGGATAGTGAGCGAGTATCGCAGGCGCCACGCTGCAGCTATAATCCCGCCAGCTTGCGCTGGTGCGATGGCAAACCGTGTTGGCGGCAATGCAGAGACTCGTCGCAGTCGAGGGGAGCACAAAGCCGATGATGAGAGCCGGAATGGTTAAGAGAATTGCCGGAATGGCAATCTTGGCCGGTCTTTTGGCAACGGGGATTGCGGCGCAGGAAGGAGTGAATGCGCGGCAAGTGTTTGACGGAGCGATGAGGCCGGACGTGGAAGTGAAAACGTTCGAACACAGCGACGAACTTTTTCCGGTGCG
>DATJAD010000062.1:0-18505 GCA_035516615.1 Candidatus Acidiferrum sp.
AAAGCTGTTGGGATACGAACGCTTTTGGATTTCATCGCCCTGGAAAGAAGTGGCGCCGATGCCGCAGCCGGAGATCACTTTTCGCTGATGAATGCGCGAACCGATGCTGGAGGCGAACCAGGAATCAATCTTGCGAAACTGCAGACCAGTCTCAGTCAGCGTAATGCCCTTGACGCGGCGCATCTCCTCGTCGGCCTTTAGAAGAAGAGCGAGTTGCGTTTCGAGAGGAATTTCGAAGGGATCTTTCTGGAAAGGGCTTTGCCAACCGTCCACATAGGCGCGCTCTGGAGCCATCACGGCGTCGCTCTTTTTTGCGAGCGCCGAGGCTTTGGCGATCTTCACGGCCTGCGCGGCACACGCAGCGACGCCTTCACGAGTGAGGCGATCCGTCGAAGCAAAACCCCACGCCCCATGAGCAAGCACGCGAACCCCGATACCGATGGATTCGGATTGCGCAAGCGTGCCGACCTGTCCGTTTTTCGTCGTGAGATCTCGCTGGCGAAGGTGCATGACGCGCGCGTCAGTGTAAGAAGCGCCGCGAAGTTTTGCGATGTCCAGAGAGTATGAGGCCAGATCCCACATACGATTCGAAAAAGAAGGGCACGATCTCTCGTGCCCGTACAAAGATAACACGAAGTTCAGGGAAGGAAATGCCCGGCTCAGGTGCCTTCTTGCCAGGAAGCGAGGTAATGCTCCTGCTCCGGCGTGAGCTTGTCGAGCTTGTGGCCCATGGATTCGAGTTTGAGGCGCGCAATTTCCTTGTCGAGATGCTCGGGGACAACGTAGACCTGCGGCTTCAGCTCTTTCGCGTGCTTGACGAGATATTCTGCAGAAAGAGCCTGGTTGGCGAAGCTCATGTCCATGACGGAGGCGGGATGGCCTTCGGCAGAAGCGAGGTTGACGAGGCGGCCTTCCCCGATCAGGCAGATTCTCCGGCCGTCTTTCGTAGAGTATTCGTCCACGAGCGGGCGAACTTCTCGTTTGCCGGTGGAGGCGCGCTCCAGAGCGGGAATGTCAATTTCCACGTTGAAGTGGCCGGAGTTGCAAACGACAGCGCCGGATTTCATCACGTCGAAATGTTCCGCGCGAATAACGTTCTTGTTTCCAGTGACGGTGATGAACACGTCGCCTTCCTTGGCGGCTTCGGACATGGGCATGACGCGGAATCCATCCATGACGGCTTCGATGCCCTTGACGGGATTGATTTCCGTAACGATGACGTCGGCCCCGAGCCCCTTGGCACGCATGGCGACGCCGCGGCCGCACCAGCCGTAGCCGGCGATGACAACTCTCAGTCCGGCAAGGAGGAGATTCGTCGCGCGGATAACGCCGTCGAGCGTGCTCTGTCCCGTTCCGTAGCGGTTGTCGAAGAAATGCTTGGTTTCCGCGTCGTTTACGGCCACGACGGGATACTTGAGCGTGCCGTCCTTGGCCATGGCACGAAGGCGAATGACGCCCGTAGTGGTTTCTTCCGTGCCGGCGATAACGTCTTTGACGAGATCCGTCCGCTTGGTGAGAAGCGAAGTGACCAGGTCGGCGCCGTCGTCCATAGTGAGCTGCGGACGATGATCAAGAGCCGCGCTCAAATGCGAATAGTAGGTGGCATTGTCTTCGCCTTTGATCGCGTAAGTGGGAATGTTGAAATCGCGGTTCAAAGAGGCGGCGACTTCATCTTGCGTGGAAAGAGGGTTAGAAGCGCAGAGCACGGCGTCGGCGCCCCCGTCGCGGAGCGTAATCATAAGATTCGCGGTCTCGCTCGTGACGTGCAGACAAGCGGCGATGCGAATCCTCTTCAGCGGCTGCTCCTTGATGAAGCGCTTCCGAATGAGCTGGAGAACCGGCATCTGTTGCTGCGCCCATTCGATCTTACGCTTGCCCGCGTCCGCGAGCGTCATATCCTTTACATCGCCTTTTTTCAATTCCGCGATTGCCATGATTTGCTCCTTCTTGATTGCATCCGAGAGTACATTTGCACTCTTCACGAATGCCAGAGATGCAACTCCGGCGATCAGGCAGCGGGACCGCCCGCCTTGTTCGCGTAGAGAGGGTAAATCGTTATTCGGCTAGACCCGCACGCCCACTTCGACCGTCATTGCTCCAAGACCCGCGGCTTTGCGCAAGGCATCCGCCCGGTCCGTCTTTTCCCAAGTAAAGCCCGGTCCCGTTCGGCCAAAGTGGCCATAGGCAGCGGTTGCTTTGTACACGGGCCGTCGCAAATCTAATGTCTCGATGATTCCCCTTGGAGTGAGTTGGAAATGCTCCCGGACGAGCCCGGTAATTTTCTCTTCCGGAACGGTGGCCGTACCGAAACCGTCCACCATCACGGAAACCGGCTCCGCGACTCCGATCGCGTAAGCGAGTTGGACTTCCGCCTTGCGCGCAAGACCCGCCGCGACGATATTCTTCGCGATGTACCGGGCCATGTAGCAGGCCGAGCGGTCCACCTTGGATGGATCCTTGCCGGAGAACGCTCCGCCACCGTGACGGCTATAACCTCCGTATGTATCCACGATGATCTTGCGGCCCGTCAGCCCCGCGTCACCCATCGGGCCGCCGATGACGAAGCGCCCGGTTGGGTTGATGTGATACTTCGTGTTCTTGTCCAGCATCGCAGCGGGAATCACCGCCTTGATCACCAGCTCCGTGATGGCGCTGCGCAATTCATCGTTGGACACATGCTCGCTGTGCTGTGTGGAGATCACCACGCAGTCCACTCGGGCAGGCTGGCCATCTCTGTATTCGATGGTGACTTGGGATTTTCCATCAGGACGGAGGAAATCAACTTTTCTGGACTTGCGAACTTCGGAGAGGCGCTGCGTGAGGCGGTGGGCGAACTGGATGGGCATTGGCATCAATTCATCTGTTTCGTCGCAAGCGAAGCCAAACATCAATCCCTGATCGCCTGCTCCTCCCGTATCCACTCCCATCGCGATGTCCGGCGACTGGCGCTTCACTGCGCAGAGAACCGCGCAGGTTTCCCCATCATAGCCGTATTTCGCGCGGTCGTAGCCGACGCCGCGAATGGTTTCGCGCACGAGTTGGTCGTAATCAATATGTGCGCTGGTGGTGATTTCGCCAGCAACGACCGCAAGGCCGGTAGTAACCAGGCTTTCGCAGGCGACGCGGCCCTTGGGGTCCTGCCGCATGACTTCGTCGAGCACCGCGTCGGAAATCTGGTCGGCAATTTTGTCTGGATGACCCTCGGTTACGGATTCAGATGTGAATAGAAAATTTCGCAGTCCTTCTCTCAAAACGAACGCTCCTCTGGGGTTAGCGGTCTATTCCTTCTTCCTGCCGCCGCTATTCCCGTACACAGTTCGATTTAGCTTCGGGTCTCCAGCGCGCGATGCGCCCTCAAGCACAAAGCTGATATCAAGTTAAAATACCATCCCTCGCGCCCTGAATCAACGTATTGAATCCAAATGTCTTAGATCGCGCCTGAATGGTAGATTTTGAGGGTTGAATGGCGATGCCAGCGTTCCGTCTAACTCTCAGGCGGCATCTTCGTCGGGCTCTGCCGCAAGTCTGCCACCCTTCTTTTTCGCCATGAGGTAGGAGCGAATGAACGGATCAATGTCGCCATCGAGCACGCGGTCCACGTCACCCATTTCAAATTTCGTGCGATGGTCCTTGATCATGCGGTAGGGCTGCATGACGTAAGACCGGATCTGGCTGCCGAAAGAGATGTCCTTTTTGGTTTCGTCGAGCTTGTCCGTTTCCGCCTGCCGCTTCTGGATTTCAAGGTCGTAAAGCTTGGAACGAAGCATCTTCATGGCCAGCTCGCGGTTTTTGTGCTGGCTGCGCTCCGCCTGGCACGCGACGATCACGCCGGTGGGAATATGCGTGATGCGCACCGCAGTCTCGACTTTGTTGACGTTCTGCCCGCCCTTGCCTCCAGCGCGAAACGTATCCATTTTCAAGTCATCGGGCTTGATGTTGATCTCGATGCGGTCATCCACTTCGGGAATGACGAAAACGCTTGCGAAGGAAGTGTGTCGCCGCGCAGCCTGGTCAAAAGGCGAGATGCGCACGAGGCGGTGAACGCCGGTCTCTCCCGCAAGCAAACCGTAGGCGTTCTCCCCGGAAAACTGAACCGTGGCGTTCTTGATTCCTGCTTCTTCTCCCGGCGTTTCGTCCAGAACCGAGGCGCTGAATCCTTTTCGTTCCGCCCAACGCAAATACATGCGCAGCAAAATGGACGCCCAATCCTGCGATTCCGTACCTCCCGCGCCCGGCTTGATGGTCATGATGGCGTTGAGGTGGTCGTTTTCTCCCGAGAGAAGAGTTTGCGTCTCAAGCGTGGAGACATAACTGTCCGCCGCGCTTAGCTCCCGGTCAAGTTCCTTGATGAGATCTTCGCGCTGCGCGGCGTTGGTTTCTTCATGCGCCAGGTGAATATATGTCTCCATATCGCCGGCGATGCGATCGAGCTTTTCCTCGGCCGCGATTTGTTCTTCGGCGCGCTTGCGCTCGCGCAGGACAGCCTGGGCGGCTTCCTGGTCGCTCCAAAAGTCCTGTCGGGCGATTTTTTCTTCGAGAGTCTTCAGCTGTTCGCGGTAACGCGCGGCGTCAAAGATAGCTCCGCACCAGCGCAATGCGCTGTTTCAGGCCGTCATATCGGTGTTCTAGGTCTTCGAGGATCATGGCGTCTTCAGTCCGTGGCTCCTGCAAGCTGGCGCTTCCGCGCGGAAGAAACCGCGCCAATCAGCACTTCCTCCGGAGCAAAATTCCCTTTCCAAAAGGTTGACGCTAACAGAATAACGGAAACGAGCACACAGAGCCAAGCGAACCAGTCCCCGAATCGCGTGAACAGAGTCTCATTCCGCTTGAAGTCATACGGCAAATCCACAGCGCCGCGGACATCTCGTGGCATCGGCGCAAAAATTCTGCCGTACGGGTCAATCGAAGCGGTGATCCCGCTGTTCGTGACGCGCAGCAGCCAGCGGCGATTTTCCACGGCGCGCACCCGCGCCATGTTCAGATGTTGCACCCCAGCGGCGGACTTGCCGAACCATCCGTCGTTGGAAATATTGATCAGCAGTTCCGCGCCGTCGGCAGCGAATTCCCGCACTTCTCCGGGATAAATCGCTTCATAACAGATGAACACGCTGAATTTATAGCCATTCGGAAGGGTGCCAACCGCGTAGCGCGAGCCTTTCGCGAAGCCGCCCACTTCGCTCGAGACGCTGCTGACCACGCGATGGATCAAGGGAAATGGCTCGTACTCGCCAAAGGGCACAAGATGAATCTTGTCATAGGAGAAAATGCGCTGGCCCTGGGCGTCCACGAGAATGGCACTGTTGTACGGTTCCATACCCATGTGACCGTTCGGCAGCTTCTCGTTTTTCCATTCGATCACGCCCGCGAGAAACGGATGCCCCGCGCGGATCGCGAGGCTCGACGCCAGTTTCGCAAATTGCGGATCCTGCCACGAAAAAGGCGCGGGAGCTTCGGGCCAGACCACTAGGTCCGGATGCAAAAGAGATGGCTCGACGCTCAAGGCTTCGATATCCCGCATGGCTTCCTCATTTTGTTGCAACCAGTTTGCGGGATAGGTATCCGCCTCCGGGAAATTTGTTTGCACGGCTCTCGCGTGATGCTCCGCCTTGGCCCTGGGCACCAGGCGCGAGCCCCCGAACATGATTCCAAGCACTCCGGCCGCCGCGGCAGCGAGAATACCGATGCGCACCAGAGCGCGGGGCTTTTCCGCGGCGTCTGCCCAGGCCAGCAGCGCATTGAACGCCGCAACCAGAAAAGACAGGCCCCAGATCCCAGTGACTGTCGTGATTTGCGCAAGCCCGAGATTGGCAGCGGCCGGATAGCCTAGCAGGTTCCACGGAAAGCTGATCTCCGGCAACCGCGCGCGCACAAATTCAAAGGTGACCCAGAGAAACGGCGCGCCGATGCAGGCGTACACGACGCTCCACCGCCATAACCGGTGAACACACCACGCGAAGCTTCCGGTCAATACGCCCCAGGCCGCGGCGATCAGAAGCAGAATCCCCCAACCGCCGAGATCCGAGAGGCCCCCATGCGCGGTCAAGACCGCGGCGATCCACGGCACCGAAGCCAGCACAAAAGCCACCCCATGCAAAAATCCGCAAAAGAAGGCGACGCGCGGAGTAGCCCCAAACAGAACTATGACGAGGAGACCGACGCAAACCCACGAATAGATCGCCAGATAAAAACCGGTGAAAGAAAGTGCCAGACCAGCTCCGGTCAAGGCAGCGACAAGAAGCCGCATGAGCGACGGCGTCTGGCTGGATGGATGAGGACGGAGGAAGGAGCGCCACGAGTGAACGGGCATCAGTGCTTCACGATCGCTTTGAAGCCCGCGGACTCAAGCCCTTTCTTTGCGGCCTCCGCGGACTTCTGATCCGCATAAGGGCCCACCTGGACGCGATAGAATTTGTCGCTTTGCGGAGAAAGGACAAACGCTGGAAATCTTTTCTTCTGAAGATTTGTCGCCAGAAGCATCGCATCCGATTCCTTGGTGAGAGCCGCCACCTGCAATGAATAGGAGGTGCGAGACGCCGCTGCCGGATTCACCGGCGCATGGGATACCGCACTCGTGGGTTTCGGGCGAGCGGCGGAATTTGAGCTGACATCCACGGTCTTTGCCGGATGAGCCGGCTTCAGATGATCGTCGGGAAGTTTCTTGTCACCGGCCCGGTAGAACTCCCAATCGGAACTCGGAGGTGTGGAGGCATCCGTGGAGGGATCTGCATTCGCGGCCCAGGAATCGCCGTGCTTCGCGCTCGGCGCTGGCTTGGGCGAAACAGCAGCAGTCAAATCGTGGGAAGATTCGGCGCGTACCTGCGCTTCAAACTGGTTGCGTCCCATGACGTAGCCCAGCGTGAAGAATACGCCGGAAAACAGCAGCATCAGAAAAAACAGCCCGATCACGTGCCGTCCCTCCAGCACGCGCTCCCCAGCGCCTCCTCTTTTCCCCCCAGACGCCATTCCTTACTTCTTTCCGCTCCCCAGACTTTCCACCCACTTATTAATAATATCGATGGGCAACGGAAAGACAATCGTTGTGTTCTTTTCGACACCTATCTCCGTCAGCGTCTGCAGGTAGCGCAACTGGATCGCGGAGGGCTGCGTCTCCAGAACTTTCGCGGCTTCGGCGAGTTTCGCGGAGGCTTGCGCTTCGCCTTCCGCATGGATCACCTTCGCGCGGCGTTCGCGCTCTGCTTCCGCCTGCCGCGCGATGGCGCGCTGCATCTGCTCCGGAATATCAACTTGCTTCACTTCGACCTTGGTGACCTTGATGCCCCACGCTTCGGTATCCTGGTCCAGGATGGCCTGCAGTTTCTCGTTCACCTTGTCACGCTGCGAGAGGATTTCGTCCAGATCGAACTGGCCCACAACGCTGCGAAGTGTTGTCTGCGCCAGCTGCGACGTGGCGAAAAGATAATTCTCCACTTCGCTGAGTGCGCGGTTTGCATCCACGACCTTGAAGTAGCATACGGCATTCACTTTCACGGAGACGTTGTCGCGCGTGATGATGTCTTGCGGCGGGACGTCTAGCGTCACCACGCGGAGCGGAATGCGATATAAAACTTCAATCGGCCAGAAAACCACGCGGATTCCCGCGCCTTTTGCTTCAGGGATCATACGGCCAAGCCGCAGCACGGCGCCGCGTTCCCACTCTTTGATGATGTACAAGGAATTCCAGAACCAAATCAGAATGATGGCGGCGATGACCACCATCCCAAGCAAACCGATCTGCATCAGATCCTCCTTCGAGAAAATCCGGCCTCAGCCTTTCGGAGCCGGCAGTTCCACAGGCTCGACATGCAACTTTAAACCTTTCATGCGCAGCACTCGCACGCGCTGGCCTTCGGCCACATCCCGCGTCGCAATCGCCGTCCATAACTCGCTGTGCACGCGAATCATTCCTTCGTTCCCCGCGCGAAATGCGGAAAGCGCCGTGCCTTCTTCGCCCACCATCTCTTCGGGGCCCGTGGAGGGCTTCCACTTTCTCGACCGCAGAACCAGGCGCATGAGAAACACCGTGATTCCCGCAAACGGCAGCGTCACCGCAATCGCAACGCCGAGGCTCACGCCGCCCGCGGTCAATGGCGAACGAATCAAAAATAAAGCCCCCAGCAGCATGGCCACCACTCCGCCGGCTAGCAGCACGCCATGACTTGTAAATTTCGCCTCCAAAATGAACAGCCCAAGAGCCAAAAGGATCAGCACGATTCCCGCAATGCTCACGGGAAGCAGATGCATCGCATAAAGAGCCAGCACCATGGAAACCGCACCAATCACGCCCGGAGCTACCATTCCGGGATGCGTGAACTCTGTGTACAAGCCCAGCGCGCCAATAATGAGCAAAAGAAAAAAGACGTCGGGTTCGACTATGCGCGCGAGAAACTTCTGACGCCCGGACAACTCGTATTCGGTTCGGACAGGATTGCTGAGGGCCAGGGTCACCTTTTCGCCGTCGAAGCGCGTGATGGTGCGGCCGTTCAGATCCTGCAACAGTTGATTTTCCGAAGGCGCGATCAGATCAATCAGCTTATCGTCGAGAGCTTCCTTTTCCGTGAAGGCCTTCGCGTCCGTCACGGCTTGTTCGGCGAGCTCCGGATTGCGCCCTCGCTTTTCAGTGATGCTTCGGAGGAACGCGGTGGTGTCGTTAAAAATCTTTTTCTTCATGGTGTCGTCAATGGCCGGTGTCCATCCGCCGATAGAAATGACCGGAGACGCCGCTCCGGTATGCGTGCCGGGCGCCATGACAGCGACATCCGCGGACATAAGAATGAAGAATCCCGCGGAAGCTCCGCGCGCGCCGGTTGGCGCGACGTAGACGACAACGGGAACCGGCGACGCCAAAATATGTTGAATGATGTCCTTCATCGAGTCGCTCAGCCCACCGGGAGTGTCCATCCGGATCACCACCAGGGCGGCCTGGCGCTTTGCCGCATTCGCGATGCCCTCGTCCAGATAGGACGCGACGACGGGCTCGACCTCACGGTCCAGGTTCAGATCCACAACCAGCGCAGAGGAGCCGCCGTTGGCCTGAACACCGGTGCGCCCGGCAAGAATTCCTGTCAGTCCCGCCGAAACCAGCAAGATCGGAAGCCATCTCCAAGGAAATTGATTCTTTCCGGTCATGGCGCCGTGCCTCCGGGGTTCTTGCCCTGAAGATGCTCGAGGAGCTGCTTTGCCGCGGCATAGTTCGGAGCCAGTTTCAGGGCGCGTTGCAGTTCATCTTGTGCCTGCGCGGTCTTCTTCTGCTCGAGGTAGATTCGCGCAAGCGTCGTGCGGTCCACTGCGGAATCCCGTCGGGCCAAAGCAGCTTGCAATTCCGCGATCGCGTCATCGAGTTTGCCCTGCCGGCGAAGCACTTCCGCGAGACCGCGATGCGCGGAAGGGTAATCCGGCTGTGCAGCAAGTGCGGAGCGATAAGCGGCCTCGGCCGTATCCAGGTGCCCTGCGGCAAGCTCGGCACGCGCCTTGCGGACCAGTGAATACGCGGATGCCGAAGCGCTGTCACCATTTGCGGCAGGCTCGGCAAGCGCGTTTTGCGAAGAAACGATTTCCAGTTGCAGAGCGGTAATATCGAGTTCATCCGTAACGCGTTGCATTTTGCCAAAGGAATCGGGTTTTACCGTCGGAAGCGCATTGGGGCCCAGAGACTCTTCCGCGGAGCTTTGTTCATCTTCCGCTTCGTCCTTCTTGCCCGCTTTTTGCAGCGAATAAATCAGAAGCGCACGATTCTCCGAATTGTCAGGCTCGCGGTCGCATGCCATTCGGAAATATTTCCCGGCGGAAGCCGGATCCTTCGCCTGGAGATACAACAGGCCCAGGTTGAAGGGATAATCGTCTTCGTCCGGATCGAGATCGGTGGCGCGCCGCAACTCGTCCATCGCCGGAGCGATTTTCCCTTGCCGAGCCCGTGCCAGCGCAAGATCATTCAGGATTTCCGGCAGGTCTGCGCCGGAGACGAGATTATCCTTCAGCGAATCCTGCAACGCAGTGAACACGATTTCCGCTTTGTCCGGCTGGCCCAGAATCAGGCGGCAAACGCCGGAGGTAAACTCCGCCTCAACGTATCTGGAGTTGGATCTTGGAATCCGCGCAAACCACGTCAGCGCTCCTTCGCAATCCCTGCGCGAAAATGCCGCTTGTCCGAGGGCAAAGGATGGCGCGGGCCATTCGGGATCGAGGCTCACTGCTTGCCGCAATTCCTTGACGCGCTGGTCGTCATCGGACGCCAGAAGGCCTCGTACATAGTGCTCAAAGGCATCGAGCCGCAGGGGCCGCTGAAGCTGGCTGAATTGAGTGAACGTCTGCTTGTCCTTGGGATCGTTCGCGGCCAGGAGCTTCCACATCAGGCGCGCGTGAAGATCCATCAGCGAGGAAAGCGGCCCGCTCTCGCGCACAGCGGGTGAAAGCCCGGCGGGATGGATGCGGAGAACTCGAGCTTCGACGGTCAGTGTCTGTCCATCGGAATTGAACCGGCCAAAAACGACATAGTCCGCGTCGAGATCGGTCCCAATGCGCAGCATGGTGGCATGGCTGAACTTTGCGGAGGTAGGGAGCCCGTAGCGTTCGAGCTCTGCGGCGCGCCCGGCGTGGGAATAGACCTGCTGCCCATCGTCGGAAAGCCGCTGGATGGTCAGCTCCTCCAGTCCCTCGCCAAGCCAGTCGAGACGTGGACCGGCGCCGTCGTTGTCGAACGGAAATACTAGGAAAATACCCTGCGCGGGAGCGGCAACTTCACCGCTGTGTTGGCCGGACAACTGCTGAGGAGTTGCCAACGCACTCGAGGCACCCAGCAGACAGCTTGTGCAAAGGATCGAAGCGAGCCACTGCGTCATCCTCAAGATTGTAACAGAGTGACGCGAACGCGCCGAAAACGATCTGTCGAATTCGGCTAGGGATTGAGCGGAAAAGTCGGCGGCGCAAGAACTTCCTGCATGTCCGGCAACTTCATCATGGCGGCAAAGGCCGGATCGCTCTTCACGTCGTTGAGCGATTTGTATCCATCGTCTTTCGCTTTGCGGAGATAGAAAAAACTCCGGTCAAAGTTGCCAGTCTCAGCAAAAGACTTGGCCAGAAGATAGAAGAAGCGTCCACGATCGCCGACCGAGCGGTCCTGCAACACGGAACCCTCACGCGACGCATTGTGCTCCATGACCAGCGGATCCAATTCCAGCGCATGGCGAAATGTACCAATCGCTTCCTCGTATTTCTTGTCGCCAAAATAGGCGTAACCGAGGTTGGCGTAGAGCACCGCCATGTCATCCCGCAGCTTGATCGCTTTTTTGTAGGCGCGAATGGCCTTGCCGTATTTCTTGCGCTGATACCAAATAGTGCCGATATTGTTCTGCGCATCCGCGTAGTGGGGGTTGAGCTTGACTGCCCGCTCATAACACTTGAGCGCTCCCTTCAAATCCATCTGCTGATGGAGGGCGATGCCCAGCTTGTTCATGTACACGGCATTGTGCGGATCCTGACGCGTCAACTCCTTATATTTCTCCGCAGCCTCGCGATACTCTTTGCGGATCATCAAGAGGTCGGCGAGCTCTTCTGGCGTGAGACTCGCGGGAACGGTGTTAGAAGGAGGAGCCTGGCTTACCGGCTGAGCGGGCACTGGGGGAGCGCTTGGTTCACTCTTATCATCCGTGCTTTGCCCGGAAGAGGGAACGATCACAACAAAGAGAAGAAGGACTGTTGGAATCGCCAATCTGGAGAAGGTCATGGCGAATCTCCCGTGCCTGAATCATCCGGCTTCGGTTTATCCGGATCAGGTTTTTTCTTGCCTCCAAAGATACCAAAAATCTTCTGCAACGGACTCTTTTTCTTTTCGGCGGCGGGCGGCTGGGTGACGGCCGGCTGGGCCTGTGGGTTGGCTGTCGAAGGCTGGCCAGGAGGGCTGCCGGGCTGCCCAGTTCCGGGTGTTTGCGCTTGCTGCGGTGGCTTCGGATCGCCGCCTCCGAAGACATGAGAAAGCCACGCCCCGGTCTGCGAAAATACATTGTGGTTCCCGTGCAGTTCGCAGAATTGCGTCGGTGCGGAACCCGCGATGAAAACCTCCTGGCGCGTGTTGGGACACTGCGGCGTGGCAAGTTCCAGAGTATCGGAATCAATGAGCACCGATTGCACGCCTTCCGGCATATCGAAATCCTTAACGTCGCGATAGCCGGGCAGTGTTGTCGCCTCCTTCATGAAATCCGCCCAGATGGGAGCCGCGGCCTGCCCGCCCGCCAATCCCAGATCCCGGTTGTCGTCAAAACCGATCCAGATCACGCACACGAGATTGGACGTGAATCCCGCAAACCAGCCATCGCGCGATGTTCCGGTCTTTCCCGCGGCGGGCAGCGTGAAACCTAGGGCGCGCACCGCCGCGCCCGTGCCCTTGTTCAGCACGTCCTCCATGATATTCGTCACCAGATAGGCCACCCGTGGATCAAGCACCGTGTGTGTCTGCGCACTGAATTTCTCCAGCACCGTGCCGTCGGCGCTCACCACGCTCTGCACGAATTCCGGCTCCGCCCGCACGCCGTTTTCCGCAAATGCCGTGTAACCAGCGGCTACGTCCACGGGAGTCATCTCATAAGCGCCCAGGGCTACCGCCGGTGTCGGCTGAATGTTATTGCCTAGCCCCATCTGCCGCGCGATCTGCACCACGCGCCCGTAGCCGATCATTTCCGCCACCTTGACGGTCGCAACGTTCAGCGAATTCGTCAGCGCCTCGCGTACCGTCACATGGCCCATGAACTTTTCGCCGTAATTGTTTGGCGTGTAATCCTGATTGTCGAACTCGAACGTGGTCGGCTCGTCCTCGATCGTTGTCGCGGGCGTCACGATCGGCTGGACGCCGTCCACGGCATTGTCAAACGCCGCCGCATAGACGAACGGTTTGAACACCGATCCTGGCTGCCGGTGCGCCAGCGCGTGATTCAACTGGCTTTGCCCGTAATCTCGCCCGCCCACCAGGGCTTTGATCGCTCCCGTCCGGGGATCCAGCGCCACCAGCGCCACTTGCGCCTCGGGAACCGGCTCATTGCTCTTTTTCTTGGCCAGCTCCTTACGCCACTTGTCGTACCTCTTCGCCAGCAGCATATCCACGTTCTTCATTCCCGCACCCACCGCCGCCACGGCCGCGCGCTGCACTGCGGGATCCAGCGTCGTGTACACGCGGTAGTTCTGGCTCAGAAGCTGGCTCTCGGAATACTTGTCCAGAAGGTGGTCTTTCACCATGTCCACGAAGTAAGGTGCTTCCCCGCCGGACACGTTCGCTCGGATGATTTTCAGTGGTTCGAGTTTTGCCTGATCTGCTTGGGCTTGGCTGATAAAATTGTTTTCCACCATCTGAGCCAGCACGCGGTCGCGGGCCTGCGCTGCGCGTTCCGGATGCCGGTCCGAGGACGAATAGTAGTTCGGCGCGCGGATGATGCCCGCCAGGAACGCGCATTCCGGCAAGGTCAATTGCCGCAAATCCACTCCAAAATACGCGACGCTGGCTTCCGCGAATCCCCGAATGCCGAAGCTTCCGCGGTTTCCGAGATACACCTCGTTGGCGTACATCTCGAAAATCTGCTGCTTCGTAAAGCGCTGCTCCAGTTCCAGCGAAAGCATGGCCTCCGTAAGCTTTCTCTTCCAATTGCGGTCCGTGGAAAGAAAAAACGTCCGCGCCACCTGCATCGTGATGGTGCTCGCCCCCTGCAAGTGCGACCCGTGTCGCAAATCGTTCCACGCCGCTCCGACGATCCTCACGAAATCAAATCCGGGATGCTCGAAAAATCGCTTGTCCTCCGCCGAAAGAATGGCATTCAGAAGCATCGGAGGCACATCGTCGTAGCGCACCGGCCTGCGCTTTTCGCGAGCCTGGTCGAATAGATTGGTGATCAGCGCCGGCTCGATTTCCGCGACGGGAAGCTCCTGGCCCCCGCCGAGGGGCCGTATCGCGCGAATGCTCTTGCCGCTGAACTGCACCGCCAGCGCGTTCTTCCCCTCGAAGTAAGACAATTTCGACGGACGGATGTCCACCGTATTGCCCTGCGCCGTGAACTGGCCCAGCGAGGCATCATCGTGCTCCGGCCGGTAACCCACTCGCTCGAGATAATTCGTCAGGTCGTCCGGCCCCCACGCCTGCCCCGGGGAAATCTCCTCCGGTGCGGAAAAAATCTGCGTTGTGTTCTGCAGGATATGCCCGGAAAGCCGGGCGTCAATCATGTGGGAAAATTTGATGTAGTAATACGTGAAGACTGCCGCCGAAGCGAAACAACCGGCGAACACTACGCCCAATACGGTCAAGCCGAACGTCGACGTCCAAAATCCTTTTTGTATGCGGATGCGCAAAATGGCTCCAGCGGGCTGAAACTTCATTCTCTCCTACATGAGATGCCGGTGGAAAGGCAGAGTTTGGCCAAGAATGTCGTTCATGGCAGGTAGGAGTTAGATGATCGAGCGGTTTTCAGCCGAAGGCGTAAAGTGCAATTGCGTGTGGTAAAACAGCAGATCAATCGGCACCGTATAGTCCACGGAAATCGTCACCAGCGACTTCGTGGCCGTCACCTTGATGCTGTCCTTCGTCGCGGGTATGTCCAGATCCTGGATGGCGCTGTACACCGTGTCCCGTATCTGATCTTCCGAGTAGCTGTTGACCACCGCGAACCGCGCCGTCTCATCCAGTTTATTCGAGAGCTGATATTCCGCCAGATACGGAGGAACCGTCCGCACGGCCACCAGCACCAGGAACGCCAGAATCAGCGTGACCACGATCGCTTTGATCTTGCCCGCGCCTCGCTCCTTCGAAGGGCCGGTTGCCATCACGTTCCTTTTCCCATCAATGAACACGGACCATCTCCGCGGTCGCGTCCCGCATCCAGCGCGGAACACCGCATTTCTCCTCCGTTTTTTCAAAACTAGCACCGCGTGTAGGGAGTGTCGAGGAATCCAGCGTACAGGTGTTCCCGGTAAGTAACAGAGCCGTATCAGCGCGCGCTTAGTACGCCCTTGCAAAAATCGCGCGTTCCGTCGCCGCCTTCTGGCAATAAACGCATTGCCCGCTTCCTTTTTCCTGATCCAGAGGAATGCACCTCATCGTCGCTCGCGTCTCTTCCTTGATCTTCTCTTCGCAATCCGCGCTTCCGCACCACCACGCATCCGCGAAACCCGTTTCCACCGCGGCCTTTAACGCGTCATACGTGGCCGCTTCGTGCGTATTCGCCTTTCGGAACGCCAGCGCCTTGTCATGCAGCGCCTGCTGAATCTCCCCCAGCAGCTTCCCCACCGTCGCAGGCAAATCCGCCAGCGCCGCCGCGGTCTTCCCTTCTTTCCCCGGCCGGTCACGCCGCGCCAGCACTGCGCTTTGCTTCGCCACATCCTTCGGCCCCAGCTCGATCCTCAAGGGCACTCCGCGCATTTCCCAATCGTTGAATTTCCAGCCGGGGCTCTGCCCCTCGCGCTCATCCAGCGTCACGCGAATCCCCGCCTTCGCCAAATCCGCCTTCAGCTTCTTCGCCGTCTCGAAAACCGCCGCTTTCTCTTCGTCTGTCTTGTAAATCGGCACAATCACCGCCTGGTACGGCGCCAATTTCGGCGGCAGCACCAATCCCTGATCGTCTCCGTGCACCATGATGATCGCGCCGATCACCCGCGTCGAAAGTCCCCACGACGTCGTCCAGCAATGTTGCAACTGCCCGCCCTGATCGAGATACCGCACCTCGAACGCTTGCGCGAAATTCTGTCCCAGGAAGTGCGACGTCCCCGATTGCAGCGCCTTCCCGTCTCCCATCATCGCTTCGATCGAGTATGTAATGTCCGCGCCCGCGAATTTCTCCGCATCCGATTTTCTCCCCGGAATCACCGGAATCGCCGCATCGTTCACCGCAAAATCCGTGTAGATGTCCAGCATCTGCCGAGTTTCGTCCATTGCTTCCTGCTGTGTCGCGTGCGCCGTGTGCCCTTCCTGCCAGTAAAACTCCAGCGTGCGCAAAAACAGCTTCGTCCGCAGCTCCCACCGCACCACGCTGTTCCACTGGTTCATCAGCACCGGCAAATCGCGGTAGGACTGGATCCACTTCGACCACATGTGCCCGATGATCGTCTCCGAAGTCGGCCGCACGATCAGCGGCTCCGCCAGCTCCTCCCCGCCGCCAATCGTCACTACCGCCAGCTCCGGCGAAAATCCTTCCACGTGATGCTTTTCTTTCTCGATGAAACTTTTCGGAATAAACAGCGGAAACGCCACATTCTGATGACCGGTCGCCTTGAATCGCCCGTCCAGCGCCTGCTGGATGTTCTCCCACAGCGCCCATCCGTACGGCCGCACGATCATGCAGCCGCGCACCGGGGCATAGTCCGCCAGTTGCGCCTTCAGCACCAGCTGGTTGTACCACTCCGCAAAATCTTCTTTTCGTGTCGGCAGCTTTTCTTCAGCCATGCGGCGCTTCGCCCGTCCCTCTCTCGCAACTTCTCGTCACGCGTAAACGAAAAAGCGTAGCGGACCACTCCCACCCTGTCAACGCGCCCCCTCGAAACACTTCTCCTGTTCCAAATTGGCTCACACCCGGCAACTTTTCCCTTTCCCCCTGTCCAAAGATGTATCCAAATGGCTAACTAAAATATTAGTGAAAAGAAAATATTGCCCGGCGGTACACTATGGCAAGCCTGATTCGATGGGTGCCAAGAAGATCCTTATCGTGGAAGACGAGGCGCTTCAGCTCACGCTCGTCGCCAAGCATCTAAAAACTGCTGGCTATGAAGTCATTGGCGCCCGCGACGGCATAACCGCCATCAGCACCGCTCGCAAGGAACAGCCCGACCTCGTTCTTCTCGATCTCGGGCTCCCCGCAGGCGATGGTTTCGTCGTCATGCAGCGGCTGCAAACCCTCATCTCTACTTCAATCATTCCCATCATCGTCCTCAGTTCTCGCAATGCTTCTGAGACTGAAGAGTCCGTCAAGCGCGCTGGCGCCATCGCTTATGTGCAAAAGCCCGCCGATTCCGAAAAACTCCTCAAACTCATCGCTGACACGATTGGTGCCCCCTGATCCAGCCGAACAGCCCTTGCTTCGCCTGGCTTCCTGCTTGTACGGCGGACTTCCGTACGCAAAAGTTCCTTGGCCTCGCTGATCACCATTTTCTGCCGTTCGCTCGCACCGCCTGGTTTTCCCACGCCGCTTTCAACGCTTTCTTCACGCTCGTCTTTCTCGCCGCCTTCAACTGCACGCTCGTAGCCCCCTTCAATCCCCACTTCCCTTTCACCGGCACATAAACCTCCGGCTCCGCCTCCACAAACTGCTCTTGCTGTCCCGGCACCAGCTTCACCATCGCCCATTCTTTGTTCGGGTATCCCAACGTCGCAAAAATCTTTCCGCCCACCCTGAAATCTGGATGATTCATGTGCTTTTTCTCTTCCGTATCCGGCAAAGCCAGCGCCAGCTTCCGAAATTCCTTCGCCGTCATTCCTCACCTCCTACGACTGAGCCCCAATCAAACCACGGCTATCCCCGCCTCGCAACTAAAGGCCGAACCTTGTCATCCCAAGCGCTGCAGCCCCGTTTTTTCTTCCGTGCGGTTCTTGCACGCCGGGCTGCGCAGCCGAGGGATCGCGGCAATATGCCCGCCTGCCTAATTCCGATCTTCGACCGGCTTGCGTCCCCCACTTCTCTTGCTTCCCTTCGCCGCTCGCATTACCATCTCGCACGACTCTTTCGCACGAGGTGCTCCGTGAAACGCATCCATCTTCTCTTCTTCGCCATCCCCCTCGCCGCTCCTTTCGTCGCCGCGCCTCCCGCTGCCGCGCAAGACTGGGCCGTCGCCAAACTCGATAAATCTCCTCGCCATCGCGAATGGGTCACCGTCAAACATGACGGCCGCTCCGTAGAAACCTTCGTCGTCTACCCCGAATCCAAAGACAAAACTCCCGTCGTCCTCATCATCCATGAAATCTTCGGCATGACCGACTGGGTCGAAGACCTCGCCGATCAGGTCGCCGCCGCAGGCTATATCGCCGTCGCTCCCGATCTTCTTTCCGGCATGGGCCCCAACGGTGGCCGCACCAACAGCATTCCGCCCAACGACGTCATGGAAGCCATTCACAAACTCAATCCCGACCAGATCACCGCTGACCTCAACGCCGCCGCCGACTACGGCAAAAAGCTCCCTTCCTCCAACGGCAAGCTCTTCGTCGTCGGCTTTTGCTGGGGAGGTGGCCAGTCCTTCCGCTTCGCCACCAATCGTTCCGATCTTTCTGCAGCGTTCGTTTTCTATGGCCCTCCGCCCGACAAAGACGCCATGGCCCGCATCAACGCGCCTGTATTCGGCTTCTACGCCGGCAATGACGAGCGCATCGGCGCAACGGTTCCCCAAACCGTCATCAACATGCAGGCTCTCCACAAAACCTACGAGCCCGTCACCTACGATGGCGCCGGCCACGGCTTCATGCGCGCCGGCGAAGCTCCCGACGCCTCTCCCGCCAACAAAAAGGCTCGCGACTACGCCTGGTTCCGCTGGAGATCCCTCCTCTCCACCCACT
>DATJAD010000063.1:0-3183 GCA_035516615.1 Candidatus Acidiferrum sp.
GATTTCCCCACGAAAAGCGAATAGAGAAACCTTTGGAGCACTTGACACGACGCAGCGCTTTCATACATGACGTGTCACCCCCCCTCCCCATGCCGCAGGCATGGCTCCTTCGGCGCTCTGCGGCAACCGGCGAGGGTGGCGCTATCTACGTGAGCGGCTGCCCGCCAACCTGCGTCCGCTGCCACCTTTCTCGGTAATAGCCTCGTAGAGGGCCAGGGGAGCTAGCCTCTGATGATCATTCGTAAGGGTCACGTGCCGAGCTTCGGCAAAGCGCCGTAAGGAATCGCGAAGGTCTGGAACAGTTGATTCGGGGGCGGGAACCACCTTAAGCCAAGTCGGCTCCTGGACAAGAAGCCTTACAGATTTGCCATCCGCGTCCCATGCAGCGTATTCGTCGTTTTCTACGTCGATTCGTTCAAGGTTCCGCTGCATTTGGGCTACAGAATCGAACTTCAAGATATCGCCCGAGTCTTTTTCCAGTACAAGGATTGGGAATGAGGTCTCCATTTACCACCCCTGCCAAGGACGGTGCTTTCCGATTCCCGGCCGTCTGTGATAGTGCGGTGGCCAGTCGTCGTCTCCGAATGGATTGATCCTGAAGTCCGGAGTGTTGCAACCTGGCCGTGTGAACGTGATCTCGCCACCTTTCCATCCAATCTGAGTCTCGCCAATATTGCTAATTCCCGCTGCGTCGAGCAGAATTAGTCCTCCTGCTGTTCCCGCCGCAACTCCGGCACCGCCAAGTGACAGATTCTCCGCTGTGCGAGCTGCGCACTTGGTGCACCCTATCTGTCCGTAAGGCCCTTTGTCGTAAGACTTGGCGACCTTCGCCCAATTCCCGGTCGCCATTCCCGAGAGTGAGTCCCCAATCGATGTGGCTGTGTTTGAAAGCCCGCTATTTGGGTTAAATGGATTCCACTGGGTCCAGAAATTTCCGGGAGTACGGGGATCCCACCAGTCGCCGGGTGCAAGGCCGAAAGGATCGGCAAAAATCAGAGGATTGTTCGAGACGTAGGAGTACGGCTCGCCGGTCAAAAACTCTAGGGGGTCTTCTGAAAGGAACCTACCAGTAGACGGGTCATAGTAACGGGTCCTCAGGAAATATAGCCCTGTTTCCGGGTCGAACTCACGAGCGGTGTATTGGAACGGGTTCGTCAAGGAACCGCTAGAAGCCGTTTGATTTCCGAACGAGTCGAACGTGTAGGTCTGTACCAGCGATCCTGCGCCGTTGCTGAGTGACGTGACGGACCCTATGCCATCCTGTTCGAAATAGCTGGTTGCAGAGGAACGGAGCATCGCCAGCGGCTCGTCTATGCTTTGGATTTGCGAGTACCGCGCGACTACTGATCCGCTGGAATTTGTCTCTTCAACGAGGTTTATTCCGTCGTAGGCATAGATGGAAGTCCCGCTGGATGAAGATTTATAGATTCTTCTGCCGAAGGGATCGTACCGGGCATGATTGTGTAGGAGCGGGGGTTGCATGGGGAGAGTTTGGGAATGAGGGTTCACAGGAGAGAGGTGGAGGGTGCTAAGGTTTCCGCATCGGGAATGGGAGCAGGCGATTTGCTCTTCGTCGTGTGCGACCGCAAAGCGGCCGACAGCGATGCGGTGCGGGGTGGGTCGCTTGCGGGCCGGCCGAGTACACTTATGGGCTTCGAGCCCGCTGTCGTATCTGGCCGCCCTGCGACCCGCCCGGTTGAGCTTTGAGCTCGCATAGGTAGTTGTCGATTCGCCCCGCAAAAACGGAGCGGGATCGAAACGGTCTCTGAGACCACGATCCAGTTCCGGAGCCCCGCACCACATCTTTCCCGTCCCGATCGCTCGGGACAAGGAGGTCTAAGCGCGATGCTACGCTTCGTTGGTTGTGATGTCCACAAGCGCACGGCGGTGTTCACCATTCTGCTGGAGGATGGCACGCTGTTCGCTTCCTACACGGTTCCGGTGACCCGAGAAGCTCTGCCGGCTTTTGCCGAGCGGCAACTAACAAGACAAGATCGTCTGGCGATGGAAGCCACCACCAATACCTGGGCGGTGGCGGGAGTGTTGCGGCCGTTTGTGAAAGAGATCATCGTCAGCAATCCGTTGAAGGTGCGCGCGATTGCGGAAGCGAAGATCAAAACTGACAAGGTGGATTCGCGGGTGCTGGCGGAGCTGCTGCGCTGCAGTTATCTGCCGGTGGTGTGGCAGCCGGATGCGGAGACCCAGCGCTTGCGGCGGCTGACGCACCGGAGAGCGGCGCTGGTGAGCGATCGCACGCGATTGAAGAATCGCTTGCACTCCATCCTGCATCATGGCTTGATTCCGCTGCCGGAGTTCGATCTGTTCAGCAAAAGAGGAATCGCCTGGCTAAGAGAGTCGCCGTTGCCGGAAGAAGAGCGGCAGGCGCGCGACAGCGATCTGCGCTTGCTGGAACAGACCGAACTGGAAATCGCGGAACTGGAGCAACGCTTGGTGCGCGAAGCCTGGCAGGATGAGAAAGTGCGGCTGGTGATGAGCATTCCGGGCATCGACTACACGGTGGCGCAAACTTGCCTGGCAGCGATCGGGGACGTTGCGCGTTTTGCGAATGGCAAGAAACTGGCGGCGTATCTGGGACTGAATCCTTCGACGCGGCAGTCAGGGCCGCACTGTTATCACGGCCCGATCACCAAACAAGGGAACGCGCACGCGCGGTGGTTGTTGGTGCAGGCGGCGCAGCATTTGGGGCAGTACCGCGGGCCGTTGGGACAGACGATGCGGCGGATCATCCAGAGGAAGAATCGCAGCGTGGCGGTGGTGGCGTGCGCGAGGAAGCTGGCGGTGCTGCTGTGGCACGTGCTGACGAGTGGAGAACCGTTTCGCTACGCGCTGCCGAAGAGCCTGGAAGCGAAATACTCGCGGCTGCGGGTACGAGCGACGGGTCGGCGCCGTCGAGGCGGAGTGGCGAAGGGCACGCCACGATCGGCGCGTTACGGAATGGGACGAACACGAACGGTGCCTTCGCTGCCGCAGGTGCTGACGAAGAATGATTTGCCGGAGATCGCTCCGCTCGCCAGGGGAGAAAAAATCATGCTGGAGAGAAAAAGACTGGAAGGCTTCTACCGCGAATTGCAAACACCTTCGCGCATCCAGGCCAACACACGAAAGACTCAACCCCAAGAATCCGAAGAAGATGCTAAATCCCAGTTGACACAATCATAGGTA
>DATJAD010000064.1:0-5761 GCA_035516615.1 Candidatus Acidiferrum sp.
AATGCAATGACGAAGAAAAGCGGAGCGAGGCGGCGATTGCGTCGCGCGCCTCTTTCCGTTGTATGTCGATTCGCAATTCATGGTTGTCCCCGATCTTTTCGCGCACCGTCAGTAATGGAAACGGTAGCGCACTTGAACATATATTTCGCGCGGGTTGAGATAGTGCGTTCCGCCGAAAGTGAAGCTGTTGTCCAACAACACCCGGCGATTGGCGACATTGATTGCATTCACGCCCACGGAGAATTTCTCTCCGAATTCCTTGCTTAAGGAGAAATCAAATGTGGTGTGCGGTTGAAGGTGATCGTTGGGATCCGGCGGCGAATTACCGTTGGTGAAGCCGGAGGCGTAATACACGTCCGTGGACGCAAACGAACGCCACGGGAGCGAAAACTGGCCGCCGAGGTGGAGCGTGTTGCGCTGGTCGTGATCGAGCAGACCATACTCATCGCCGAAGGAAAAATCGGTGAGGCCGCCGTTGATGTCGCCGAAGCCGAGCGCGAGCTGGTTCGAATAGGTCAGGTAGAACTGGGCACGGTTTTGAATGCGCGGGGAGCGCAAGGTCAACTCCCAGCCATTGATGCGCGCCCCTTGGACCGTCACGGGGAAAAAGATATTCGAATTGTTGAGATTGTTGTGATCGAAGAAATTCTTCGCACGAGTGAGAAATGTGTCCGCGTCCAGGGTCCAACCCATGAGCGGAATGGTCACGCCGAACTGATGTTCTTCATCGCGCTCTCCACGCAAGGGCAAATAACCGAGCTGCTGCTGATTTTGAATGGCCTCGAGGGTTGGGCCGGAAAGTGTGTCGAGAGGAGGCGGCTGGTAGAAATGGCCGTAAAAGCCGCGAAAGACCCAATTCAACTTGGGGATTCGAATGGACATTCCCACGCGAGGGCTGGAGGCATTTTCGACGACTCCGCCCGAAAAGTGAGTCTGGCGGACACCCGCATTCAGCGTGAGCCAGGAAGTGGCCATGAGCTGGTCCTCCAGGAAGGCCTCGGTCGTGCTGCCGGCCGGGCTCTCATTCAAGGGAGGAATGACTGTGCCGCTTCCATCGTTGTAGATCACGTCGAAATACTGGCCGTCCTGCTGCGCGTAGGCATACATACCGGCACGCAGATTGTTGCGATCCTTCACCCAACTGACGGTTGCTTGTCCGCCGCCATACTTCGAGGAATGCCTTTGCGTGGCGGCGCTGGGGATATCGTTGGGATCGCTTTCGTAATTGGCGTCGTTGTAATGGAAAAAAGGAGAAATGGTCATCACCAAGCCGGGGCTAAACGTTCGAACCCACGAGAAAATGAGATAAGAATCTTTCTCGATATTGGCATCGTGCAGCATCGTGCCGGGATCCACGTTGGGATCATCGGGATCGAAAGGAACCTGGTAGAAATCGCGGCGCACCTGGGCAACCACGCGGAACTGGTTGTGTGAATCCAGGTTGTAAATGAGCGAAGTGAATCCGCCAACGCCATTCGCGGCATCATGGATTACTTTCGAAGTGGGAGTTTGCAGACCGAGATTGGAACGGTTTCCATCCACGCTGGCGTAGTAGGCGAACTTATTGGAATGGCCGCCGAAATTGAGCTGGTCGTCGGTCTGATAGAAATTGCCAAAGGTGGTCACGAGTTCGGCGTCGTGGTCGAGTTCGAACCCGGTGCGCGGAGCTACGTTGAAGATCCCGTAGGTGCGGTCGCCAAAATCGGCGGCGTAGCTGCCGCGCTGCATCTCGATTTCGTCAATGTTTTTGGGGTCTATCTGCGGCCCGACATTGCTGGCGATGTTGGTGTTGGGGATGGGAACGCCGTCAATCAGCCAACTGACCTGGTGGCCGCCACGAATATGCAATTGATCGTGGGTGATGTATGCGCCGGGAACATAGTTGGTGATCATGGCCAGGCTGTTGGCGCGGGACGCCCCGGGAGTCTGTTCGATCGTTTGGCGTCCCACCAGAGTTGTGGGGGTGACGGTCTGCATCGGCTCCAGCGAGGTCTCCGCGGAGACAGTGACGGACTGGGTCTGGGATGCGACGGCAAGCTCGACGTGAAGAATGGGCGCAGTCCCGGAGAGAACCGTAACGCTCTGTTCCGCGGGCTGGAATCCATTCCGCTTGACGCTCACGGTGTACTGGCCGAGAGGGACGGCATCGAAATGAAATTCGCCGTTCGCATCGGTTTGTGCAGTTTGCTTATAGTCAGAGTCGTTCGCCGTGAGGACCACGGAGACTCCAACAATAGGACGATGCTGCTGGTCGTGAACGATTCCCCGGACGGTGCCGAAAACGGTGGCAAAAGCGGACGCCGCCGAAATCAATAACAGTACGAACCAAATGCAAAATCTTCGCATGAAAATTATTCTCCAGAAAAAATGACACGCTGCACGGGCCAGGGGCCGCCGCGCAGGCTGATGAGTTTCGGTGGAGTTCCCGAATTTAACGGACTGCGGGAGTGCTTCGAGGAGGGGGAGAGGCAGGATCGGAGAAGAGAGATACGCTTGAGAAATTCGCGGAAACAACCGGATCCATAGCCTCGCCAGGTCCCGCCAAAACCGCTGGCAGAGCGAGGAGAAAGATTTGCGGCGTGACGTCCATTCGATCCGCGGTATGGCAGCAGGAAAGAGAGCAAGTTCCCATGCGGCTCATGTCATGGCCGCAATCGCCCCGCATGGGTTTATCCGCGCCTGAGGCGCTATGGTGCATGTGCATGGGACACATGCCATTTCTGCAGCAATCCGGCGCGGAAGAAGGCCATGCGGCGGCAGCCATCGGTGCATACAAGAGCACCACTGCCAGGAGGCAGATGAGAGCAGCGGCGCGTTGAGACCGGCGATATTTCGAGGCGTTCACTTTATGTCAGTATACGGGAATTGCTGCCAAAAAGATGATAAGCCATTTTGGAGAGGGATGCAGCCGGAAAAGCACCCAGGCGGAACCGAGTGGCGGGCAAGCTCAAGGGGCAATCTTGACTTGCGAGGCGGCGCGTCGCAGACTCAACTCATGGCACATATTTATCTGACGTTTGACTTCGGTTCGGACGAGGAAAAAGCACAGCAAGCGCGGCACCGGCTAGAAGGATGGAAGCAAGCGTTCCGGCTGGACAAGAAACTGACCTACAAATTCGACCGGAGCAATGGAGCTGCCGGCAAAGCCGCTCCTGAAGAAGTACAGAAAGAGCAAAAGAAAAAGGAACCGGTCAAGAAGCGCGAGGCAAAGAGCGCCAAAAGCGAGAAGAACGAGGAACCGACAAAAGAAACGGAAAAGATCAAGCTGCTGATCCGGCTGGCCTTTTCGAACCACGAGAAATTGACCGAACAGCGTTGGGTGGACCGCATCCCGGCGGAAGAGCCGTTCAAGGAAGCTGCACCCGCAGCCGTGCGGGAAGGGCAGCCCACATTTGATGATGTTGAAGCGAGGTTCGATGTTTTGGATTGAGGCGTCCCGCGCGGTTGTACTTTACTCATGCACTTTACCCATGTACTTGGCTCAAGAGGCTCGCGGTTCGGTATAATTACACGAAAGCCAGGTCCGGGCATTCACTTCCCTTTCGAGGTCGCGCTGCATGACCGTACAGACACGCCTGAAGGCCCCAAAGATAGAAACTGACAAAGCCGGGGAGCACGCCGGGCTCAACAATGAGACCCTCATCCGGATTTACCGGACGATGTATATGTCCCGCCGGCTGGACGACAAGGAGATCCAGCTCAAACGACAGAATAAGATTTTCTTCCAGATCTCGAGCGCTGGGCACGAAGCGGTAACGGCGGCTTTGGGGTTGCTTCTTCGACCGGGAATCGACTGGCTCTATCCGTATTACCGGGACCGTGCGCTCTGCCTGATGATGGGCGTTACACCGCTGGCCACTTTGTTGCAGGCTGTTGGCGCCAAGGACGACCCAAGCTCCGGCGGACGGCAAATGCCGTCGCACTGGGGCGACCCGAAACTGAACATCGTAAGCAAGTCATCGTGCACAGGGACCCAATTCGTGCAGGCTGTGGGAGCGGCGGAAGCGACGCTCTATTACGAAGAACATCCGCGGGCGCTGGGAGAAGCGAAAGTGGCTCCGCTGGGCAACCTGGCGAGGCACGAACGCGACGAAATCGTGTACGTTTCGGGGGGAGACGGCGCGACGAGCGAAGGCGAGTTCTGGGAATCGCTGAATGCGGCGTGCGCCAAGAAATTGCCGCTGATGTACCTGATTGAGGATAACGGATACGCGATTTCCGTGCCGGTCGAGGTGCAGACTGCCGGAGGAAGCATTTCCAAGCTGGTGCGCGATTTTCCAGGGCTGCACGTGGCCGAGTGCGACGGCACGGATGTGCTGGAGAGTTACACGGTTTGCAAGCAGGCCGTGGAATACTGCCGGGAAAGAAGAGGTCCCGCCCTGGTGCACACGCACGTGGTGCGGCCTTACTCGCACTCGCTTTCCGACGACGAGAAACTTTACAAATCTCCGGAAGAACGCGAAGCGGAAGCGCATCGAGATCCTCTTTCGAAGTTCTCTCTATTCCTGGTTCGAGAAGGAATTCTGGATCAGAAGGAAATCGAACGGCTGGAAGCGGAAGTGGACCGCGAAGTGCGCGAGGCGGGGGATGAGGCGCTGGCTGCCGAGGCGCCCGGCGTGCATTCGGTGACGCGGTACATTTACTCGGAAGAGGTCGACCCGGCCTCCGCCGCGTTTGAGGCGCAGCCGCGATTGAACGGCGCACCGAAGACGATGGTGGAGATGGTAGCGGCTACGCTGAGCGATGAGATGTCGCGGGACGAACGGATCACGGTTTTTGGCGAAGACGTGGCGGACGCGAGCCGCGAGGAGAATTTGAAGGAAGTGAAGGGCAAGGGGGGCGTATTCAAGGCAACCTCCGACCTGCAGCGGAAATATGGTTCGAGCCGCGTGTTCAATACGCCGCTGGCGGAAGCGGGCATCGTGGGACGCGCGATCGGAATGGCTACGCGAGGATTGAAGCCCGTCGCGGAGGTCCAGTTTTTCGATTATCTGTGGCCGGCCATGATGCAGATTCGCAGCGAGCTGTGCCTGATGCGGTGGCGATCGAACGGCACGTTCAAGTGCCCGGCGGTGATCCGCGTGCCTATTGGCGGCTATTTGACTGGCGGTGCGGTCTATCATAGCCAGAGCGGGGAAGTGGTCTTCGCGCATCTGCCGGGATTGCGAGTGGTGATGCCTTCGACGGCGCTGGACGTGGCGGGGCTGTTGCGGACAGCGATTCGTTGCGACGACCCCGTGATGTTCCTCGAGCACAAGCACCTATACCGCCAGCCGTATAACCGGTCGGAATATCCGGGACCGGACTTTACGATTCCGTTCGGAAGGGCGCGAGTGGTCAAAGAAGGCTCGGACGTCAGCGTGGTGACCTACGGAGCGTTTGTGCACCGCGCGGAAGTGGCTGCGGCGCAACTGGAGCGGGAAGGGATTTCGGCTGAGATTGTGGATCTGAGGTCTCTCTCGCCATACGATTGGGAAGCTATCTCCACTAGTGTCTGCAAGACCCATCGCGTCATCGTGGCTTACGAGGACATGCTGAGCTGGGGCTATGGAGCGGAGATCGCGGCGCGGATTGCGGACGAACATTTTGGGGAACTGGACGCGCCGGTGAAGCGGGTTGCGGCAATGGACGTGTTTTGCGCTTACCAGCCGAAACTGGAAGACGTGATTCTGCCGCAGACGAATCAACTGGTCGAAGCGGTCAAGCACCTTTTGGAGTACTAGAGAGCTGCGGATTTCCGCTGGCGCAGGAAACTTTTCTT
>DATJAD010000065.1:0-18556 GCA_035516615.1 Candidatus Acidiferrum sp.
TCGTCGTAACTCTCGCCATAAATGGAAGGCACTTTCGCGCCCATACAGCGCAGATAAGATGAAAGCTGCCCGCGGTGATGGATCGTGTGATGCAGTCCCATCATGAGGAAGCGCACTGCCGGCATCTGGAACATTCCGCGAAAATCCACTTCCTTCAGTAATTGCTCGGGAGTTGCCTTTGAGAGCGCCTCGAAATCCTTGTTGAAGCGCTCCTCATACATCGCCGCAATCTCCGCGGGCGTCGCCGAATCCGGAATGCCCGATGGCCCCGTGTTGAATTCTCCCGTGAGGACTGCTCCCGCAAAGCGCGGCTCCGTTGCAGTGATGTGCCGCACCAGCTCGATGGCGCTCTTGGAAATCGGATCGGGACGGTGATCCCCCTTGTCCGCGGGGACCGCTTCCAACACTCTCTTAGTAATCCTGCTTTCGTTCTTCAAAGTACCCATATAGACGTTCTGCAACAAAAAAACTGCCTGCTCCGCCGTCATCTCGCTCATCGCTTCCTCCTGTTTGGTTGTTTCTTTTGGAACGAAATCCGAATTTATGCCCGAGCCGAATTGCTCAATCCCTCTGACGCCCGAATTCTCCAGCCGTCACATGAATCCCCCAAATCACTCTCAGTGAGGTTTTGCGGGCGGCGCTTCCGCGACCGGCCTAGTGTCCAGCCTCGACATCCCGATTTCCGTTTGCACTTCTTCCCGCATGGTCTCCATCCGCGATTGCATCACTCCATAGGACACTTGCATGGATTCCTGGGTGATCGCCGGCTGCTCTTTCAACAGTTTTTGCCCGGCGGGCGTCGCATAGAACGCGGTTACCGCCCTCAACTCATTCCTTGTCAAATGCTTCTGAATCACCGGTACTATCGCATCGGTGAGGTTCTCGACGGGAAACTGCTTCATCATGTTATCCATCAGCTTGTCCATGCGCTCCTCGAAATCCGGAGGCAGCTTGGCTCCGCTCTTCTCGATCTCGTCGTGGGCCATCTGATGGCTCTGCTTGGCCATCGCGTCCAGCATCATCGCCATGTTTTCCCGGATCTCCATCGCGGCGAAATACTTTTCGACGTCCTCCTTTGAGGCCGGGCCATCCGGTTCCGGCTTGGGCTTTGCGTGCCGCGTGCGCTGCGCCCAGCCTCCCGCGCACAACGCCAGGCAGATCCCCAACGTAAGCAGATAGCGCGCCATACCGTCCCCCTCATTCGCCTTAAGCTTTAGATTCCTGCGATCCGGCGAAGTCTACCCCGGTCGCGTCTTCCGCGCAATTTCATCGCCAAAGACTCTGCTGGCGCATTCAGCTCCGAAATAGAAAATGCCACGTCACATCCACCGCCGCATGCACGATCGCGGAAGCGAAAATAGATCCAGTTCTCCGCCACGTCCATCCATAAAACAATCCCGCGATGGAAGCGAGAATTACATAGCGCCAGTTCGGAAATCCCAGATTGGTGATATGCGAAAATCCGAACAACACCGACGCAGTCCACCAGCCCGCCGTTTCGCTCTTCGAAGTTTTCGACAGCAGATTCTGCAGCAAGCCGCGAAACAGGAATTCTTCAGGCCACGCGGTGAAAAATAGAATCGTCAATGACGTGAAGACCAGCGCGCTCCACTTGTTCCATTGCGGCGCGAAGCGGATGAAGTGCATCCCGATCCCAAGCGGAATCGCGATGCACGCAAAAATGACATAGCTCCCCAGAATCCAGATTTCCCAGCGTTTGCCCCAGCCGATGGAGTAGCCGATCCCTCCGACGCGCCGCACGAGCGCGAAGCAGCCAAGCGCCGTGCCCACCGCTACCAGCACGGTGAACACATACGCGAGCCGCCGTCCGGGATACGGCCACAGCCAGTGCGACGGCGAAAACTTCACAAACACCCAAATGCCCGCCACGATCAGCAAGTCCTGCCACGCCCCCGCGCCCGCTCCATTCGCCGAGGCCGCCAGCGCGAGCGGAACGAACACCAACCCTGCGATCGCACCAAGCCGCAGAGCCGCGACGTTGTTGGTCCCCAGCACATACACGACGTACATCAGGAAAATCGCCGCGCCCAAAATCAGCCCGCCGCCGCTTCCAAAGCGCGCCGCCAGACGCTCCGAAACTCCCTTTGCGGCGAACAGCAGCATCACCCCAAACAAAAAACAAAAAGCCGTCAGGGTGGCGGCAAAACCCCGCCCGGTGTATTCGTGCCACGTTGCATAGAGCCCTCCCGTCAGGCACAGAGTCGCCCACAGTCCTGTCACAGGAAGCACACCGAGTTGGCGCATGCCAGCCAAACCGCTATTCTAGCCCAGCGAATGAAACGCGTTGCTTATATTGACCGGATGCGTCGGCCGCTTTGCGGCCGCACAGGAAGAAGAGGGCCGCGCCTCCGCCAACCGCGCTATTTTTTAGGCGCGTGCGCGCCATGAAGCGTCTTGCGTATATTGACTGGATGAGGGGCTTGGCGTGCGTCCTAATGTTCCAGACGCACTGCTACGATTCCTGGCTCAATCCGGCCGCGCGCAAGTCGGCTCTTCGCGCCTGGTCGCAGCTCGGCGGAACTCTCCCCGCCCCGCTCTTCACATTTCTTGCCGGCGTCTCCGTGGCGCTGGTCACCGAGCGCCTTCGAGAAAAGGGAATTGCGCGAAACGCCATCGCCAGGCAAACCATTCTCCGCGGTGCGGAGATCCTGGGTTTGGGCCTTCTTTTTCGCGTCCAGGAATTCGCGCTCGGCTATCGCTGGTCGCCCTGGACTGATCTCCTACGCGTGGACATTCTCAATCTCCTCGGCATCGCGATTATGCTGGTGAGCACACTCTGCTGGATCACCGGGCCCCGGCACAATGCCGTCTCGCTACCAGTTGCTGTCCGCCGATCGCGCAATGTAGGAATTGTCTCGTCTCTCGTCACTGCTACTCTCATCGCCATGCTCACTCCGCCGCTCTGGACCGGCTGGCGCCCCAAATTTCTCCCCTGGCCGATCGAGTCCTACATCAACGGCGTGCACGTTTTCGATCAGCCGAAGCCCTGGCTTTTCCCAATCTTTCCCTGGACCGCCTTCGCCTTCGCCGGCCTCGCCGTCGGATTTTTTCTGTTTACCGATTTTGCCCGGCGCCGCGAAAGTCTCGCCTTCCTCAGCCTCGCCGCCGCGGGCCTCCTCGCCGGCGCTCTCTCCATCTTCTTCGACCGCTCTCCGATTCATCTCTACTCGGTCTACGATTATTGGCACTCCAGTCCGCAATTTCTCCTCATGCGTTGCGGCATTCTTCTGGCTATCCTCTTTCTCGTCTACGCTTGGTGCCGTTGGGGCTTCGCGCAAAAAGGCTTCAGCCCCATGATCCAGCTCGGCAAGACTTCTCTGCTGGTCTATTGGGTACACATCGAATTTGTCTATGGCCGTTTTTCAATTCTTCCCAAAGGGCAATGCTCCATCGCCGAGGCTACTTTCGGCCTCCTCGTCATTTTTCTCGCGATGTTGGGTCTTTCTCTGCTGCGCACGCACTGGAAGAAGTCGCGTCCTAAGGCTTCGGCGCCGGGTGCTGCTCCGGTTCCTGCCCCTGCGGGATCTTGATAATCACTTCGCCGGGCTTCGCCAAACCCAATTCGCTTCGCGCAATGGATTCAATCTTGTGCGGATCGGTCTTCAGCGCCTTCACATCTTCCGCCAGTTGCTGGTTGTCCTTGTTCAGCCGGTCCAGGTCGGCCTGAACCTGTTCCATTTCTTTCTTCGTCCTCTGCATCGCCAGGAATCCGTGCGTGCCGAAAATGTCGTGTACCAGCAGCGCCGCCACCATCAGCGCCAGAATGGCGCGTCCATACTGCCGCCAGATCGCCACGAGCTTTTCTTCCGCCGTCAACTTGTTCGTCACTTCAGGATCCATTCCGTGGCGTCGCGCGTCAGCTTCGCACTCGCCGAGGCGCTTTCTGCTTCCACGTACAATCGCAAAAGAGGCTCGGTCCCGGAAAGCCGCAGCAGCATCCAGGATCCATCCTCGAATGCGAACTTCGCCCCGTCCGTCCGGTCCACGGAAGCCACTTTTCTCCCGATCAGCGTGCTTGCATCCGTTTTGGATTTTTCAATCGCGCGCGCCTTCTGGTCTTCGCTCAAGTGCAAATTCTCGCGCGTCGGCCAGAACTGCCGCCCCAGTTTCTTGAACATCTGTTTCACTTGTTCCCCGACCGCCGCTCCTCGCGCCGCGATCATCTCCGCAACCAGCAGGCACGCCAGAATTCCGTCCTTTTCGGGGATATGTCCTCGGATCGTCAGCCCCGCACTTTCCTCTCCTCCCATCGCGATTTTATCCTCGCGGATCAGTTGCCCGATATACTTGAAGCCCACCGGCGTCTGGTGTGTTTTCTGTCCGTGCGCTTTGGCAGCGGCATCAATCATTTCCGTGGTTGCCACGCTGCGCGCCGCGGGCATCTCCCATCCTCGCGTCTCCACAAGATAATCGTAAACCAGCGCCAGAATCAGGTTCGGCTGCACCCATTTGCCATCCTGATCGATGATCCCGAAACGGTCCGCATCGCCGTCCGTCGCAAATCCTGCTGTCGCTTTAGTCTCTTTCACTTTCTTGCGCAACGGATCCAGGTTTTCGTCGGAAACGTCCGGCCCGGTGCCGTCAAACAAAACATCGCGTTCGGCGCGAATCACTTCCACGCTCACACCGTGATCCGCCAGCGTCTTGTCCAGATAGCCCGCGCCGCAGCCGTGCAGCGCATCCACCGCAAACTTGTGCTTACCTTTGCCAAGCACGTCGAAGCGCACTAGCTCTTCCAGCCGATTCAAGTACGCATCGCGCAAATTCACTTTCTCGTCTTTTCGCGGTCCGTGTTGCGCCGTTGCCTGCACTCCGCCCTTCGCAAACAACCGCGCCGCACGCGCCTCGATGTCCTTGGTCACTTCCGGCAACGCCGGCCCCGCATCCGAAGAAGAGAATTTCAGCCCATGATACTGCGCGGGATTGTGGCTCGCCGTAAAGTTGATCGCTCCATCCAGCTTCCGCCTAATGATTTCGTAGGCCACGGCCGGAGTCGGCGTGAACGTCTCACACAGGAGAGTCTTGATTCCATGCTCTTGGAGGATATCCACCGCGAGTTGTGAAAACTCCTCGGAATAGAACCTGGTGTCATATCCAACGAGAAGGATCGGTTGTTTTGCTTTAGACTTAACGTGCTCGGTAATGGCGGTCACGGCCAGCCGCACGTTGGCGAACGTGAAGTCGTCCGCGATCAGCCCTCGCCAGCCCGAAGTGCCGAACTTGATGGGGGAAACGGCTTTTTCGGCCGCCTCTTTCGGTGTGCTCATGGAGCCGTATTCTAAACCTCGGCGGCCTCGAGCAAAAGCCTTTCGCGGATTGCTGTGCCTGCCGTGGCGGGCCCATGTACTTTGGCGGGATTGTAGTTCATGTTCGGCGTTCGCGCCGGCCGCGGATATTTTCCGGGAGGATCACCATGATTTCAGACGGAAAAGCTCGGATCGTTCTCCTAACATGCGCGTCTTTGACCGAAGGGAGGAGAATCGGCAAATTCCTGGTCAGGAAGCGTCTCGCGGCCTGCGTCAGCATTGTCCTCGGTCCCGTCCAATCCATTTACCGCTGGAAGGATACAGTCGAAACCGCCCGAGAGCACGTCCTGCTCATCAAGACTCACGAAAAGTCTCTCACCAGGCTCGAACAGGAAGTTCTCCGCTGGCACAGCTATGACGTTCCCGAATTCCTTGTTCTTCCCGTTGCCGCGGGGTCAAAGTCCTATCTGGACTGGCTCTCCGCCTGCGTGAAATAGCCGCTCCTCGCTCCCGAAGCAACTCCCCAAGAATTTTCATCCAGAGCACAACCGTCGCGTCGCTGCGCCAAGGACCTCACGCCGAGCGACTCGCTCGATCCGTTAAAATGAAGAGGGAGTAGGCCACTTCCCAGACGCCGCTGCGTGTTGCATTGCTTCAACTCATTCTAAACGTAGAGCAATGCCTGGTCCAAGTCCGCCAGGATGTCTTCCACGTCCTCAATCCCCACCGAGAGCCGCACCAGTCCATCCGTTATTCCGATGCGGTCTCGCACTTCCTGGGGCATCGAAGCATGAGTCATAAGCGCCGGGAGTGAAATCAGCGTCTCCACTCCGCCCAGGCTTTCGGCCAGCGAACACAGTTTAGTCTGGTTCAAGAATCTTCGCGCTGCCTCCAGCGTTCCAAGGTCGAACGACACCATCGCTCCCGGACCCCGTTGTTGCTTCCGCGCAATGTCATGTTGCGGGTGCGTCGGCAGCCCGGGATAAAACACTTTGCGCACTTTGGGGTGGGCGTCCAGATGCCGCGCCACGGCAATCCCATTCGCGTTGTGCTGCAGCATTCGCACGGCCAGTGTTTTGATTCCCCGTGAGATCAAAAAACAGTCCATGGGCGCGAGTCCCGCTCCCGCCGATCGTTGTATGAAATAGATTTTTTCCGCGTCATCGGGCTTCGTGAGCACCACGGCTCCGCCCGTGGCGTCGCTGTGTCCGTTGAGGTACTTGGTCATCGAGTGCACCACGATGTGCGCGCCCAGTTCGATTGGTCTTTGCAAATAAGGGCTTAAAAATGTGTTGTCTACCACCAACAACGCATTGCGCTCGCTGGCCAGCTTCGCGATCGCCGCGATATCCGTCACGCGCAGCGTGGGGTTGGTCGGCGTTTCCACATAGAGCATTTTGGTATTCGGCCGCATCGCCGCCAGCACCATCTCCGGCGCGGAAGTGTCCACGAAGCTGAATTCAATTCCGAAGTGCACCAGCAGTTGTGTGGAGAGCCGGAACACGCCGCCGTAGACGGCTTCTGAGACAACCACGTGTTCGCCCGGCCTCAGCATCCGGAAAACTGCGTCAATCGCCGCCATACCTGACGTGAAAACGTACGAGCTGTGCCCTCCTTCGAGCTTAGCAATCGTCCGCTCCAGCGCCTTGCGGTTCGGGTGGTTTGACCGCGCATAGTCGTAGCCTTTGTTCTTTCCCAGCTCTTCCTGCACGTACGTGGAGGTCTGATAGATCGGCGCGACGATCGCTCCGGTGGTTGGGTCAGGCTCCTGCCCCACATGAATCGCATTAGTCGCAAACCCCATGGTTTTCTCCTTCTTTCGCCAAAACACACGCCCGGGAAAAACTCACCGGGTCTCTTGCGTTTCTCGCTTCATTGGACAGTTCGCGGAGCGCACCCACGCTCCGTGGCCCTCGCGGGTCCTCATTCGGGTTCCGTAAAACTTACAGGACGCGCCCCTTAGCGTCAATTGTACCTCTTGAAAGATTTCCCACTCCGATCTGGCGTCGTTTCGCCCCTCGAATCCGTCGCGGCACATGACTTCACACTTGACCGCCATGGCTCGTTTTGTACAGGATGGACATAGCATGTTGAGACTCAAGCGATTCTGGATTTCGGCCGCCTTCATGGGGCTCGCTCAGTTCGCAGTCCTCTGTTTTTGCCAGTTAGCGGTTGGAGCCCCGCAGTCTGCTCCTGCTCAGCAATCTGCCGAGCCGCAGCGAATTCCCCGGTTGACCATCATCGTCACCGGGGGCGATGACAATGTGCCCGTGGAAAATGCCAGCGTGTACGTAAAATTCAAGATTGAGCGCAAGCTCAAGAAAGATGAGAAGGTCGCGCTGAACGTGAAAACAAATCGCGAAGGCGTTGCTCACGTTCCCGATCCGCCTCTCGGCGGCGTTCTGATTCAGATTGTCGCGGACCGATGGAGAACTTACGGGAAGTCCTTTGAAATCACCGATTCCAACCAGGTCATCAAAATTCATCTCGATAAACCGCCCAAGTGGTACTGAGTTTTTTTCGCGAAATTTGCAGCGCGTGCGAGTGATGCACAGATATGGTGCAAACCGCATCATAGCGTTGATACGGGCAGGGTTAGCGCGCGCGCAGAGCTCTTTTCCACAACCTTATCAACACATGTGTTGAAATCTTTACGATCGCGAAACATTGCTCGTGCTCTTCGGCAGTTGGCGTGCTCTCTTTTCCCAAACTTTCTGCTTCGCGAAAACTGGGGGATGATACATTGAGTGTCGGAAACTCTTTCATGAACGAGACTTACGAAGGGCAGCTCTCCGAACTACAACTCCTCTGGGGCAATATCTCCGCGCGTCCCTTTCGCGCTTCGTTGAGCATCGCCGCCATCGCCATGCAGGTGATTCTCGTACTGATGATCGTAGGTCTCACATCCGGCGTCGTTGCCGAGTGGGCCAAGCGCGTCGAAGGCGTCGGAGCGGATCTGATGGTTCAACCGCCCAACTCGTCCATTTTCTTTGCTTTCTCGAGCGCGGTGATGCCGGAATCTTTAGCGGATCAGATCGCCAAGCTGCCCGGTGTGGATGAAGTCGCTCCGACTCTTATTCTCATGGATCAAAAGAACTTCGTCGTCGTGTACGGCATTGACTACCAGCGCTTCAACGCGCTCAGCCGCGGCTTTTTGTTTCGCGATGGCGGCCCGTTCACTTCCCCGGATGACGCTCTTGCCGACGACGTCGTCGCCCAGTCGCGCGGGCTGAAAGTCGGCGACACGGTCACGCTCCTCAACCATTCCTTTCGAATCTGCGGCATCGTCGCCCATGGCAAGGGCGCTCGTTTTTTTATTCCTCTGAAAACCGCTCAAGACATTGCCGGCGCTGAAAATCGCGTTTCCATGTTTTACGTCAGGAGTAAGGGAGATACAGAGGCGACGCGTGAACAAATTTTGAGGCTCGATCCTCAGAACCGTGTCCGTTCGATGGCGGAGTACATGACCTTGATGAATTCGTCGAACCTGCCCGAACTCAAACCCTTCATCCGGACCATGGTCGGCATCGGCGTGATCATCAGTTTCCTCGTCGTGCTGCTCAACATGCACACCCTTGTGATGGAGCGCACTCGCGAGATCGGCATTTTGAAGGCACTTGGCTGCTCGCGTTTCGATATCGTCAAACTGTTTTTGGGTGAGACATTGATCCTGGCCGTTTGTGGCAGCCTTGTGGGAATCGGCCTCACCTTCGTCACCCAAACGCTATTGCACGCGACCACTCCTACGCTGCAGATTCTCATCACCCCAAGCTGGGTATTTGGCGCAATATTGCTCGCTCTCGCGGGCGCCGCCGCGGGCGCTCTCTATCCTTCGCTTCGCGCCGCCAGCTACGATCCTGTCGTGGCGCTCGCCTATGAATAGCCCAGTTTCGCTCCGCGTCCTGCCCTGTACATTTTGCACAAGGGCGCTCGCCATTTGATTGTTTCTTCCGCCGCAACCTGCTAAAAATCTTGTTCCATGACCGGTCGCTGTTGGCCCAATCCCCTTGCGACCAAAGATCTGGCAAAAAAGGAGCATTCCATGAAGCGAGTGCAAATTGTGTTGGCGGTGCTGGCGTGCGCGTGTTTTTCCCCGGCTTTGAACGCGCAGATGGGCATGAACATCTTCAAGAAACCCAACATTGCTAATATCTTCCATCCCGTAGTTGGTTATGGTGGCGAATACGCAAGGGTGGATTCCGATGGCACAAAGAGGCCGTTCGAGATGACCGTCGTCGGATCGGAATCTGTAGGAGGGAAAGAAGCCTTTTGGCTGGAATTTGGCTTCATGGAACCCAGGACCAACACCATGATGTACACCAAGGCGCTCATCACCAAGGATGATTTCCAGGTTCACAAAACCGTCTTCTTGATGCCCGGTTCCTCCCAGCCCATGGAGATGCCTGTCAATCCCAGCATGGAAGAACGCCAGCGCAGGGAGGAGGAAATGGAAAAGTGGCACTCCGTCGGTACCGAGACGATCACGGTTCCCGCGGGCACTTTTTCCTGCGAACACTGGGCTAAGGATAACGGCAAGGGTGACGTCTGGGTCAGCACCAAGGTCGCTCCCATGAGTCTCGTCAAATCCGTTGACAAAGGCGAAACCCTAGTGCTCACAAAAGTCATCACCGATGCCAAGGATCACATCGTCGGAACTCCGGTGAAGTTCGATCCCCAAATGATGCGCCAGATGATGATGCAGCAGATGAACCATCAATAGTGACGTACGTCACTGCGCACGGGATGCGCTCCTCAAGTACAATGTGCGGTGAAGCTAAAAGGCGCGCCCGGCATTGATTTCACAGCACTTAGCAGAGAGAGCCCTGGGCCGCGGGGAGAAACGGAAGATGCCTGAGATGACCGAGGTTCGAAGCACGCCAGTGGGCGAAAAGCACTATGAAGCGAAAATCCTTGAACGCCGCGACATCGCCGAGGATCTTTGGCTGATCCGCGTGGATCCCGGCGGCCCCTTCAAGTTTGTCGCCGGTCAATACGCGACCCTTGGTGTGGATTACGAAGGCAAGCGCATCGAGCGCGCCTACTCCATCGTCTCCTCTCCCTACGAAGACACGCTCGAATTTTTCATCGAGCTCGTTCCCCAGGGCGAACTCACTCCCAAACTTTACAAGCTCCAGGTCGGCGACACAATGCTCTGCCGCAAAATCTCCAAGGGCCGCTTTACGCTCGACGTAAAAAGCGGACGCATGAATCATCTGTTGCTCTCGACGGTCACCGGCCTCGCGCCTTTTGTGAGTTATGCCCGAACGCTCTATAAAGACTGGAAAGCCGGCAACTCCCCCATGCCAGGGAATCACAAGCTTTTCTGCCTGCAGGGCGCCAGCCGCTCCTGGGAATTCGGCTATCGCGAAGAGATGGAGCGCATCGCCGCCGAAGTTCCCTGGCTCGAATACGCCTCCACCATCAGCCGCCCGTGGGAAGACACGGCGTGGAGCGGCGAAACGGGACGCGTGGACGATCTCATCCGAAAGGTTGTAAGCGACTGGAAACTTAAGCCTGACGACACCACCGTGTACCTGTGCGGGCATCCCAGTATGATCGAAAACGGGCGCGGAATCCTTACCCGCGCGGGCTGGAAGAAGGGCTCGATGTTCGAGGAAGTTTATTTCCAACCGGCCAAGGAAGACTGAGCGAAGAAAGTTTTGAAGTGGTCACGGGGCGAGCTGCGGCTCGCCCCTCTTTTTGTTTCGGTCGTTTCTAATTCCACATCTTCCGGATCATCCGTTCATTACAAATGTGGCGAACGCGCCCCGATCTGGTTGGCCACGTCCTCGATCGTTGAGATCGGACACGCCACGTGGACTTCCTCGTCCACATCCGTGACGTCCACGCGAATCCTTCCTCCCTGCGTCTGCACGTGAACATGCTGGTGGCCGTCCTGCACTTCCACAAAATCCGCGTCCGGATGGTCCTTCAAGCTATCCACGGCGGCGCGGACGATCGGCAGCCACTCTTCGGCATGATTTTCAGCCTGCTGCAGCTTGTCATCCGGCACGAAATGCAGAGCCATAGGCACCACCGCCGCTGGAACCCACACATGCACGTGGGATCCGCCGGCATGGTGTTCGTCCACGTCCACGCGGATAGTGCCCTCGCGAAACGCATACATCGTCGCGAGGGCCATCGTTCCCGTCAATCCCAGAGCGATTTTTGCCAGTAAAATCATGTTCGTCGCTCCGCCAGCTCAGTCCGAAACGTTCTTCGAGTCGATCCAGACACGTACGGTGTTGTCGTCATCCTTCACGCTGACCAGCTCCGTATCGCCGCTCGTGGAAAGCGCGCGCAGCGCTGCCAGAACGTTCAATTCGTCCTTTTCGCCCGAGAAAAGCGCGTCCACGACCTTCATCGGCACCTTGACTTCCACGTGATGCGGGGAAACGTTGACCATCTCCGCCTTTTCGCCTTTCTCGGCCTTGCCGGCTTTCTCGTGATGATGGTCGCTCTTATCCGTCACATGGATCAGCAGGAACCCGCCCTGCTTGGCCACACGCACGTCCGCATCGGGAGCCTGCACGGTGACGAATTCGCCGTCCTTCGCGGTTCGCACGGCGTCCAGAATCGCGCGAATGTCCACGCCGTCCATGTCGCCGTTGTCAATCCGGACCTTGCCGGCATGCAGACGGTCCTTGTTGATGGCCGGAAGAATCTTTTCGGCCATGTCCACGGGAACATTGACCTTAACGGTTTCGCCTTTGGAATCGCTGCTGGTTACACGCACGTGAATCCAGCGGTCGGCGGTGGATGGGGAATTGGTTTGGGCAAACGTTGCAAGCGGCGCAAGCAGCAAAGCCGCCGCAGCGATCAGCGAAGCGGTCTTCAGAATACCCCGGACACGGTGGGTCATTGGTTCAAGCCTCCTTCTTGGGCTTTGGTGAGGTATACGAGCCGCCCCCGGCAAAAGTTCCGAGGAAACTCTGCAAATTGTGCCGTGCCTTGGCCCACCCTCCGCCCCTCGTAGGAGCACGCTACCCCGTTCCCTCCCTTCCTTCAGTGCATGAGGCATCTCCGCCGCGCCGGCGTCTTTTGAAAATTCCAACTTTCCGGAATCCGCTTGTCGTGATTTAATGCACCCACTTTGGCTCCCTTTATGAGCTTGAAACGAACGAAGACAGAGGAGAATCGCACATGGCTGGCAATCAAAACTTGGGCCCTCTTCGCGTCGCCCTCGTGGTAGTTGGGATCATCTTCATTGTTGGCATCTACCCTTTGACCATACTCTGGAAATCCGGCTGGGCATGGCATCTGAGCGGCCAATCGCTTTACCTGCAAATGATTTTGGGGGTTTACGCGACACTTGGTGTTTTTCTGCTACTCGCGTCGCGCAACCCGCTCAAAAATCTAAGCCTCATCTGGTTCACGGTGTGGTCGAGCATTGTGCACGCCGGCATCATGGCAGTGCAGGCGTTGGCTTACCCCGAGCATCGCGGACACTTGTTCGGCGACGTCCCTGCATTGTTCCTGGTCGCGATCGTGCTCGCCCTGCTCACGCCTCGTGGCTCAAAAGCGGAAGCGTAAGTGAATTCCTGATTCTATAGGGCCAGTACCTGATTCCCGAGGGCGCGACCTGAGAGCCCGTGCACGGAAGCTCTGCCACGCCGGCGGAAACCGGGTGCCAGAACGGACCTGCGGATTCCCGGCTATGTGCCCACCCTCATTATTTTTCCTGTATGGATTCGAGATAGTCGCAAAGATTCCTGATCCGCTGGCGCACGGCAGCTTCATTGTAGTTTTCAAGGTACTGGAAGATGGGGCCCCAGACAGGCATTTCCGCTGATCCATGTGCGCTGAACCCAGGACCGAAGCGCAGGACGCTCTCGACATAATCAAAAGGGAATTTGCCCCCGTGGCGCTTGGATAGCGTCGTGAGGTCCGGAACTCGGACATTCAGTGCGGGGGTGGCAGGACCCCGACCTTTGCCGTCGGAACCGTGGCACGCGGCGCAGTATTGCTTGTACATCATTTTTCCGGACGGGACGTACGAGGGCGGAAGCTGGTTCTTGTCAGCAACGGATTCTTTCTGCGCACCGGCCGCGCAAACAATCAGAAACAATGCACATACAAGAAGCCCGAAGCGAATGGTCATGATCTCCTCCGAGTAGGTCCCCGAGGTTGAAAGAATTGCTGGGCGTGAATCGGCCTTTCAGGGCGGTGCCCCTGTTTCCTCTTGCAGAAAATTTGTCCGGATTACTTGGATTGCAATGATTCGATATATTTCGTCAGATTGGCGATGCGCAATTGAACCATCGGATCATTCGCGGTAATTCTTCCATGGAGCGAGCTGAGCAAATGGCCCCAGGTTGGCATGTCCTTGCTGCCGTGGGCCGGAGTTTCTACTCCGAACCGCAGGACGTTGGCAACATGATCCGCTGGAAACTTCCCGTTGTTATTCTTGGCTAACACCGTCAGATCAGGCGGCGGCTGCTTCAACTCGGAAGCGGCCGGACCATCACCCTTTCCGTCCTTGCCGTGACACGCAGCGCAGTAGGCAACGTACATCTCTTGGCCCGCTGCGGCCGAAGTCTGTTTGATCGGAACCTTCTCAACCGTCTTCTTCTGGGAGGTTCCTTCCGTCTGTGCCTGCGGCCATGCCGTAACGGCGAAAGCCGCGAACAAGATCAATCCAATAAAGCCCATGCGCTTCATGATTCACCACCTCTCCGAGGTTTTTTGCCTAATCAGTAGAAGAGCCGGAGCGACGGGTGACTGAACACATTCAACACACTCCATCTTTGGAAGTCTGTGATTTATGTCACCCCTCGGGGTCTCGCACATTGTATGGGATGCCCGAGCTACTTGGAAACAATTTCGTTCTTATCTCGAGCATTGGGAGCCATAAGGAGGCACTCGGATGGGCTTCGATTGCTTTATAGGATATAAGGATTATTGACGCAGAGCGGCGCGAGTGTCGGGCAAGTTTTTTCTGTCACTGCTTCATGTAATGAAGCGCAACACATCCTGCCTTAAAAATCTTGGACTCAATAAATTTCAATTGTAATTTCTCCGGCAGGCTAATACCTTCAAACAACCGTCTCCCTCTCCTAAAACTATCGGGTGAACCACAAAATGATATTCATCAATCAGACCAAGCTCTACAAGTTGTGAAGGAATGGATACACCACCGGTAAGAATATTCTTGCCCTGTTCTCGTTTCAATTTAAGTATTTCGTCGTGAAGGCTCGTACGAACAATTCTCGTATTTTCATCTTCAGCGCTGGCCAACGATCGTGAAAAAACAATCTTCTTCTTGGAGACAAAGGTTTGAGCAAATTCGATATCCGCTTTTGTCTCTGACTGGCTTTTTGCGATATCAGGCCAGTAAGGAACCATCAACTGATAGGTTTTACGCTCGCAGAGGAATGTGTCAGCATCTCGCGTGAGGTGCGTAACATACTCAAAAGTTTCTTCATCGGGATTGAATTTGGTATGGTCCCGGCAGCCATCTAAGGTCGTGTTGATTGCGAAGATTACATTTCTCATTTTCGCCTCGGATTGCGCAGCATGGTCTTCGAACATAAACCGGAATTTCCGTTTTGGACTCCTTGCTCGTGCGCACCGTGTGCTTCTCCTGCCATCGCTGCAACGAAATTGAGCGGGATGTGAAGGACGTCCGCGCCATCCACTTGATGCACCTGGTCGCCGATGCCAACCTCGGCCCGCCGGCGTGAAACGAACTGTTCGTGTCACGGTGCAATTTAGCCTAAGCTCGATTAGCTTTGTTTGCGGAATCCTGACAATCGGGAGTCATCTCATGGGGAAAATTACGCGTAGAGAGCTCTTAGGGCAGTCCGCCTTGCTGATGGGGACCGTGGGAACAGGGCTGCCGAAGCTGGATCTGGAAACGGACACCGAGGGTGCCGCAGCGGAGAAACAGAAGATTGTCGTGGTGGGCGCTCACCCCGACGACCCCGAATCGGGATGCGGCGGGACCATCGCGCTGTACACCAGTCTCGGGCATGAAGTTGTGATCGTGTATCTAACCCGAGGCGAGGCGGGCATCGAAGGGAAAACCCTGCAGGAGGCTGCGGCAATCCGCACGGCGGAAAGCGAGAAAGCATGCGCGATCTTGAAAGCGAGGCCCGTCTTTGCCGGCCAAATAGACGGCGATACACAGATAGATCGGACACGATACGCGGACTTTCGAAACATTCTCGGAGCCGAGCATCCTGACGTGGTGCTGACCCACTGGCCGATTGACAGTCACCGGGATCACCGGGCGGCCTCCTTGCTGGTCTACGATGCCTGGCTGGAGGCAGCCAGGAAATTTGACCTTTACTATTACGAAGTGGATCAGGGCATCCAGACTCAGGTGTATCACCCGACGCACTACGTGGACATCACGCAGACAGAAAACCGTAAGCAGTCCGCGTGTTACGCTCATGCCAGCCAAAAACCGGAAGCAACCTTCTATCCACTCCATGAAGAGATGAGCCGCTTTCGTGGGATGGAATGCGGCGCCAAGTATGCGGAAGGATTCGTTCGGCACTGTCAGAACACATCCAGAGATATTCTCGAAGTGTGATCCCGCGGCGCAGACCTCGAATCACTCCATGATACGGAAGCTGCAAGAGAGCCTGAGGGCCCGCTTACAATGGAGTCTCCTTGGTGTTTCTGAATCCGTCTTCGCTGACCTCAGCCCTTTCACACCAAGCGCTCCTCCCTCGACCTATCCATTCAAACTTACCAAGCATTTTCGGTTTACTTCCGGTCTGCCCGTGATCCGACCGAAGCACTCAATCACGCGTCGGAAACGTTATCATGCCTAGGGGCAGGTGGTGCGAAGGGGAATATTTCGACAGCTGTATTTATCGCCTCGTGATGCGACTGACGTGTATCTGCGGAAAATCCGCTTTCGGCTAGGCCAGGGTGTCCGCCGCTGGCCCTGGTAGGATATTCTAGAATAGTAGACCACAAGGAAGTGCCGGATGGCGGCAGACACTCCCGCGGAAATTCATAGGCTCTTCGAGCATGCCTTCGACCTCGGCGATTCGGAGATTTGATCCTAAACTTAAGATTAAAGAAACCATTGGGAAGGAGATTCACATGAAGAGGCGCAAGCTTGGCAATCTCGAGGTCTCAGCGCTCGGATTCGGTTGCATGGGACTGAGCTATGGCTACGGTCCGGCGATCGAAAAGCAGCAAGGCATAAATGTGATCCGGACAGCCGTCGAACGCGGCGTGACATTCTTCGACACGGCGGAAGCTTACGGCCCATTCGCGAACGAAGAACTCGCGGGCGACGCACTCGGCCCGTATCGCGAGCGGGTAGTGATTGCCACGAAGTTCGGTTTCGATATCGCTCCCGAAGGGCAGCGGCGGGGCGGGCTCAACAGCAAGCCGGAGCATATCAGGCAGGTTGCTGAAGCGTCACTGAAGCGCCTCAAGACCGATGTCATTGATCTCTTTTATCAGCATCGCGTCGATCCAGACGTGCCCATCGAGGATGTCGCGGGCGCGGTGAAGGATCTCATTCAGGCCGGCAAGGTGAAGCACTTCGGCCTTTCCGAGGCCGGGGCAAGCACCATTCGTCGCGCACACGCGGTCCAGCCGGTCACCGCGGTGCAGAGCGAGTATTCGATATGGACCAGAGACCCTGAACCAGAGGTGCTGCCAACCTGCGAGGAATTGGGAATCGGTTTTGTTCCTTGGAGCCCGCTTGGACAAGGATTCCTGACGGGGAAGATTGATGCCTCAACAAAATTCGAAAGCACCGACTTCCGAACATCGTTTCCTCGATTCACCGAGGAGGCTCGTAAGGCAAACCAGGCAGTAGTAGATCTCCTGAAGCAAATCGCCCAGCGAAAGAATGCTACTCCGGCACAAATCGCACTGGCCTGGTTGCTCGCGCGGAAGCCTTGGATCGTTCCAATTCCCGGAACCACGAAGATACATCGACTGGAGGAGAACATCGGCGCCGCATCGCTCGAGCTGACGCCGGACGATCTCGATGAGATCAATGCGGCAGCTTCCAGGATCCCCATTCAGGGCGAGCGGCTTCCTGAATCAATCCTGCGATTGTCTGACCGCTAGGTGCAATCGCAACGTCGGCTCCGGTAGTACCCGTTGGCAGCACGGCGCGGTTCTTTTCTTCGTGGCGGCCGCCGATTTATCCCAAACTTGTTGAGGGGCCGTGGCGGGCATCCTTTTCATTCTTTCCGGTGGCTCTTTCCCTGTAGTGGCGGGTTTTCAAACCCCTTCTTCTTCTTCCCCCAGGCGGCGACCGTCACGCCTCGCGGCTCAAAAGCCGAAGCGTAGCCGAATTCCTGATCCAGACTTCTGGACCACTTCGGCTGCCGCAACTGGACGCCTTCAGTATGGTCACTCGAACTCGCCTTCAGTCGGGGTTGCCGGATTGCTCGTCATCCGTCCAGAGTCGATGCCAAGCGCGGAGACCACTTCCTACAGGCCGACTTCACAGGACGAATGTCGCGGTGGGAGCCGGATAGCTCCCGGTTAGCCTGTAATCCGTCCACCATCCGGGGGCGTCACTTCAACGAGTAGCGCGTTGCACTTCCTGTGACTAGGGATCGTCTACGCTGGCATCACACGACCGCGACCTTGACGTTGTAGATCGGCGGCAGCGAATCGAACAGGCAGTCCCACTGCTCGCCACCCTCCCTCCCGATCCACAACTGGCCGGTCGTCGTGCCGAAGTAGAGCGCAGGGGCCTTGAGTCGATCTATGTCCATCGCGTCACGCAGGACGGTGAAGTAGCTCTGCTTCCTCGGCAACCCACGTGCGAGCCGGCTCCACGACTCGCCACCATTTTCGCTGCGCCACACGGCTGGCGCGCCGCCGGGACACGAGCGCGTCGCCCCCTCTAGGGGCATGACGTACACCGTATCGGCGTCATGCGGGTGGACCACGATAGGAAATCCGAAGTCCGACGGCAATCCCTTAGCGATCGACCGCCACGAGCGGCCATAGTCGTCGCTGCGGAGTACGCCAATGTCCGGCCGGGGCCCGCCAGGCCCTGTCCAATCTGCCCATCCACCGTGGTTCTGCATGTAGAGCCGGCCGGGCGCGTCGTCGTGCCGCGCGATCTTGTGAACGCACTGACCGAACTCGGGATAGGGGTCGGGCGCGAAGCCAGCGCCGACGCCTTGATTGGACGCCCTGAATGTTTCGCCACCGTCCTCACTCAAATAGTGGCCGCCCGTTGAGATGCCCAAGTGCACGCGATTCCCGTCGCGAATGATCGTGTGCATGCAGAGCCCGCCATTGCCGGGTTGCCACTTGCGCGCGTGATCGTGGTTGCTAATTCCCTGCACCAT
>DATJAD010000066.1:0-4372 GCA_035516615.1 Candidatus Acidiferrum sp.
CGGAGGGTGATGCGAGGCGGCGCGGATTCGACTAGGTCATTCGAAGGAGCACCACCAAACATGCGGGATTGCGTGGCCACGATGGAGAGTCATTTTACATGGATGCGGGAGACGAGGAGGTTGAAAGTTGAAGGTTCAAGAGTTACAGGAAGAAAGCGCAGAGAAACAGAGGGCGCGGGGATTAACAGAGAAGAGAAAATCCGAGAATTAGCGTGGTACTTGCAGGAAGCTTGCAGTTCCCTTATTATGGGTAAGAATTCCCTTATTATGGGTGACTTATGAATATTACGCTGACGCTGGACGATGAACTGGTGAAGGAAGTGCGGAAGATCGCGGTGGAGCGGGACACGACATTGACGGGATTGGTGCGGGAATACCTGGAGCAAGTTGCGGCAGAGAACGCCAAAACAGGGCGAAAGCGCCGCGAACTAGAGGCACTGGAGAGAAGTTTTGAACAAGTCAAAGTCCGGATAGCAAAAAAGAATTGGAGAAGAGAGGACCTGTATGAGCGGTCCTGACTTCGTAGATACAAACATTTTGGTGTATGCGTACACTCCGGCCGATGCTCGAAAGCAGAAGATAGCGCAAGGAATTGTAGCGAGAGCGCTTAGCGGGGAAGGAACTGCGTCGAGCCAGGTGTTGGCGGAATTTGCGGCGACTCTACTGCACAAGGCCACACCGCCAATGCGACCGGAGCAAGTGGTGATCGCCCTGGATGCGCTTGGGTCAATGAGGCTAGTGCCTCTGGATCAGGGAATCGTGCGGCGAGCGATCGAGGCGCGTGCGGCGTACGGGATACACTTCTACGATGGAATGATCGTGGCCGCAGCGGAACGCGGAGCATGCAAGCGCATTCTCTCCGAAGACCTGAACGCAGGACAAAGGTACTTTCAGATTTCGGTAGAAAACCCCTTTTGAGTGAAGAGCGAATTCCTGGCAGTCGCGAGACTACTTTTTGGCGGCGGCTTTGGAGGCTTCGACTTTGGCAGCGGCGTCGGCGTATTTCTTGGTGAAGCGTTCGACGCGGCCGGCGGTGTCCACGAGTTTCTGCTTGCCGGTGAAGAAGGGGTGGCAGTTGGAGCAGATTTCGACGTTGAGCCGGTCGCCTTTGATGGTCGAGCGCGTTTGAAAATTGTTGCCGCAGGCGCAGTGCACCATGACGGGGTGATAGTCGGGATGAATACCGGGTTTCATGAGGCTCCTTCGGTCGCGTCCGGTCTGCACGGCTTGCCGGCAAAGCCGGGCGAATACAGCCGCGTCGCTAGGTCGCGAGGAAACCACTATTATAGGGGAATACGTGAGCATCTCCAAATTGTGTGAAGAGGAGTGGGCGATGAAATGGGCATTTGGTGTTGGCGTGGTGCTGGCGGTTTGCGGGTTGGCGACGAGTGCGATGGGCAAGGCGGGAGCCAGCGGGAAAGAGGAGATCGAGAAGTTCAACGAGCACTACCGGGACTTGCATTTGAAGATGGACACGCCCGGGATCTTTGCCGTGTGGGCCGAGGATGGCGTGGACCTGTTGCCGGGCGAAGCGCCGCTCCTTGGCAAGAAAGCCATTCAGGCCTGGGTGGAGAACCTTCTGGCGAAGATGCCGGGATACAAAGTCGTGAAGCAGGAGATGGAGTTCCACGACATCGTGGTGTCGGGAGACTGGGCGTCGGAGTGGGCGCTGGAGCATCAGGTGGTGCAGCCGCCGGATGGGAAGGAGGCGATTGAAACGTGGGGCAAGATGGCGCTGGTGCTGCATCGGGAGGCGAACGGGGAGTGGAAGGTGAAGCAGGAGATGTGGAACGCGGCGCCGAAGCAGTAAGCTCTCGCAAGAGGCGGCCAATCAACATGATGATCCTAAGGGCGCGGAGCGGATTTGCAATCGATTGGCCGAAATTACTTTAACGCTATATTTTTGCGCTGCTGGCCGCCTTGGAATTGCGCCTCACGGGCCGGCTTAGCACGAGCCAGCGTAGTAATGATTCGACGACTCGTGTGGTAAGCCAAGGATAATTCTTGACATATTTTATCAATCTGGTATAAGATTTTTTTTAGTTGCGTCGGAAGAATTGTGGAAGACCTCATCTTCCCGCTCACTGAGAATTGCCCCCTTCCTGTTTTTCGTAAAGATATGATTCTAAAAAAGTTACGAATAGGGTCTGCGACAGATTTGATTCTAAAGGAGTTAAGGGAATCCCGCGCTTCGGCATCCCGCTCTAGGGTTCCTTGAAGCGCCAGCGGGTGGCGGAGGCAGCGAAGTTGGGGGCGTGTTCGTCCTGGGCGAAGGCGGTGCGCGGCTCGACGCGGTAGACGTTGCCGCCGCAGGAGTTGAGCAGAGGCTCGACGTCGCCTCCGTATTTGCCGTTGTACACCCCAGCAAAGCGTTTCCAGATGGCGCGGTCTTTGATTTCGTGGGGGATTCCCTCGACAATGACGGCTTCGTCGGCGCGATCTGTGCCAATGGAACAGTAACCATGAGCGGCCATGTTTTTCGCCTTACGCGTATTCGGGCCGGTGCTGAACCAAAAGGCATCTTCCCACCAGATGCCCCAGACGATCATGAGGTGGGCGTGGCCATCCGGGCGCGAGGTGGCGATCCAATAATTGTGAGATTGTTCGAGGCGTTCGAGAGCCCAACTCCAGGATTTGAGACCCGAAGTGGGATCCTTGGGCATTCCGGCGAAGTCAGGCCAGTACGGGCGGCTGGCTACGGGTTCCTTCATGAAAAGCCTCCGAAGCGGGTTGCGACGCGCGCGGCATTTTAGCAGGAAGCCAGACGGGAGTTAGGAGTTGCAGGAACGGGTGCGAGTTCCGGGAAATGTTGTTGCGGGGCGGAGGCCCTTCGCGTAGCTTCGCAGGCATGCGGGTGGAAGCGGTCGAGAAGATTGCGAGGCGTGCGGAGGGTCCGGGCGCGGCCGCGACAGATGCGGCAGCGGGCTTGGCGATTAAGAGTTTTCGGGCGGCAATGGAAAGCGAGGACTCGCTGTTCGCTTTGCAGGAGCCGTTGGAAGGTCGAGGGGCGGAGGCCGCGGCGAGCGGACATGTGTTTTCCGGAGATATCGTTTTGGGTTTCAAGCAGGCCGAACTCGGGAAGCAGAGAAGCTTGCATTTTTTGCTGGTGGAAAAGTTGATCGAATTGCTGAAAGAAGCGGGCTCCCAGGAAACATTGGAAGCGAAACTCTGCCTCAGGGCAGGAAGCCGGGAGAACGCGGAGCTGAAAGAGAGCGTGTTGTGCATCCGGTTGTCGGGAAAGGGTGATTCACCCGAGCAGGCGATGCTACGGTGGGGTCTGGGTCTTGCGCACCTGCAACAGGCGGTGCTCTTTACGTCGCGACATTTGCGGCTGCATCTGACGCAAAGCGGACATTAAGACGAGAAGCCAGTTTTGAGCGGAAGGAAGTGACGTGCAGTTCCGCTTTCGCGCGCCTCGAAATTTTTAGGAGACGAAAGCACAGCCGATGCGATAGATGCCCTGAGCGGTGCGCTGAGACCAGACCGGGCGGAGACTGACGCGTACGGGCGGAAGAATGGGCACGTGCAGAATGGCGAGCATGCTTTCTGGAATTTCTTCCTGAGCTTCCAGTTCGAGAGCCACTCCTCCGAAGCCCAGGTCTAAAACACGAGCGCGGCGGCCACCAGTTTCACCGAGGACGGCGTAGGCGTTGGTTCCGACCATAGAAACGCGCTCTGCTTTGCGCGGAACGGCGTAAACATTTGCTGCAGGGGCCACGGCGAGATTCTGAGTCACCGGGACAGGTGTAGACGGGGCAGGAGCAGGCGAAATCACCGGCTCCATTTTTTCTGGGGCGCGCCGCGACTCAAAGGGAATCGGGCGGGGCGGAGCCGAAGGCTGTTCGGAAGGCGCTGCGGGCTGGGGCTCTTGCGCTGGAGCGGCAATCGTCGCGCCGCCCGTCGGACCCTTTCCGTGATTTGCATGCTTCAGTCGGTAGAGACGCTCATCGGCAACACGAATCAATTGATCGGCTTGATCGCCGTCCTGGGGGAACGTGGCGACGCCGTGATCCATGCTGACGCTGACCGATAGTTGAAAGGTCACGATGGCCTCGGCGAAAACGGCTTCAACGCGGCGGCTTAGCGCCTGAGCTTGCGCGGCGTCAGTTTGCGGAAGGAGAAGAGCGAATTCATCGCCACCGATGCGGAAGGCGGAGTCAGAAGTGCGGAGGGCTTTCTTCAGCGTGTTCGCGGCGGCAATCAGGACATCATCGCCGCGCGGATGACCGTGCTTGTCGTTGACTTCCTTGAAGCGGTGCAAATCCAGCATGACCAGGCCGAGGGGTTGCCCGTAGCGCTTGGCGCGATTCAATTCTTTTTCGAAGGCTTCGCCGAACAGGCGGCGATTGTAGAGGCCGGTGAGCGGATCGGT
>DATJAD010000067.1:0-11169 GCA_035516615.1 Candidatus Acidiferrum sp.
AAAGCCCGAAAGATGTGTTCCGCCGTCCACCGTATTGATGGTATTGGCAAATGCAAAAACATTTTCGCCGTAAGAGTCGTTGTATTGCAGCGCGATCTCAATTTCCACGTTGCCTTTCTTGCCTTCCATGTAAATCGGAGAGTCATGCAGCGTGGATTTGCCCCGGTTCAAGTGCTTGACGAACTCGGCGATGCCTCCCGTGAAGCGGAACTCCGCATTTTTTTCCGTGCGCTCATCGTTCAGCGTGATCTTCAAGCCTTTGTTCAAAAAGGCGAGCTCGCGCAGCCGCTGCGAAAGCGTGTCGAAGCTGAAAACTGTTTTCTCAAAAACGGAAGGATCGGGATGGAACGTAATCTTAGTGCCCGTTTTTCGTGTCTTGCCGGTTTGTTTGAGCTTCGAGGTCGGTTTGCCTTTCTCGTATGTTTGCTCCCAGACGGCGCCTTCGCGCTGAATCTCCAGCTCCAGCCAGTCCGAAAGCGCATTCACCACCGAGACGCCGACGCCGTGCAAACCGCCGGAAACTTTATAAGTATCGCTGTCGAACTTGCCGCCAGCGTGCAGGACGGTCAACACAACTTCCGCAGCCGGACGTTTTTCCGTTTGATGCATATCCACGGGAATGCCGCGCCCGTTGTCCACTACCGTAACGGAATTGTCCTCATGGACGACGACGTTGATTTCGTCGGCGTAGCCCCCCATCGCTTCGTCCACGGAGTTGTCCACCACTTCCCAGACGAGATGGTGCAGCCCCATATCGCCAGTCGAGCCGATGTACATTGCCGGCCGCAGCCGTACCGCTTCCAGCCCGCCGAGCACCTTGATGGACTTCGCGTCGTACTTATGGCCCGGCGCCTGGCCCGTCACCGTCTCTTTGGCTTCTTCGCGGTCCCCGTTTGTTTTTTCGCCCATGTTCTCTCCAAACCCGGCAATAGCTGATGAAATCCCGATGCTTCGGACGGACCCCGGGCATACCGGTGGACGCGTCCGCGATCCAATTTTTCTATCTGTGAAGCAAGACTAGGCGTGCTTGCGGAATGGTCCGAACGACGTTTCGTGCGGCCGCAAGGCGGCCGACGTTCCGTGCGGCTCCGATTTTGGCGGAGCCGACGCCTCACCCTTTGACTTCGTCCACGCTGGGCGCAAACGAAGCTCGTAGGGCTCCTGCTTCATCCCGTCCCGCACAGCGGGACGCGGCGAAGTCTCGTGCAACTCCAGGCGCGCGACTCTCGAACCCTAAACCTGTCTGGCGCAGTCAAGTACAGGGCTGATTTTTCCGAGCCGTTCCTGCCTGGCGGACCTGGTCCGAACCCTCGGACCCGGGTCGGTCGCGGGCCACAAACTGCGACTCGACCACCACGAAATTGTACTCGATTCGGCCAATTTTCTCAACATGATTCGCGGGGAGTGAATGGATGTAACTTCTTATTGTTCAATATCTTAGGGAATGTGAACCGTGGGCCGTTTGGTGACTTTCTTGGTTCGCGCAAGTCCACAAATCTTTCGGATAATCCCGGCAAAAACACCCCACAAGTATTACTGAAGAATTATACAGTCAAATGCGCATCGGCATGATCACGTAACGGTAGCGATAGTTCTCATCCGCGAGCGGACGCATCTGGCCAGCGGATTGTTCATCCTTGAGCTCGATATTGATCGGCCCATCGGCAGCCGCAGCGAGAAAATCCAGCAAATAACTGGAATTAAATCCGATCGAAATCGGATCGCCCTTATATTCCTTCTCGATACTTTCCTTCGCTTCTCCGTACTCCGGGCTGGACGCGGAAATCTCCACGCCCTCGCTGGAGACCGCGAACTTCACCGCGTGCGAGCGCTGGTCGGCCAGTTGAGAAACGCGGCGGACCGCGTCGCTCAATTCCGCGCGTTCCAGAGCCACGGTTTTGCTGTTGTCGCGGGGGAGCACCGCTTCGTAATTCGGAAATTGCCCAGTCAGGATACGCGAGATCAGGAGCCGGCGGCCCACTTGGAAAAACAAGTGGCTTTCGTCTTTGGCGAAATCGATCAGAGCGTCCGAGCCGGCAATGCTGGCCAGCTTCTCCACCTCATCCATGGCCTTCTTGGGGATCAGCACTTTCACTTCCCCGTTTAATCCCGCCAACTTCTGATCCGTCTCCGCAAGAGCCAGGCGGTGCCCGTCGGTCGCCACCATCGCAAGTGTTTCCGGCTTCAGGATAAGCAGCCCGCCATTTAGCGTGTAGCGTGATTCTTCTAGGGAAATCGCAAATTTTGTTTTGCCGATCAAGCTTTCCATCACCAACGCCGGCAGCTTTACAAGCACATGCGGCATTGACGGCAGCGCGGGAAAGTTTTCCTTGGCCATTCCTACGAGCTTGTATTTCTTTTTGTCGCTGACGACTTCCACCCAGTGGTTGTCTAGCAACTTGAAGCGAATCTCGCCCTCTGGCAGCAGGCGCACCAATTCCAGCAATTTCTTTGCAGGGATTGTTGCGGCACCTTCTTTTTTCACCTTAGCTTCGCACGAGGTCTGCACGCTCAGCTCGAGATCCGTCGCGGTGATCGAGACGCGTTCGCCTCTCGCCTCTACCAGAAGATTGGAGAGAATGGGAATGGTTGTCTTTCGCTCGACGACTCCCTGTGTGGTCGTTAGTTCATTCAATAACGCGGATTTTGTGACGCTGAATTCCATTGCCTGGGTTTCCTCGCGTGCCGTGCCAGTAGCAGACATGTTGTGTTGTGACCTCCGAGCGGCCAACGATCAGCTTCAGCGCTCTTCGGGGACAATCTATCGCTGGGCTGTACTTTACTCGCTTTTTCGTCTCTGCGAAAGCCTGCTGGTCCAGAATAAGCTGTGGAAATAGAAAACCTATGGCTCTCGGAGAACCGATGCGGCATTTTCATACCGCCGTTTGCAGCACCAGGATTTCCTCACCCACCAACAAAAACAATTGAGACACTCTTACAAAACTGTTTCTTGTTGTTGTGATGAGTCCTGTGGATTGGTGGAAATAGCGCTAACTTCTATATCCGGAATTAGTTGGACAAACCACAAGATCACAAAATTATGAGGAAAACGCACGGCATGGATCGAGCTGTGCAGTCTCGGGTGGTCATCCTTAGATCTTTTCCACACATCCACACGCGTTTTCCTAAGGATTTGCAGCTGTTCTAAATGGGGACTCTTGCTTCTTTAGAGATTTCAGGATTAAGCAGCGCCGGAGACAAAATAAGGACATCAAGAAACTAGCTAGCGCCCTTGCAAAACTAAAAGTTAAGGAGACCGGAAGTGCCCGGCGTTGTTCTACTGCAAAGCATCCAGCAGTCGAGTGATGGTGCGGTTCAGTTCTTTGTCTGACCGGCGCATCTCCTCGATCTTGTTGATCGAGTGCAACACCGTCGTGTGATGTTTCCCGCCGAATTGCCTGCCGATCTCAGGCAAAGAAGCCGTCGTCAACTGCTTCACGATGTACATCGCCACTTGCCGCGGAAAGGCGATGGCGCGAGTGTTGCTGCGCACCTTCAAGTCCTGCTCGCGCAGGTTGAAGTGCTCGCTGACGCGCTTTTGGATCAGGTCAATCGTCACGCGTTTTTCCTGCGAGGCAATGATATTCCGAAGAACCTGCTGAGCGGTGGCGAGGGAAGTTGTCGCGCCGGTCAGCGAAGCATAGGCCATCAACCGGGTCAACGCCCCTTCGAGCTCGCGCACGTTGGACTTGATTGCTCGCGCGATGTATTCGGCCACATCATCCGGCAACGCAAAACGCTCGTTTTCCGCCTTTTTTTGCAGAATGGCGATCTTTGTCTCCAGGTCCGGCGGTTGGATATCGGCGATCAAACCCCATTCGAAACGCGACCTCAGCCGCTCCTCGATCGAGTTAATTTCTTTCGGCAGGCAGTCCGAGGAGATCACGATCTGCTTCTGCTTCTCATACAGCGCGTTAAAGGTGTGAAAGAATTCTTCCTGGGTCCGTTCTTTGCCGGCGATGAACTGGATGTCGTCCACCAGCAGCACGTCCACGGTGTGGAAGCGGTCGCGGAAGCTGATCATCTTGTCGAACCGCAGCGAGTTGATCACTTCAATGGTGAACTTTTCCGCGCTCACATAGCTCAACCGCGTCGCCGGATTCCGCTTCTTGATCATGTGCCCGATGGCATGCATCAAGTGCGTCTTCCCCATTCCCACCCCGCCGTAAAGAAAGAGCGGGTTGTACGCCTTGGACGGTTGTTCCGCCACGGCGCGCGAAGCAGCATGCGCAAACTCGTTGGACTTGCCGACCACGAACGTATCGAACGTGTACCGCAGGTTCAGTTGATGATCGCTGCTTTCAAAATCGAGCCTGGACTGCTTCGCGGGAACAGCCGGCTGAGCTGGAACTGCAGGCTCTTCTTCCATGCAAACGTATTGAACCTTGACCTGTGGCGTTCCCATCTGATGGAACACCGCCTTGACGATCTCTCCGTAAGTGCGAGTTAGGACTTGGCGGAAAACGACATTGGGAATCTGGACGTAGAGTGTGTTTCCCTCCGCCCGATTGAGCCGGGTCGGCTGGAACCAGGTGTTGTAGGTATTGATGCTGACTCGCGACTTCACATGCTCGAGGAATTTATCCCAAGCGTTCGCGGTCTCGCGTTCTCTGGCCATCTGGATGGATGTCGTCATTTTGCGAAAAGGCCGTACCTGTACATTTTCCACAGTTGTGAATAACCTGTGGAAAGCCAACTTCGGGCAATCTTTACTATGGCTTTCGGGTTCAGTGCCCGCGCCGGAACATTTGACTAGCCCCTGTTGTCCCGTACGCGGCCCGTATTGAGTCAGTGGCCCACGTACCGCCGCTCTGAGACAGCGCGGGATTCTCTCCGATTGGCGCTTCTGGAGCAAGCGAAAAGTGTGCGAAGACCTTCCGTTGCGTTCACACACCATTCACAACTTTTCCACAAGCACAATTCTGGTGCAATCGCACTTCGATTTCTCCTGGAACTCTTGTCTTTCTACTGCGAAACAGAGAGCAGAGGTCAATCCCGTCATGGACGTGCTGCGATTTCAATGAAATTTCACCGATCTTCTCTGTGGAAAACACTCAAGGTTCTGCGCAACCAATGTGTCTGCGGAATCCATTCTTGAAGGATTTTGTCTTCCTTATTCGTATGCCTTCATGTCGAATTCGTAGATTCCCAGCGGGTCGGCGCCAATCAACAACCGGTCCTTCTGGACCAAAATCGTGTTCGCTTCAAGCCGCGCGCCGTCCGGCGTGTAAATCAAAAACGTTGCTTTCCGGTTTCCCTCTTTGTCGAAGTGCATCAGCGTGTCGCCCATCGCGATCCAGACTTCTCCCGTGTCGCGATCCACTCCCATGGCAGTGAGCACGCGTTTGAAGTTCGGTGGGCCGTTTCGCGCATCCTGTCTTGCGATCTCTCGCCGCACCGCCTGCGCTTCCGGATAGGCATCCAGTTCGTGATATTCGATTTCCTGTCCCGCGTATCCGAACCGGTCGAATTGCTTCACGGTCGGATCGGGAAAATATTCGAAGGCATAGTAAAGATGTCCGCTCGCGTCAGACATGATCTGCCCAATGTTCAAAAATCGGTTCAGATCGTTGCGGTCCGCCAAATCTTCCAGTTCGCCGAAATCCCGCACATCCTGTCCGCTCTTGTTGTACACACGAACCAACTGAGGGTCATTCAATGTGGTCACCGCCACTTCCCCTTCCGGAAGAGCTGCCACGCTGACTGGCGCATTCACGGGAATCGAGCGCAGGTGGCTGCCTTTCCCGGTATAAACCTGGATGGCGTTGTTGGCGCGGTCCGAAATGTAGATGTCCCCTTCGCCATCCACGTCGAAATCGTCCCCAAATCCCACGAGAACTTCGCCGGACTCTGTTGCTTCCTTCTTCGCTTCGGCCGACATTCCCGTCGCTTCTTTCATGGAAAGCAGGCGCTTTCCCTGACCGGAATAGACCACCAGACCGGGATTTGGCGAGGCCAGCACGTAGATTTTCCCGTTCGGTCCCTGCCTGATCGCTTTCAGGCCCGGGCCGATTTCCGGATACAAGCGCCGTTTTGCCGTGAGGTCTGCGTCCACCTGCGCTTGAAGAACTGGAGCGGCGCCGAATAGCGCACACATCGCCGCTGTAAAACCCCAAACCCTCGCCACCCTGTTTCGCATGTGCTTTCAGATTATATCGTGCGCCTGCGGGTTGCCCGGCCAGCCATGATTGTTTGGAAAGGCAGAACTTCAATCAATTCGGAGCCTCAATCGCTCAATCGTCTTCGCGCGCAGCAGGCCTGCCGCGTTGCGCGCTCCCTCATCCCCGGTTTCGATCAGCACCGCGTTCATCTGCACGTCGCCCTGAGCGACATCAAACCGCGCCGGCAATCCGTCCAGAAATTTCTTGATGATTCCCCTGCGCTCCATCCCGATCACACCGTCATGCGGTCCCGTCATCCCCACGTCCGTGATGTAGGCGGTCCCTTCGGGGAGGACACGCTCGTCCGCGGTCGTCACGTGCGTGTGCGTTCCGACCACGGCAGTGACCCTGCCATCCAGATACCACCCCAGCGCAATCTTCTCGCTCGTCGTTTCTGCATGCATGTCCACCAGAACAAAATCCATATCCGCCGGAAGATTCTTTAGCAGCTCGTCGGCCTTACGGAAGGGATCGTCGATCGCGGGCAGAAAAACGCGCCCCTGGAGATTGATCACTGTATACTTGACGCCATTCTTGGCCATGCCCGTGAAAAGGCCGCTTCCGGGATTTCCTTCTGGAAAATTCGCCGGCCGCAGCAGCCGCGGTTCGTGCGGCATGAACTCCAGAATTTCCTTGCGGTCCCAGCTATGGTTTCCGCCCGTCAGCACTTCAATTCCCAGTCCCAAAAGTTCCTGCGCCAGCCGGGGCGTAATTCCAAATCCCGAAGCCGCGTTCTCGCCGTTTGCGATCACCAGGTCGATCTGGCGCTGAGAAACGAGATCCGCCAGGCGATCCCGGACGATCTGCCGTCCCGGCGATCCCGCAATATCACCGATGAACAAAACTCGCATGGGGAAGTGCCGAGTGGCCGGTGCCATATGGCAAGGAAAAACCCTTTATACTGGGTGTACCACTCGCCACTCATCACTCGCCACTTCGATTCCGGCCTCCGCGTCCGGTTAAAACAGGCCCCTCGTAATTCCCGATTTCCTCAAAAAATGGATATGGAGCGGACCGCTTGGCCGTGGGCAGCTAGGCCGTGAACCTCTGAAAAAGGTGGGCACCACGAGACAACCTTTAGGCTTTCCTGCCCCGTTCGCAATCCTCCAACTGAGCTTCCGCTGGAAAAGCTTGCCAACGGGACAGGCCGTGCACACCAGCTGTCTATCCGCAGCACCCCAGAGATTCGTTACGGTTCAAACGGCTTTCGCGTCCTCACCTGCTTCGAAGTACCGCTCCACCTACATTGTAGTCCCGGGCGGGCGCCACGCCAAATCGGGAACATTATTGGTTCGGTGCTGCGGCGATCACCTCTTCCAGCGTTGGTTTCGGCGTGGCTGCGCGCGAAATCATGGATTCGGTTGCGAATTGTCCGAGCGCGCGGTAGCTCTCAAACTGCGATTCATCGAACCACTGATCGGCCGTGCTCTCTTGGGGAAACACCGGGTTCTCCCGCCGGTAGTCCCGCACGTCGTTCGGCTCATCGCCAGTCAGGCAGCTCTTGAAGTAAAGCAATTGCCCGATCCTTCCATTGCGGTATCGAATCTCGCCGCGAACCGCGTGCGTCCGCGCGTATCCCTCTGCGTTCCGCAGGAAAGGTTTCAGATTCAGATCAATTTCTGCGCCCAGGTCGGTCCGGCATTTCCGGATGGCGTTGATCAGATCCCCGAACGTGTATCCGGGATCCTCTCCCGCATCGCTTGCAATAATGAACTCGCACTCTCGTCGCACCAGTTCGTAGATCGCTAGGTTTTCAAAGTGCGCCCCGTCGGACAGATAGACGTACTTCGAGCGGTCCGTTGTGCTGGCAAACAATTCGTTCAGCAGGTACAGCAGCGAAAACCCGGGCCCGCCCTGCGGCTTCTTTAGGCGCAAGCGGTAATCCGCGTTGGAATATCTTGGATTTGGCAGCCACCCTCCGAGTCGCACATTAAACACCGTCATCAAAAACGCCAGCGGCGGATACGTGTGATAGCCCATGTTTGGACTGACCGCCGCGCCGGACGTTGAAATGGCCAGGCCGAGTTTGACTCCTTTTGGCGGGAACGCCCATTCATTCGTCGGCTGATAACCTTCGTCCGGCACATCGCAAGCCCCCTCCAGATTTTCCGAGGTCTTCATTTCTGGATATTCATACCCGCAATAGAGCGGCGTGAACACAAACGACTCTGCTTTCCGCTCCTGCCACGCCAGCCGCTCGCCATGCGTCACGTTCAGCGTGGCATTCAGAATCGGATACGGCCCGGAGTAGGGCTTGCAATGTTCCGACTCGCCGTCGTTGCCAGGTTCTGCCTCCGCAAAAGCCGCCAATCGCACGTCGTCCTGTGGATCAAATCCGGTGAAAGGCTGCTCCTGCCGCTCTTCGTTCGAGGCTCCCAGGTAGCATCGCACCAGCCGGTTCCTGTAGAGCAGGTTCATCGAAAAAAGATTGATGTCCACGCGCATGGACAGAAACGCCGTGGCCGCCGCCAGAATTCCCCACAGGACCCACAGCCACGGCAGGCTGATCGCATCCGCGAACTCCCAGTATGTTGTATCGTCAAACGGCAATCCGCTTCCGTGCAAGGCCAGTGCATGTACACCGCACGACACCAGCACCAGCAAGCCCGTGACAAACACAAATGGCGCCAGCCTTGCAACGATCTCCTTCCATTTCCCATTCGGCTTTGTGCCGGACGTTTGGCTTCCCCATCCCAGCCTCGCCCCGGCCGCACTGTGTGCCGCCCATCCTAGCAGCAGCACTTTTCTCGTCCAGACGTACTTTCCCAGCATCGTTACTCCCAGCGGCGCAAAAATGGCCAGCGAAAATATCGCCGCCCAGAAGAGCGACCACAGCATCAGCCACCCGCCCAGCCTCGCCCACCATTCCTGGATTTCGTTCCTCAGTGCAAATTTCGCCAGGCCGATATGTAGCGTTCCCGCAAGCAGAAAAGCCACGACGAACAGCGGCGGTCCCCAACTCGCCGCCTCCCATCTCCCGGTGAGCGAATCCACGCTCCAAAATTCCACAAGCTTCCGAAGCCCATAGATCTCCACGCCCGCAAACACTCCGCTGGGAATCGCCCACAACACATTCAAAAATGACGGAGTGGCGCCAGGGAATTTCCGGAAGCAGAATCTGGAGACGATCCATCCCGAAAAGTGGCCCAGCGTATAGACCACCACACCCGCGAGCACACTGAACCGCGGCGTCCATAAGCTCGGTTCGCGCCAGATCGCGTAGTTCAGCAGGAAAGCCCCCGCAAACAGCGGCAACACCACGGTCAACAGCACTCCTCTTTGCCGCGCAAATTGCCGCTGCTTTCCTCCGATGCATGTGCCTGTGTTCACCACGGCTCGGCCAACCGCAAAAACAATTGCCAGGCCGGTTCCTATGCCGACAACCCACGGCTCCCATCCCACGAACGGGCCAAAATCAAAATTGCTCCCGAGGATCCACGGCAGCAATAGAATAGCCCCCAAAAATCCGGCCAGGATGGTTTGATTCAGAAGCACGTTGCGCAGATAAGTTGCAATCGCCGCCCAGGTGTCTGCCCCGAGAAGGCCTTTTCTCGGCGTCAGGTAATTACTGTAATCCCGTAGAAAATTGACCGGCGGCGGTTCCTGGGTTGTATTGCCCAGCTGGCCTTCCACCTCCTCGATTCCCTTTTCCCGGATCCAGCGCACCAGCCATCCGCCAATAAATCCTCCGCCTGATACCGTCGAGATGTAATCCAGCCTCTTCAACAATCCATGTTTCGCTAGCCCCTGCAATATTCCCAGGTTGATCGTCGCGCTGCGAATTCCCCCTCCGGAAAACGCTAGTCCCACGCGAGCCTTTTCACCGCGAACCTCCGGCTCCCGCCGCCCGCGTAATTTTTCCAACTCTTTCAACTCGTCGGCTTTGACCCGTGAAAAGCTAGGCATGGGAGCGCTCCTGCTGGTGCGGATGTAAATCTCCGGAAGATGAAGGACCGCATCCGTTGCGCCGCATGCTATGGGAAAAGACACCTGGTTCCAATAGGCCTTTTGAGAGATAGTGAAGCAGTATCGCTTTGCGTTACATCCATTCGTCTCTGTAGAATGAGCCCGATCGAACTCGTTGCAGAGGAGACCCGCCATGACCCGCTTCCCCTCATTACTTTGTTCAGCGGCAATTCTTTCCTTTATCAGCGCTGCCGCGGTCGCCCCTCAGGCCTACGGCCAGTTGGGCACGGTCAACTTCCCCACGAGCTGCTCGGCCGAAGCCCAGCCGCTGATCACCACCGGAGTCGCGTTTCTTCACTCCTTCCAATATATGCAGGCCAATGAAACTTTTGCCGATGCCGCCAAAAAAGATCCGAAGTGCGCCATGGCTCATTGGGGCCAGGCGCTCGCCGTCTATCATCAGCTTTGGGATTTTCCCCAGCCGGACACCATCGCCGAGGGCCGCAAGCACATTGAGGAAGCCCAGAAAATTGGCGCACCCACCGATCGCGAGCGTGCCTACATCGCCGCCGCCACCGCTTTTTTCCAGGACAATTCAAAGCTCACCCATCTGGAACGTGTTCAGGCGTATTCCTCCGCGATGGCCAAACTCCACGAGCAATTTCCCACTGACGTCGAAGGTGCCGCTTTCTACGCGCTTTCTTTGGTCTCTCTCGCTTATGAAGACGAACCGAACGACCTCGCTCACCGCAAAGCCGCCATCGCCATCCTTCAGCCACTTCTGCAAACCAATCCCGATCATCCGGGCGTCGCTCACTACATGATCCACGCCACAGACACTCCGGAACTCGCTCCTCTCGGACTCGAAGCCGCTCGCCGCTACGCCAAAATCGCGCCGGACTCCTCCCACGCCATTCACATGCCTTCGCACATCTTCGTCCGCCTCGGACTCTGGCAGGAGTCCATCGCCTCCAACATCGCCGCAACTGCTTCCGGCCGCCGCGCCGCTGAAAAGCACGAAGCCGAATATCACTACCAGACCCACGCCATGGATTTCCTGAACTATTCCTATCTGCAAGCCGGCGAGGAAGCCAAAGCCCGC
>DATJAD010000068.1:0-28220 GCA_035516615.1 Candidatus Acidiferrum sp.
GGCCACGGAATGTGGGGCCGCGGCGGTGACGAGCGTGGCTTCATGCTCGATCGCCTGCTCCGCAATTCCGATCTGCGCCAGAAGATCGGAGTCACCGACGAGCAGGCCGCCAAGATTCGCCAGGAAACCACCACGTTCCGCGTCGCCGAGATTCGCAATCGCGCCGATCTGCAAATCAAGCGCCTGGAACTCAATAATCTTCTCGCCGCCGATAAACCCGACCGCGCCGCCATTGACAAGAAGCTCGACGAAATCAGCGCCGCGCAACTCGTCGGGGATAAATCGCGCATGGATTTTCGTTTGACGATGCGCGACGCCCTCACTCCCGAGCAGAAAGCGAAACTCAAGCAGCTCGCGGAGCAGTTCCGCAACGAACACAGGGGAATGCGCCGCCAAGGCGGTCCCGGTGGCCCGGGCGGATCGGGCCGCATGATGCGCCAGCACGATGGAATGCGCGGCCAGGAATGGCAGAAGCCGCATACGCCGCCTCCGCCGGCCACCGCGAATCCGTCCCCAAATGGAGAGAATTGAGGCTCGAGGAGGAATTCGGCTTAGTGAAGCCCAAAGGGCGGCGCGAAAAAAGCGTCGCCCTTTTTCAAAAACAGCCCCGGCATTTTCATTATGACTCCCCTCGAACGCCTATCCTCTTCCTCCCCCTCCGCACTGCGTTCACCCCACCTTCTGTGGTAGATTGCTTGTTCACGGCCATTTTCACAGAGGTGCCGCATGTCCGAACCATCCTATGAAGAACTCAAAGCCCGCGTCGCCGAACTGGAGAAACAGGGCGGCCCGAAGCGCTCCGGCCAGCTCGATTTTCGCGTGGGAGAAAAAGGCGGTGTGAGCGTGTACGGATTGGGGCGATTTCCCGTCACGCTGTATTACGAGCAATGGGCCCGGCTGCTGGAAGCGGCGCCCCAGCTGAAGACTTTTCTCGAAGAAAACAAAGCGGCGGGCAAGCTGAAACTGAAATCTTCCTGAAATTTCGCTTCAGGATTTTTCGATCGCAAGGCAGCGAAATTTTTCTTCGAGCAAATTTCTGCAAATTCTTCTGGGCAGCTCTCGCGCATGAACGAACTGAATGAATCGGTGTGTCTCGAATGAATGGACAAAACGTGAGTTTTTCCGACTCCAAAGAACGTTTTTCTTCCCGCGTGGCGGATTATGTCCGCTACAGGCCGGGCTACCCGCAGGGCGTCGTGGAAATCTTGCGCACGCAATGCGGATTGACGACGGAGCACACGATTGCGGACGTAGGAAGCGGGACGGGATTTTTGGCGGAAGTTTTCCTGAAAAACGGCAACCAGGTTATCGGTGTCGAGCCCAACAAAGAAATGCGCGAAGCGGGGGAAGAATATCTTTCCCGGTATTCGAAATTTACGAGCGTGAAAGGGAGTGCAGAGGCAACGTCGCTTCCGGGTGCATCAGTCAATTTTGTGAGTGCGGGGCAGGCGTTTCACTGGTTCGAACCGAATGCGACGCGCGCGGAATTTGCGCGCATTCTCAAGCCCAAAGGCTGGGCCGTGGTGATCTGGAACATTCGCAACACATCAGAATCTGCTTTCGCAGGGAAGTACGAAGATTTGCTCGCGCGTTACGGTACGGATTACACTCGCGTGAAGGAAACGCATCCGGGAAGAGCCGAGATGACGAGATTTTTTGGAAACGAAAACTTCCGTGTGCGTGAACTGCCAAACCGCCAGGAATTCGATTTCGACGGACTGAGCGGACGCTTACTCAGCAGCTCGTACGCACCGCAGGAAGGACACGCGAACCACGCTCCGATGATGAACGAGCTGCGCGGGATGTTCGAAGCGCATCAGGTGAATGGCCGCGTGAACATGGACTATACGACGCAAATGTTTTTAGGGCAGCTTGACGGGGTCGAAAAGTGAAAGTCCCTGTCTCATGGCTGAAAGATTTCGTTGATGTGCAGGCGACACCGGAGGAACTGGCGTCGCGGCTGGCGCTTTCCGGAACAAATATCGGCGGGATCGAAAAGGGCGCGCACGGCGCGGTGATTGACGCGGAGGTCACTTCCAACCGGCCAGACTGCCTGGGCATGCTGGGAATCGCGCGGGAAGTAGCCGCAATTTACAAACTGCCGCTCAAGACTCAAGCGCCGAAGCTGACGGAAAGCTCCACAAAAGCCAGCGACGCCGTGAGCGTGAAGATCGAAGCGCCGGAGTTGTGCGGACGATTCACGGCGCGCGTGATTCGCGGAGTGAAAATCCAGCCTTCGCCCGCGTGGCTGCGCGAGCGGATGGAAGCGGCGGGATCGGCTTCCATCAACAACGTGGTGGACGCGACAAATTACGCGATGCTGGAACTTGGCCACCCGCTGCACGCCTTCGATTACGACCTGGTTCGCAATCATTCGCTGGTAATCCGCCGCGCAAAGCCCAATGAAAAAATGAAAACGCTCGACGGCATCGAGCGAAGCCTCGATCCGGGAATCTGCATGGTTTGCGATGGAGACGGAACGCGCGCGGTGGGCATTGGCGGGATCATGGGCGGAGCGGAGACGGAGATTTCGTTTTCGACGAAGAATGTGCTGATTGAATGCGCATGGTTCGATCCCGTGGCCATCCGCCGCGCCACTCGCTTTTTGAAATTGCACACGGAGGCCTCAACCCGATTTGGCCGAGGCGCCGATCCGGAGATGGCGGAAATCGCCTCGCGGCGCTGCGCGGAACTGATCCTGCAGCTCGCCGGGGGGGAACTGCTTTCCGGCGTCGTGGACGTGTATCCCGGAAAGCGCGCTGCGAGGAAAATCACCGTGACGCGCGCGGAAATCCTGCGGGTGATGGGCGCGGATGTTCCGGACAAGGAAGTGGAATCCATCCTTGGCGCGCTTGGGTTTGCGCCGATGCGCGCGGATCAGAACCGCGGGCAGAGCGGCTCGATCCTGGCAGCGTGGGAATGCAGGCAGCCATCGTGGCGGGCGGACGTGGAGCGCGAGATTGATTTGATCGAAGAGATTGCGCGAATTTACGGGCTGGACAAGTTTCCGCCGAGGCTACCGGCGGCGCGGCAAGGAGCAGCGCGGCTGTCGTATCACGAAGCGGAAACGCGCTTGCGCGAGCGGCTGATCGGACTTGGCTATCGCGAGATCGTGACGATCCCGCACGTGGCCGGAGAGCGCGATGCGATGTTCCGCCCGGCGAATGCGACGCCGGCGAGGCTGGCGAATCCGCTTTCGGAAGAAGCCGACGTGCTGCGGTCAACGGGCGCGGTGACGATGGCGGCGGCGATCGAGTGGAATTTGAACCACGGGCAGCGAAGCGCGAGGCTCTTTGAAATCGGGCGGCATTACCGCTTTGTTGACGGCAAGCCAGCGGAGACGCGGGTGCTGACGATTGGCGCGACCGGCGAAGCACGTCCGCAGGGGCTCTACGATCCAGCGCGGGAATTTGTATTTGCGGATCTCAAGGGCGATCTTGACGCCATCGGCGGACTCGCCGGCGGATTGAAATGGGAAAACGGAGGGCCCGAGTGGCTGCACGCGGCCAAGCGGGGACGGATACTCCTCGGCGAAGGAGAAATTGGCGCGGCGGGACAGCTCGCGAGGCGGATTGCCGACCGCTATAAATTCCGGCACGACGTTTTTCTTGCGGAGCTGAATGTTGGGCCGTTCTATTGCATGTACTACGGCGTGAAAAACGCCCGGCGGTACGAGCCGCTGCCGCGGTTCCCGGCTGTTGAACGGGATTTTTCACTTTTCTTGAACGAGGGAACGGCATTCCAGAGCGTGGCGGACACGATTCGATCGCTAGGAATACAAGAAGTAGCAAGCGTGGAGGCGGCGGATCTTTTCCGGGGGAAGAACGTGCCAGCGGGAAAGTTTTCGCTGATGGTGCGGGTGACATTTCAGAGCCGGGAAGCCACACTTACGGACGCGGAGATTTCGGAGTTTTCGGGGAGGATTGTGTCCTCACTGGAGAAGAAGATGGGAGCGCAGTTGCGGGCTGGGTGATGCGTGGACCGGAGCCGTCATCATGGCAAGCGGCCGAGGGGCCGGGCTGAAGCCCGGCCCCTGCAGAAGAGAGATCAAGATCACCTTGTGGTAAGGCGGCGAAAGTAGAAGAGGGAATTTCATGAGCGGGCCGGTTAAAGTGCAAATTTTCGGGCAGACATATTCGATCCAGGGGGATCTGGACGCGGCGTACGTGCAGAAGCTCGCTCGCTACGTGGATGAAAAGATGGATGCGATAGCGCGGGCGACTTCGACCGTGGATACGCAGAAGATCGCGGTGCTGGCGGCGCTGGCGATCGCCGACGAACTGCACAACATGCGCGCAGAGCGAAGCGACCACGAAGAATTATTGCGCGAGCAGGCGGAGCGCTGCCTGACGCTGGTCGAGCGGGCGCTAAAGCAAACGGCGTGAGACAGTTTCCAGGACTGAGTTCGGGATCTCTTGGCCCCGCAAAATACGAAATTAGACCGGCAGATAAACGAGCGGCGACGGGCCGCCGCAGTCCAGATAGTTTTCCCGGGATTACTGGCTCCAGGGGGTGGGTTTGCGGACCCAGCGATGGTCGCGGAGCTGGGCGACGAGAGAAAGCTTGAGCGGGCCCTTTTCGCTCGCGGCGATGTTCGCTTCCACGTTGCGCGTTTTGCGCATGCCCGGAATGATGGTGTGGACACTAGGATTATTGAGAATGAAGCGCAGAGCCATTTCGGGCAGAGTTGAGCCGGGAGGAACGAGCGCTTTCAATTTGTCAGCGCGATCGACGGTGGCTTTGAGATTTTCGGGATTGAAATAGCCGCTGCGCCAGTCGCTTGAGGGCCATTTGGAATCGAGCGTGAGCGTTCCCGTGAGGCCGCCTTCATCGAACGGAACGCGCGCGATGACGCCGACATCCATTGCGCGGCAAGCGGGAAACAGGTCGTCCTCGGGATTCTGGTCGAAGATGTTGTAGATGACCTGAACGACGTCCACCAGGCCCGTTTTCACCGCTTTTACGCCGTTCCAGGGTTCCCAGCGATTCAGACTGAGCCCGACCGCCTGTGCCTTGCCACTGGAACGAAGTTCCTCGATAGTGCGCGCCGCGCGACCGTCGTTGAGCCAGCCATCTTCCCAAGTGTGATACTGAATGAGATCCAGCGTTTCGACACCGATGTTTTTCAGGCTTTTTTCGACATACTCGAAGACGTAATCGGGCGGATAGCAGTCGTCCAAAGTGAAATCGGCGAGAGCGGGCCAGCGGCGGTTTTTCGGAGGGATTTTGGTTGCGGCGTAGAGCCGTTTTCCACGATTGGCCCGAAGGATGGTTCCCAAGAGCTGCTCGCTGTGACCGTCACCATAGGCCCAGGCGGTGTCAAAGAAATTGCAGCCGAGATCCACGGCGCGCTGGAGCGAACCGAGGGATTCCTGGTCCTCGGAGCCACTCCATCCCGCCATTCCCCACATGCCGTAACCGATCTCGCTGACGTTCCAGTTGGTGCGGCCGAAGCGGCGATAGTTCATTCGAGAACTCCCGTCGTGCAAAGAGTGAGGTAAGGATTTTCCGCTGACAGAAGATGCCGAGGCAACAAGAGAATTTGACGCAAGGGCACCCAAGACGCAGTGCGCACGCCACGATTCCTCGACTGCGGGCCGCGAAGACGCGGGCCATCGCCCGGAATGACAAATGTTTGGGGGCGTGACCGGCCGAAATTGTATTCCTGTTATCGCAAACTCAGTGAGAGAGAGCTTGCTTGAGGTCGGCGATGAGATCCTGGGAGTCCTCGAGGCCGACGGAGACGCGGACGGTGCCGGGAGAGACGCCGCAGGCAGCGAGCTCCGCAGCGGACATGTTGTAGTGTGAGGAAAAGATCGGGAGAACGACGAGGGACTCGACGCCGCCGAGGCTGGCGGCCAAAAGAAAGAGGCGGACGCGGTCGCAGAAGCGGCGCGCGGCAGGCAGGCCGCCTTTTAGATCGAAGGCGAGCATGGAACCGAAATTCTTCATTTGTTTTTTGGCCAGCGCGTGATCGGGATGGGATTTCAGGCCAGGATAGTGAACGGCAGCCACTTTCGGATGGCTTTCAAGAAAGCGCGCGACCTGCATGGCGTTATCGCACTGGTGAAGAACGCGCATGCCCATGGTTTTCATGCCGCGGATGAGAAGGAATGCCGCTTCGGGATCCATGGAGCCGCCTAGATAGATGACCATGTGGTGCACGCGGTCCATCCAGCGCTTGCTGCCGGCAACGGCACCGGCGATGACGTCAGAATGGCCGGCCATGTATTTCGTGGCGCTGTGAACGACCATATCGAAGCCGAGGGCGATGGGTTTCTGGAGGATCGGCGAGGCAAAGGTGTTGTCCATGATGGAGACAAGGCCGTGTTTTTTGCCGAAAGCAATCGCCTTATGCAGGTCCACGAGGCGGAGAGTGGGATTCGTGGGCGTTTCGACATAAAGAACTTTCGTGCGCGGGGTGACAAGATTTTCGATGCCTTCGAGACTGGTGGGCGCACGATGAACGCCGATACCCATGTCCGGGAAAATATCGCGCATGAGGCGGTAGCTTCCGCCATAGAGCTGCGCAGTGGAAATGACTTCATCGCCGGCTTTGAGGGCGCCGAGAAGAGCGCAGGAAATGGCGGCCATTCCCGATGCGGTGACGACAGCGGCTTCCGCGCCCTCAAGCGCGGCGATCTTTTTTTCGGCAATCGCCAGCGTGGGATTGCCATAGCGAGTATAAATGTAGGCCTTGCTTTTGCCCTCGGCCCAGCGCTTCATTTCTTCCGTGGACGAAAAGGTGAAAGTGGAGGTGCGGCAGATTTCCGGCCCGACGGGAGCGTTGACACCGTGGCGGACAGGTTCACCGGCATGGATGGATTGGGTTTGCGGCCCGGGAGCGGGATTGCGCGAAAATTTGTGTTTCATGGTGAGACCATTTTGGATGGAGTTTGCCATGAGGCAAGCACCAAATTGGCGGCGGACAAAGAAGCCGGATGGCGGTCCGTCGAAGGGATGAAGAATTTTGCGAAAGAAACGGAACCACAGTAACGTAGTGCTGTTTGGGAGATCTGAGCGGCGTGCGGCGCCGCGTTCGCTGCGAATCAGGCGCGATGGATGGCCGGCGGTTCCACCAGGAGTGCATTGATGCGGCCGATGGATTGGTTTCACATCGCAGGCTGGTTCTGGCTGGCATTTCTGGCGTACTGGGTGATCTCGGCACGCAAGCTGAAGTCAGTCAAGAAGCGTGAGCCGACGGGCGAGCGGCTCATGTATATGATTCCGATGATTGTTGCGTACGTTCTGCTGTTCAGCGATTGGATGACGTTTACGGAATTGGGGCGAAGATTCGTCAAGCCGGATGCGCAGATCAGCGCCATTGGAGTGGCCATTACAGCGCTGGGCGTGGGACTGGCGATCTGGGCGAGATGGCACCTGGGAGAGAATTGGAGCGCGACGGTGACGGTCAAAGCGGGACATGAACTGATCGTGTCGGGGCCGTATCGCGCCGTGCGGCACCCGATCTACACGGGAATGCTGACGGCAATGGCTGGAACGGCGCTGGCGCTGGGCGAGATACGCGGGCTGATCGCGTTGGGCATCACAATCGCGGCGTTTTATTTCAAAGCGCGCAAGGAAGAGCGCTACATGACGTCCGAGTTTGGAGAGACCTACCGGGCGTACGCGCAGCGCACGGGGATGCTGGTGCCGAAGTTTCTTTAGCGCACCGCGCTGAAGCAGGAAACGCTAGGCCTCTTCTTCCACCAATTGTTCACCGTGGGCAGCCTTGTGCGCGGCGATGACTTTTTCCGCTAGCTCGTTGGGCAAGTAATCGTAATGCGAGTATTCCATCGAATAGCTCGCGCGCGCCTGGGTCATGGAAGTAAGGTCCGTGGCGTAACTCAACATCTCCGCCATGGGCACCTGGGCCTTGATGATGACGTTGTGGCCGCGGACTTCGCTGCCCGCGATGCGGCCCCGACGGGAACTCAGGTCTCCCATCAAGTCACCGGAATACTGGTCGGGACCGTAAACCTCCACGTTCATGATCGGTTCGAGCAACGCGGGGCGAGCCTGCTTCATGGCTTCCTTGAAGGCCAGCGAACCGGCGATCTTGAAAGCCATGTCCGAAGAATCCACGTCGTGATATTTGCCGTCATAAAGGATGGCGCGGAAGTCGGTGACCGGAAAACCGGCGAGGTAACCGCGGGCGGCGGAATCGCGAATTCCTTTTTCGACGGAGGGAATCCAGTTTTTGGGGATGGAGCCGCCGAAGATATCGTCCACGAATTCGATGCCCTTGCCGCGCTCGACAGGCTCCATCTTGATGCGGCAGACGCCGAACTGGCCGTGGCCGCCGGTTTGTTTCTTGTGCTTGCCCTCGGCGTCGGCCTTACCGCGAATTGTCTCGAGGTAGGGAACTTTCGGAGGCTTGAGCGTGAGGTCCACGTGATAGCGCTTGTGCAGCTTGGCGACGACGACTTCAATATGCTGCTGGCCGGAGCCAGCGAGGAGAAATTCCTTGGTTTGCGGATCACGCGAGAAGCGGAGGGCCTGATCTTCTTCGAGGATTTTGTGAATGGCGACGCCGATCTTGTCCTCGTCGGCGCGCGTCTTGGGCTCGACGGCAAAAGTGATGGCGGGTTCCGGAATGTGCGCGGGCTTGTAGAAAACGGGCGCGGCTTTGTCGCCGAGGGTGTCACCGGTGAAGACATCTTTCAATTTGGCGATGGCGCCGATGTCGCCGGCGTGGAGTTCGCCGACTTCGGTCAGTTGCTTCCCCTGCACCACCTGAGTGTGCTGGAAGCGCTCCGGAGTGCCGCGATTGAAATCGGTGAGCGTGGCGTCGTTTTTGAGGACGCCGCTTTTTACTTTGAAATAGCTGATGCGGCCGGAGAAAGGATCGGCGAGCGTTTTGAAAACGAAAACGGAGAGTGGCTGAGCGTCATCATATTTGCGCTCGACGCGGTCGCCCTTGCCGCCGGGCTCGGTGAAGCCGACCTGGGCGTGCTCGTCAGGATGGGGAAAAGCATCCGCGAGAAAGGTCAACAGGCTGCCGGTGCCGATGTTGCGCGTCGAGGAGACCATCAGGACGGGCACGATTTTTTCGCCGACGATGGCTTTGCGCACGCCGGGGATAAGATCGTCAATGGGAATGGTGCCTTCGCGGAAAAATTCCTCCATTAATTCGTCGTCGCCTTCGGCGACCATTTCGACCAGCTTTTCGTGCGCGGCGGTGGCGGCGTCCTGCATGTCGGCGGGAATGTCTTCGATGGAGGGCTTGCCGTCGCCATCGGGTTTGTAGAGATGCGCTTTCATGGCGACGAGATCAATGACGCCGCGAAAATCTTTTTCGGAACCGATGGGCAATTGCAGCGCGACGACGGTACGGCCGAAGGTTTGCTCGAGCGATTCCATGGAACGCTCGAAGCTGGACAGCTCGCGGTCCATCCAGGTGAGGACGAAGGCACGCGGAATATCGTACTCCATGCAAAAATCCCAGACCTTTTCTGTGGTGACCTGAGCGCCGACATGGGCGTCCACGGCGATGAGGGCAGCGTCCGCGGCGATGAGGGAGCCCTTGGTTTCATTGATGAACGTGCCGTAGCCGGGGAGATCGAGGAGATTGATCTTGACATTGCTGCCGGAGCAAAGCGTGCAGGGCCACTCGGCGCAAGCGAGGCCGGTTTGAATGGAGATTTTGCGGGCGATTTCTTCCTCGTCCCAGTCGGTAATGGCGGTACCATCCGCAACTTTTCCCCACCGGGGCGTCATTCCCGCGGTGTGGAGCAACGACGACACCAGTTGCGTCTTTCCGGTGCCGCCGTGGCCTACAATGCCAACGTTTCGGATGTCCTTTGTGGAATAGACTTTCATAGAATCCTCCATGAATCTCGCGGGTCCGGTGGGGACCGTGCGGCGGAGGTGCGTCGTGCAATCGCGCGATGAAGACGCGGGGGAGCGATCCGCCGCGGCGACTTCACGCCATTCAGACGCGGGCCTGCGCCTGGGCGAGTTTCTGACTGAGGGAGGAGAACGCGGCCTCTGATGCTGCAACCGCAAAGCGGTCAGCTACCTGGGTCCCGGCGAAGCAGGGGCGAAGGTCGAATGATGATCCCCGGTCCGTTCTCCTGACTTGGCGGATGCTAGCACAGCAGCGCGCGCGGGGGCAATTCGCGCGGAGCCGGGGCCTGAGATTCTTGACTTTCGGCGGTGGGACGGTATCGTGAGCGTCTAACACTCCAGGGAACACGAAAAAGCGCATGGCGAAAGTGCAAAAATCACGAAGTGCCGGAGCCATCGTTCTCGTTCTCGCTTTCTTGGCAGCGGCCACGTCGTTGACCCGACTTCACAGCCGCCCTGCTTTTCTCGTGGGATTCGCAGGAGGCGCGCTGATGGTGTCCGGTATCTATCTTGTGTTTCGCAGGTAAAATAACTTGTGAAGGCCACTCGGGGGCTCATCTCATGACGACTTTAGCGGAAACGATTGCCAGCGATCTGGCCGCGTACTACGGCATGGTGCGGGAACAGGCGCATAGATGGGTGGATCCGCTGACCACGGAACAGATCTGGAAGCGGCCGCATCCTTACGGCAACAGCGTCGGACACTTGCTGCTGCACATGACAGGGAATCTCAGCTACTACATCGGCGCGCGCGTGGCGCAGACGGGCTACGTCCGCAACCGAGACCTTGAATTTACCGAGAGCGAGCACAAATCGAAAGAAGAAGTGCTCGCCGCATTCGACCGCACGATTGATATGGTTGTGGAGACAATCCACAAACAAGGCGCGGATGAGTGGCTGAAGGAATACTCGGCGGAACGCGAGCCCGAAGCCGGCGAACGTTTCGGTATTTTCCTGCGCTGCGCCGGGCATGCCTACCATCACGTCGGCCAGCTGATCTATTTGTCGCGCGAGCTGACGCGGTAGCGGCACTACGGATTGTCAGGTCTGCAAATTGAAACGCGAAGCCGCCAGCCGGTAGAGGCGCCTCCAGAGCAGCCTGTTGATCAGCACCACCACCGTGGCCATGATCAGCGTCGCGGCGAGCAGCACATCAAAGCGTCCTGCGGCGCTGGCGCGGCTGATCGCGCTGCCCAGGCCGGGCGTGGAAAGAATCCTTCCCTGAAAATGAAAATATTCCGCGACGATGCTGGCATTCCAAGCGCCTCCTGAAGCGGTAAGAAGGCCGGTCACCAAATAGGGAAAGATTCCCGGAAGAATCAGGCGCCGCCAGCGATCCCAGTTTGAAAAGCGGAAAACTTGCGCTGCCTCCTTCAAGTCCGTGGGAAGAGCCATAGCCCCCGCGATAACATTAAACAGGATGTACCATTGCGTGCCGAGCAGCATGAGGGCCATGGCGGCGATCTCCATTCCTCCGCGCATGTGAATGAAGAAAAGAAGGATCACCGGAAAGAGCGCGGTGGCAGGAACAGAAGCAACGACCTGCACGAAAGGCTGAGCAATTCGCGCGAGGCGAGGATTCGACCCGATGGCCACGCCCGCCGGAATCGTCCAGATCGCGCCGATCAGCAACGCGCCATTCACGCGAAGAAAGGTATAAACCGCTTCACGGAAAAGCAGCCAGAAGTCTGCCCGGTGCAGGGCGGAAAGCTCGCCAACAGCGTGATACAAGGCGAAGCCCAAACCGACGCATCCAAGGCCAGCGAGGAAATAGCCCAGCCATCGCCGGGAATGGGTCTTCACGGGCCTGGGAAGAGATCCGGCGGCCCTGGCGCCCATGGCAAATGTGAGCGTCAGCCAACTCACCACCGGCTGCAGAACCAAACGATAGGCGCGGATGACCAGCGATGCGCGCCCGACGAGATTCAGGATCGAGAAAGTGGCTGCCCGGGCGGATTCCACCTGTTCAAACTTGAATTTGTCCGCCCAAATGATGACGGGCCGCCAGACCAACTGATCGAGCAAAACGATCACGGCGATCATGGTGGCGATGCCCCACAAAATGGCGCGCGTGTTGCCGTCGCTCGCCGCCGTCTGCAGGTAGGAGCCCAGGCCGGGAAGGCGAAAGTCGCGGTCGCCCAAGACAAACATTTCGCAGGCCATCAGGAAGAACCAGCCACCGGCCACGGACATCATGGAATTCCATACGAGGCCGATGGTGGAAAACGGCAGGTCGAGCTCGACGAAGCGCTGCCATTTGCCGAAGCGGAAAATTGTCGCCGCTTCGCGCAATTCGCGCGGCTGGGTTTTCAGGGAAGAATAAAAACTGAAGGCGATATTCCACACCTGTCCCGTGAAAATGAGCAGGATGGATCCGAGTTCGACGCCAATCTCGTGCCGCGGAAACAGGGCTACCATGGCCAGCATCACGCCGGGCAGGAAGCTCAAGACTGGAATGGACTGCAGGATGTCCAGAAGTGGCACTAGAACCATCTCGGCGCGGCGTGAACTCGCCGCAAGGTAGCCGTATCCCAGCGCGAAGACCAGACTCAGCGCGTAAGCGATGGCGATGCGCACCACGGAATACAGCGCGTAAAGCGGCAACATGCGCGGGCTCTGCGAAATGTTTGCCGCGGGTGCAACCGGCCCAAGCCAGGTCCGTCCAATTGCGTAAACTCCATAGATCGCAGCGAAAACAAAAAGAAAGGTCAGGACGTCAATGAAGTAGCCAAGGCTCCAGCGGGAGCCAGCAGGACGGCGGCCCGCAGGGGGAATCGGCTCAGCGTGTTGCACGGCGAGAGCGGGGGAGGGCACGAGCGAATCACGTTTCCGCGAGCGTCAGCTTGTCAGTGGCGGCGTCGTAGTCGAAAATCTCCGCGTAGCGCCCCCACTGGATGGCTGTCTCGAGCTGTCGGCGCGATTCGTCTTCGCTGAAATGCTCATCCAGAAGATCGCGAAAGAATTCCGCGGAAATCGTGCGGTCCGACTTTGCGCGGAGAGCCTGCTCCATCTGCCGCAACAGCGGCACGTTGGCCAGCACGGCCTTGCGAAAAATCGCTTTACGCTCCTGAATGTCCGCCTGCGCAAAGGCACGTCCGTCCTCGGTAATCGTCGCGTCTCCCTCTTCCACACGGAGGAATCCCAACAACGCAGCGGTGTCCACGGTGGGCAAGAGTGCGTCCACCTCCAGGCTGAGTTCATCGGCGAGCTTCGGCAAATCCGTGCGGCCGCCCTGATCCACCACAATCTCGAGCAAACCCGCGAGGCCGCCGGGCCGCGTGTGCGGCAGCATGATGGCCTTCTTCGGTACGGCGCCGCCCGGACTTGCAGCCGGGACGGTGACTCTTTCTTCCATGTCCGGCCGCGTCAGCACCTTATAAATCGCATCCACCAACTCGACGAATGCGGTGGCTTTGCGGTCGCGCGGCTGCGGTATTCCCACGGAGAGATCGGCGCGGATGCGGGCAGGATTTTTCCCCAGCACAAGAATTCGGTCGGCAAGCTCCACGGCTTCCTCAATGTTGTGGGTCACGATGAAAATCGCGCGCGTGGGAATTTTCTTCTCCAGCCACAGCTCCAGGATTTCTCCGCGCAGCGTCTCCGCCGTCAGCACGTCCAGCGCCGAGAACGGTTCATCCATGAACAGGACTTCCGGCTCGACCACCAATGCGCGCGCCACTCCCACGCGCTGCTTCATGCCGCCGGAAAGCTCTTTCGGATACGCGGACTCGAATCCGTCCAGGCCAACCGCATCAATGATCTTGAGCGCGCGTTTGTGGCGGTCAATCGGAGGCATTCCGCGGGCTTCGAGCGGAGCCTCCACATTGTCGAGTACTGTGAGCCACGGAAAGAGCGCAAAGCTCTGAAAGACAATGGCGACGTTAGGAGTTTCGCCGTGGACCGGCTGACCGTGCCAGTAGACGCCGCCAGCAGAGGAAGGCGAAAGTCCGGTCAACATACGCAGCAGCGTGGACTTTCCGCATCCCGAGGGTCCCAGCAGCGCGATAATTTGCCCCGGATACACGGCCAAGTCCGTTGGAGAGATCACCTGGACGCGCGTGCCGTCCGCCTGCCGATAAAATTTCTCGAGCTTCCGAGCCTCGATGATCGGTTCAACGGCTGTAACTGATTCCGTGGTCGCCATGGCCGCGTGTATTATGGCCCAGTCAGGCGAAGACGGAATAGGGCCGAATTCAAGTCCCCATTTGTGTTGTGGCGCGGTTACAATTCCGTGACATCGCGATGACGGAATCCTTTCACCCTTTTGCTCGCCGCTTTTTGCATTCGCAGTGGTTGCCGGCTGCGCTCGTTTCCCTGGTCATTTCCGCCGCGATCATCTCGCCGTTCTTCTTTTTTGGGAATGCATCGGGCCATGACATTGAATTTCACGCCTCCTCCTGGATGGATGCAGCGTACCAATGGAAAGAGGGGATTCTCTTCCCGCGCTGGTCGGAGTGGGCCAACTACGGCTACGGCGAACCGCGATACATTTTTTATCCTCCGCTTTCCCGAATGCTCGGAGCATTCCTGGGGATCATTTTTCCGTGGACGGCCGTGGCGTCCATTTTCATCTTCCTGGTGCAGACCTTTGCCGGAATCTCGGCTTATGCGCTTGTGCGCGGGTTCGCGCCGCACCGGGCGGCGCTTCTTGGCGCGGCGTTCTATGCCGCAAATCCGAATTCTTTGCTGATCATCTATTTGCGCAGCGACTACGCCGAACTTTTGGCGGTTGCCTTTTATCCGCTGCTCTTGTTGGCATGCCTGAATCTTTGCGGATGGCTAAACGGAACGAGCCAGTCCACGCGAAAACAGATCGTCTTTTTCGCTCTCGGCTTTGCGGGTGCCTGGCTGGCCAACGCTCCCGCCGGAGTCATCGCCAGCTATGCCGTAGCTTTTGTTTTTGCCTGGGCAGCCTTCAACCAAAAATCCTGGCTGCCGCTGGTCCGCGGCGCGTCGGGCCTCGCTCTGGGTTTTGGGATGTGCGCGTGCTATCTGATTCCGGCACGCTACGAGGAGCGCTGGGTGAACATCGGCCAGGCTTTGTCGAGCGGCCTGGCGCCCGCGGATAATTTTCTGTTCACCAGCATCAACGACCCGGACCACAACGCCTTCAATTTTCTCGCGTCTTCGGTAGCGCTGCTACTGATGTTCATGATTTTTTGCGCGGTTCTTGCCGCATGGCGACGGCTCCGTGCCGTCCCGGAGAATCAAAACCGGAGAAAAGCCGCTCCGCCCTGGCAGGCGCTTCTGGCGCTCGCTGGCTTTTCCGCACTTCTGATGTGCCCTTTCGCTGCCCCTTTGTGGAATGTCCTGCCCGAACTGCGCTTCGTACAATTTCCGTGGCGTTGGATGTCTGTTCTGGCGCTGGCTTTTCCGGTTTTCTGCGCAGTTGCCCTGGTGAAGCGCCGGCGATACTGGATCTGGGCGTGCATCATCTTCGCAGCGCTCGGGGGGACCGGAACGTACCTGGGCGCAACGGGATGGTGGGATCAGGGCGATTTCTCGTCCGTCCAGGACGCGATCACGCAGGGCCAAGGGTTTGAAGGCACCGACGAATACGATCCGCGCGGCGACGATCACCTGGACCTTCCCCAGAGTCAGCCTGAGGCCAAACTTCTGCCTGCCAATCCAGCGTCCAAATCACTGCCTGACGCCAAGTTTCACGTGGAACGCTGGACCGCGGAGGATCGCCAGCTCGTGGTAGACGCAAGGGAGCCCGTGCGGCTTGCCATTCGCCTTCTGGATTATCCAGCGTGGCGCGTCACCCTGAACGGCACTCGGGTTGCGCCCCTCCACAAAGAAGGCACCGCCGCGATGTACCTGACTCTCCCGCCAGGCACCTCGCGCGTGGTCATTCGATTCGCAAGGACACCCGACCGCACTGCGGGAGGCTACGCAAGCCTCGCTGCGTTCCTTGTGGCAGGATTGCTTTTGTTTTTCCCGGAGAAAAGTCAGCGGGGCTAGCGGCGGTCAACAGTAGGGTGCCGGACGTCCTTGCCCTGCACGATGTAAATGACGTCCTCGGCGATATTGGTGGCGTGATCGCCGATGCGCTCGAGATTCTTGGCCACGAGGATCAGTTCGAACGCAGGGAATACCACGCTTGAATCGCCCATCATGTAAGTCAGCAGCTCGCGGAAAATCTGGTCGCGGTAGTGGTCCACGCTGTCGTCGCTGGCCAGCACCTTTTGGGCCAGTTCCACGTCATGCCGCACCACGGCGTTCAGCGCGTCGCGCACCATGCCTTCAGCGAGTTCGCTCATGCGCGGCAGGTCCACGTAGGGCTTCACGCGCGGATGCCGCAGGATGCGCAATGCGCCCTGCGCGATGTTCACGGCCTGGTCGCCGATGCGCTCGAGGTCGTTGTTGATGCGCGAGACCGCCAGCACGAACCTCAGGTCCACGGCCATCAATTGATGGAGCGCGAGAAGCTGTACGACCCGGTCGTCAATTTCGATTTGCAACTCGTTGATGGCGTCTTCCTCGTCCAGAACCTGCTTGGCGATCTGTTCATCGGAGTCGAGCACCGCGTGCACAGCCTGATGCACAGAGCGCTCCGCAAGGCTGCCCATCCAGAGCAGCCGCTCTTTCAACTGTTCAATATCGTGCTCGAAGTGGCGTTCCATGAGACCTCAATTCCTTCCATGCGTGAGCAGCATTCCTATTTCTCGCCCCATACTACGACCAAAAGCTCCACGGCCCGCAAACGAGCCCTGAAGAACAGCATGCAGGTCCGTGGCTGAGCTTCCATCATCCGAACCGGCCGGTAATATAAGCTTCCGTGCGAGGATCCTTCGGAGTGGTAAAGAGAGCTGACGTCTCACTATACTCGATCAGAGTCCCTTCCAGCATGAACGCAGTGTAGTCGCTGGCGCGAGCAGCCTGTTGCATGTTGTGAGTGACCATTGCGATGGTGCACAAATCCTTCAACTGCACGAGCAGTTCCTCGATCTTGGCAGTACTGATGGGGTCCAGTGCCGAGCAGGGCTCGTCCAGTAGCAGCACCTCGGGATTCACCGCCAGCGCTCTGGCGATGCATAGCCTCTGCTGCTGGCCGCCCGACAGCCCAAGCCCGGATTGGCTGAGCTTGCCCTTCACCTCATCCCACAGGCCCGCATTGGTCAGAGCGTGTTGGACGCGGTCGTCCATTTCCGAGCGTCCCAAATTTTCATAGAGCCGGATGCCGAACGCGATGTTTTCGTGGATTGACATTGGGAAGGGCGTCGGCTTTTGAAAGACCATTCCAACTTTGGCCCGCAGTTTGCCACTGCTTTTCGAGGCCAGGATGTTTTCGCCGTCGAGGATGACCTCGCCCTCCGCGCGCTGACGGGGGTAAAGATCGTACATGCGGTTGAAAATCCGCAAAAGCGTGGACTTACCGCAGCCCGACGGTCCGATGAAGGCTGTGACCCTATTTTGGCGGATTTCGACGTTGACATTCTTGATGGCATGGAACTTGCCGTAGTAGAAGTTCAAGTTACGCGCCGCGATCTTCACCGGTACCTGGGCCGCGCTCGCCTTTTGTCCAGTGTCCCCCGATCGGACAGAAATGGGAACAGTCACCATTGGTAAACCCTCCGGCTGATCGGGAGTCATTTAGGCACCTGAACCTTGCCAAGAAACCAACGCGCTACAAGACTGAGGACAAGCACGAACATGACCGTGATGAAGGCTGCCGCCCAGGCCATTTGCTGCCAGTTCGCGTAGGGGCTTAATGCGAATTGGAAGATCACCACCGGAAGATTTGCGATCGGGTGGAACAAATCAGCTGAGAAGAACTGGTTGTTTAGCGCGGTGAACAGTAGTGGGGCCGTCTCGCCGGTGATGCGTGCCAAACCGATCAATACGCCGGTAAGGATGCCCGCGCGAGCAGCCTTCCAAGTCACTTTGGTGATTACAACCCAAGTCGGCGCTCCCAAGGCGATGGCAGCTTCACGCATGTCGCCGGCAACCAAACTGAGCATTTCATCGGTCGTGCGTACAATAATCGGGATCATCAAAACCGCCAAGGCGACACTGCCGGCAAACGCCGAAAAGTGCCCCGTCGGAGCAACTACGATAGCATAGGCAAACAAGCCAATCTCGATTGACGGCGCACTGAGCATGATGTCGTTGATGAAACGCACTGCGTTGGCAGTCCTGCTGTGAAAGCCATATTCCGCCAACCATGTGCCTCCCATCAGACCAACAGGCACTCCGATGATCAGGGACAGTGCCAACAGAATCAGACTTCCGACGAAGGCATTGCGCAAACCGAATGCGTTGGTGCCGGGCGGCGGCGTGTCTTTGGTGAACAGATCCCAGTGCATCCCGGAAATACCGAAATGCAGCGTCGTCCAGATAATCCAAAACAGGAAGAACACCCCGATGGCCGTCGCCGCGCCCATGAGGATTTTGCTCACCACGTCCACAACATGACGCCTTGCAAGCACGCTCCTCACGTCGACGCTCCCTCATGGCGCCCGAGGTGGCGTATCAACAGCACCGCGAGAAAACGCACGACTAAAGTGACCGCGATCAGAATCAAGCCCAAGTAAATCAGCGAAGAGAGATATAGCTTGGTCGTGGCCTCGGTGAACTCGTTGGCGAGGACTGAGGGAATGGTCGCACCGGGCATCAACAGGCTCGCCGACAACACGTTGCTGTTGCCGATCACAAAAGTTACGGCCATGGTTTCACCCAGCGCGCGCCCCAACCCCAAAAAAATGCCTCCGATTACCGCCGAACGGGTGTAGGGAAGGATGATATTCCAGGCCACCTCCCACGTCGTGGCCCCCATGGCATATGCCGATTCACGCAACGACGAAGGCACAACCAGGAAAACATCGCGCATGATTGACGATATGTACGGCAAGACCATGATCGCCAAGACGATCCCGGCGGTCAGCATGCCAATCCCCATTGGCGGGCCCTGGAACAATAGTCCGATCCCGGGAATTGCTCCAAACTTGTCGTTGATCCACGGTTCCGCATTCGCAAAGACCGGGGCGAACACCAAAAGTCCCCACAAACCGTAAACGATGCTGGGGATGGCCGCCAGCAGTTCGATCGCCCCGGCGACGGGCCTCTTGATCCAAGCCGGGGCGATCTCCGCGATGAATACTGCGATCCCAAAGCTGATCGGCACGCCCAGGACCATCGCGATGGCAGAGCTGACCAGCGTGCCGATGATGAATGGAAAGGCTCCAAAAGTTTGGGTAACCGGATTCCATTCGCTCGATTTGATAAACCTCCAAACGCCGAATGTTTGGATGGAGGTCCAACTGTCATAAGTAATTGCGATGACGGTGGCAAAGAGTGCCGCTGCTGCCAGGAACGCTCCGAACACCGCCGCCTTGTGGAACAGAAAATCGCCCGACAGGCGCCATGGCCTATCGGACGATTTAGGTTCCTCGGAAACGGGCCCCATCTCGGTCCGTACCGCTGCGTCCGTACCATTCATGGGTTTCCCTTATCGTGAAAAGTCACGCAATCGGCGCCAGCGTATCACAGACCGTAGCCAAGTTCGGTTTTCCAATAGTTCTTGATGGCTTGGACAGTGCTCGGCGGCAGTGGACCGAACGCGATTGACTCGGCCATATTCTGCCCGTGCTCGAACCCCCAATCGAAGAACTTCATCACTTCCATATTGGTTTCTTTGGGCGCATTCTTGCGCAGGATTTGCCAGGTGCAGCCAGAAATAGGCCAAGTCTCTGGCCCGGGTTTGTCGGTCAGGATCACGTAGAAGTCTTGTGCCTTGGTGAAGTCCACGTGGCCCGCGGCGTCCTGGAAGCCTTTGAGGCTGGGGCTGACGACCTTGCCGTCGCTGTTGATCATGCGCGAGTAGGCCTCGTGAGTCTCCAAGAGGTAGGCATACTCGACGTAGCCAATCGAGCCAGGGATGCGCTGCACGTAGGAGGCCACGCCCTCGCTCCCCTTGCCGCCGACTCCCGTGGGCCAAGCCACCGAGGTATTTTCGCCGATCTTTTCCTTCCATTCCGGGCTGACTTTACACAGATAGTCAGTGAACGTAAAAGTCGTGCCGGAGCCATCGGAACGGTGCACGACAGTAATGGCCATGTCAGGCAGTTTCAAATCTGGGTTGAGTTTGGTGAGAGCTGGGTCATTCCATTTTTTGATTTTACCGAGGTAGATGTCGGCGACGACGGGGCCGCTGAGAATGAGCTCGCCCGGTTTCACGCCGGGGATGTTGTAACCCATGGCTGCACCGGCTACTGCGGTGGGGAACTGGATCAATCCCGCTGCCTTCAAGTCTTCGGGCTTGAGCGGCATATCGCTGGCGCCGAAAGCCACCGTGCCTGCCTTAATCTGGGCTATCCCGCCGCCCGAACCAATTGACTGGTAGTTGATTTCCGTGCCAGTTAGCTTCTGATACTCGGCAGACCATTTGGCCACTAAGGGATAGACCCATGTGCTGCCGGCACCGGTCAGGCTGGTGGCCGCTTTGGAATCGCCAGTGGAAAAGACGGTCGCCAGCGCCATCGCAAAGAGAGTAATCACAGCAAATCTTTTCATCGTATTCTCCGTTCAATCGGTTGTGGAGTTGGTACCCGTTAAGGGAGTCTCTGAGATGCGTGTTACGGAATTGTTACAATCGCTTCAGAGTTCGTTGAATCTCATAACTATCATGCTGTCAGCGGATTGCCTGGCAGACACGTGAAGTGCGGCCTCGCCGGCAAGAGGATGCAGCACCTTTTGCAAAAGAAAAGGGCGGCTCCTTTCGGTGCCGCCCTCCTATTTCAATGATGAAAACTGCGCTACGCCACGGGCATTCAACTACGGAATGTAGTAGCGGAACGAAGTAAACACCATGTTGTCGTTGGACTTGCCGTTCACGCCCGGATCTGTCGGCGTGTTGTTGTTTCCTGACCAGGTCGCGTTGGAAATGTACGAATACTGCATACCCCAGCGAAGCTCGCCCTTCGCGCTGCTATGGTAAATGTGGTGCCAGAAGCCGACAGTATATTCCTGGACGTTACGAAGGTCGCCCGTGCATCCTCCCGCGGAAGCCGGCGCATTCACGGTGCCCGGCGTCGGAGCCGCTTCAGGCGCTTCGCAACCAGACTGGTTGAAGAGCGGAGAGCCATATCCGACCGCAACCGTGGCATCCGCAAGATTGGTGTAGGTGTACGCAGCGCGGGCCGCGTATTCCACGCCGTAGTTGAAATAAAGATCGAACTTCGGGCTGGGGTGCAATTCCAACGTGCCGAGGAAAGAGCCGCCGCGAATCGGGGCAAGGGTGCCATCGGGCCGCGCAGTGACGTCTTTCAGCTGTGCCGAGCTATACCGCCCGACGCCATCGCCGCCGAGGAAGTGCAAACCAAGGCTAACTTTCTTGGCAACCAGGGGCATGCGCAGGTTCACGCCGATGCCGCCGCCGGTCCGGGTGTCGTTGAAAGCGCCCGTGCTGGCCGGTGCACCTGCGCAATCCGCGGGAGGCGTCAGTGATCCGGCAGCCAGATCGCACGGATAAATCCGCGCGCGGAAGTTGCTGAGAATTCCGAAGACTTCGTAGTGACCCCATCCGGGCTCAAACGCAGCCTTCAGGATGAAGTCAGGTGAGGCATTGACAGAATATCCTGTACTATCCGTACCGTTGTACAATCCACCGCCATTGCCGGGAGCCAAAGCATAGAGTGCCGTCGGAACGTTGTGTGCGGTTAGCGTGACCTGTGGGCCCTCAACCGATGCTCCGAGCCAGAACTTGTTGTCGAAGTTCTTCGTGACGCGGAACCCGTACTGCCGCGCCCAGGTGAAGCCGACGCTATACTGTGGATCAATCGTCATCGGCAGGATTTCCGTGCGGTTATCCAATCCCTTGCTCGTTTCCGTGGCCAAGCTCCACATCTGGCCGCCGGTGAAGGTCCAACCGCTCGGTAGAGCCGCCTGGCCCCAAATCTGTCTTTGCCGCATGCAATAACTGTTGCTTTGCCGGTTATTTGATGTGGCGCAAGCGCCCAACCAATCCAATTCATAATAGCCGGTCATCGCCACGTTATCGGCTTTCCCTTGAAAGAGGAAGCTCAAGCGTGACTGACGGCCGGTGCCGTTGAACTCGGACTCCTTGCTTAGACCGTTTCCGGGAAACGGAATGTTGGTAAACGGGGTATTGATATCCGAGCTTGTCGCCCGAGTTCGGTAGACCGATTCTGCCGCTATGAATCCACCGGGCGTGATTGTGATTCCCTTGATGTGGATGGATGCCGGTGCTTCCTCGGCTCCGGGGCTGCCTGCACCGGAAACTTCGCCTTTGAGAGCGTCGTTGCTGGCCTTGAGGTCAGCCACCGTCGTGTTCAATACCGCCGTGGATGTTTCCGCCTTCGCCGAAGAGGTAATCGCCTCGGAAGCTTTGGCGGCCGCCTCGGTGGCATGCGCGTTCGCTGAAGCCGCAGTCTCGCGGGCTTCGTCAATTTGCTGATCACGCTTGGCCAGCGCGTCTTTCAGTTGCTGGATCTCTTCCTGCTGCGATTGCATGGTCTGTCGCAGCTCTTCGAGTTCCGCGGCGATCGCTGCCGCATCTACGGCCGCAGGCTTCTTCGCGGCCTTGGGCTTTGCAGGTTCCGCAGGTTTGGGGTTGGCGTCCTTCGAAGAATCCGCGAAGGCCACGCCCATGATTAGGAAAAACGAAAAAATCACTGTTGCTAGTTTTCTCATCGCCTCTCTCTTTTTGCTGCAGTTTCGAAAGCTAACGGAATGTGTGCGAACTTACCCCGCGCCGAAAGTAGCGGCGGCGTCTTACTGCCACGTCAACTCAATGTGAATATCCTGTAACAGGATGCGTCCGCCACAGGGAAGTTGTTAACTTGCCGGAGTTTAGAGGTCCCGAAGGGGCATCAACCACAGGTGGGGACGAGTCGCGCACGAAAGGACATGCAAGCCTCTTTTTAATGGCCTGGCCGCTTGAAAATGCCGATCACCCAAAGCACCGATGTCCGGCTTTTCCTTCAAGATCCCGGGAAAGTACGCACCTCGGTCCGGTCTACCTTCAGGCCAATATAATCCTGGCCAGATCTCAAAAGTAAGGGGGAGTGGGGATCGCTGCCAGGGGTGCAGCGATCCCCGGGGTGGGTTCTCTCAGAAGATCAAACGTCCTTAGCATCGCAGACCGCATTCACTGCCGAATGAAGGGTCTGTGAATTCTCCGTGACCTGCGGGGCCTCTCCTGGCGTGTTCTTCGAGTCGCCCGGACGCAACACCAAGCCTCTTCCGTGCCGCACATCCAATCCGCGCACCCAAAAAATGATGTCTTCGGCGATGTTCGTCGCGTGATCCGCAATCCGCTCCAGGTGCCGCGTCGCCAGGATGTACTGCATCCCCGGGCTCACATGTTCCGCCTGCTGTGTCATGCGGTCGAGAAGTTTCTCGAAGATGCGGTCGCGATACTGGTCCACCACGTCATCGCACTGCAGAACCTGCGAGGCCATCTCCGCATTGCGGAAGATCAGCGCTCCCAGGCTTCCTCCCACCATGCCGCGCACGGCCGCTGTCATCGGTTCCAGCTCGTCCGGCAATTCCGCCGACGGCATCTCCCTCAAGGAGGTGACGCACTGGGCCAGGTTCACCGCCAGATCGCCGATTCGCTCCAGGTCGTTGGTGATCTTCAGCGCCGCCACGATCAGGCGCATTTCGTCGTCCGAAAAACCTCCGCGCCTCAGCAGCCGGATCGCGTGTTCGTCAATCACCACTTCCATCTCGTTGATCCGCGGCTCCAGCAGGAAGACTTCGCCGGGCAACGAGGCCGTCCTCGGGCTGTCCTTGCTGACGATCGCGTCCAGCGCGCGATTCATGGCTCCTTCGACCGTCCGGGCCATCGCAATCAGGTAATTCACCAGCGTGTCGTAGAGCACTGTCTCCGTCAGACCCGCGGTAGCAGCCATGATTCCCCTTCCCGAGCGAAGCTGGTCGTCACACACCTCCGCTCGTAAGCGACATTGATACAGAACCGGGTTACGCGCTCGTCAAATGAATATGAATAAGTTGAAAAAGTCCTGCGCGCGGCGGGCTACTGTGCCCGAACCGCGTCGCCGGCGCCCCGCGTCATTACCCGTTCCGGATCGAAGACCGGCACTGTGAAATAAAAGGTGGATCCATTCCCCACTTCGCTCTTGACCCAGATGCGACCGCCATGCGCCTCCACCAGATGCTTGGCGATCGAAAGCCCCAGCCCCGTGCCGCCCACTTCCCGTGAACGCGCCACGTCCACACGGTAGAATCGCTCGAAAATGCGCGGGTGGTCCGTTTCTGGTATTCCGATTCCCGTATCCGCCACTGCCAAGACGACTTCGTTCTCCATGTTTTCCGCGCTGACCGTGATCTTTCCGCCACTCGGGGTATATTGCATGGCATTGTCGAGCAGATTCTGCAAAACTTCCGTCAATCGCCGCCGATCGCCCGCGATATCCGGCACTTTGGAAGCCACATCAACGGACAGTTTAAGATTCTTTTCTTTCGCTCTCGGCCGCGATGTTTCCATGCAACTATCCACCAGCTGTGCCACCGGCAGCCGCCGGATTTCCAGCTCCAGCCGTTCAGCATCCATCTTCGAGAGCATCAGCAAGTCTTCGGTCAAGCGTCCGAGTCTCCGCGCATGCTCGAGAATGATCTCCAAAAACCGCCGGCGGTTCTTTTCATCGTTCATGGCCCCGCCGAGAAGCGTCTCCGCGAATCCCTGGATCGCAGTCAGCGGCGTCCGAAACTCGTGCGAAACGTTAGCCACGAAATCCCGCCGCACCCGCTCCAGTTTCCTCAAATCCGTGATGTCGTGCAGCACGATCACCGCGCCGTTCGCCTCCGTGGTTCGAACCGCGGCCACCGTCGCCGCAAAATGCCTCGGCCGCAACGTCCCCGTGACGATCTCCGATTCCACCTTCGTTTCGCCGGCAAGCACCTTTCTCGCTGCTTCGATCAGCTCCGTCTGCCGTACCACTTCCACCAGCGCGCTCCCCGGCCGCGGCGGAAGATCGCTCCCCAGAATTTCGGCAAACCCCGGATTCGCGAAGGCCACACGTTCCGCCCCATTCACCACCAGGACGCCTTCCACCATGCTTCCCAGAATCGCCGAAGAAAGATTGCGCTCCTCGACGAGGGTTCGAATCGTGCTGTCCAGCCGCGCCGCCGTCTGGTTGAGCGAGCGGCTCAACGCGTCGAGTGCGTCCCCCGAACCTTCCGGCGCTTGCGGCCGGAAATCTCCTTCGGCCACGCGTTTTGAAAACTCCGTCAAACGCTCCACTCGCCCTGAGAATTTCCTGGAAACCAGCAAGGTCGCAGCGCTTGCCAGCAGCAAAATCAGAAGCGATGCAATCCACAATCTTTTGCGAAACGACCACAACACCTCGTCCACAGTCTGTTCGGGTGCCGCGAACCGCAGCGCGTACGGCTGCCCGGCGGCGTCGTACTGCCGCACCGCGTAATAGAGCTGGTCGCTCCCTGCCGCGTCCCCCGGCCGGGCGGAGCGGCCTTCTCCGCGCTCCATGGCCTCTGCCACTTCCGGTCGTTTCGCGAGGGTCTCCCTCGTCTGCAAGCTTGTTTGCGAATCCGCAATCACGCTGCCGTCTGCCGCAATCACCGCGACGCGAGCGCCGCTTGCCGCCATCTCGCGCACCCACGTTTGCAGCGCGGCCGTTTCTTCGGGTTTTAAGGGAGAATACGAACTGAGTTGCGGCGGGTGCGCCTGCGCGATGCGCGCGATGGCGATGAGTTCCTCGAAACCTGCCCGCTCATAATCGCGGCGGAGCGCGCGTTCCGCGAAGAAATCCACCGCGAGCAGCACGCCCACGAGCAGCGCGAAAAACGCCAGCGCGAGTTTCCAGAAGAGATTAAGCCGCACGAGTTTCGAACAAATACCCCGCGCCCCGCACCGTCTTCAGGTGCGCGGGATTCTCCGGGTCCGCTTCGATTTTTTCCCGCAGCCGGCGCACGTACACGTCCACGCTGCGCGGCGTCACGAAGCGATCCGTTCCCCACACGGCATCCAACAGTTGATCCCGCGTAAACACCCGGTTGGGGCGCGAAGCAAGATAGTAGAGCAGCCGGAATTCGAGCGTGCTGAGCGGCACAGCTTTCCCGCTTTGACTCACGCGATAGGACGCCGGATCGATCGCCAGCCTGCCCACTTCGATCACCCGCGGCGCTTCCGCCGGCGGCTCTGCGCGGCGAAGCAGCGCCTTCACCCGGGCGATCAATTCGCGCGGGCTGAACGGCTTCACCACGTAATCGTCCGCTCCCATCTCGAGTCCCACCACGCGGTCGGCTTCCTCGCCGCGCGCTGTGAGCATCAGAATGGGCAAGCGGCTGAGCGATTCATCCTTGCGAACCTCCCGGCAGATATCCAGCCCGGAAAGCTTCGGAAGCATCAGATCGAGCAGCAGCAGATCGGGAGGTGATTTCTTCAGCGTTGCCAGGCCCGTGCCGCCATCGTATGCGGCGCTGACCTGAAAACCCTCGTTGGTCAGGTTGTAGCGTACCAGTTCGACGATATCGCGGTCGTCTTCGATAATCAGGATGCGTTTCATATTGACGGTTCTGCGGTCACCTGCAGAGAAGTTCAAGCGTACCGCCCGCCGGCTTGAGGGCAGTGTAGCGTACCCGGGGGCGCTGCGGTAGCTCGTGGACGAGTTAGAGGCACCATGAACGGGCCGTAACACGCCCGAAGTGTGGCAAACATTCGTTAACGGGAGGTTTACATTCATGTGAACGCGCGATGAACAAATCCTGCGCGGAGAAAAGCCGCTCACGCACCCGCCGCCGTCGTAAAGGCAAGCGCTAGGAGCGTTTTCTGTTCCATTTCATGGGCCTTCGCCGATCCTGTCGCGGGGCTGGCGCTGGCGGAGCGCTTGACCGAGCGCAGGCTGAGTCCGCGGGCTTGGGCGATCTGCATCAGGCGTGGCATAACGTAGAAAAACGGCCCCATGTTGCGCGGCTCCTCCTGGACCCACACGATTTCACGCGCATTGGGATGCGCATCGAGCAGCGCGTTGATCTCTGGGCGAGGCAGCGGATAGAGCTGATCGAGAAAAAGGATTGCCGTGGTGGAGTCTTTTCTGCGGCGGCGCTCGGCGCGCAGCTCGTGGCCGACTTTGCCGCTGGCGATCAGGATACGGCGAGCATTCGTAACTTCTGTGTCCGGAACGATGGGGTGAAACCGCGGGCGCGTAAATTCCGCGATGGGTGAGGAAGCGTCCGGATGGCGCAGCATGCTCTTTGGGGTGAATACCACGAGCGGTTTGCGCCAAGGGCGCCGCGCCTGGCGCCGGAGCAAATGAAAATATTGCGCCGCCGAGGAAGGCTGGCAAATCTGCATGTTTTCTTCCGCGGCAAGCTGCAAAAATCGCTCGATGCGCGCGCTGGAATGCTCCGGCCCCTGGCCTTCGTAGCCGTGCGGAAGAAGCAAGACAACGCCCGAGGGCAAATCCCACTTATCTTCTCCGGCGCTGATGAACTGATCCGTGATCACCTGCGCGCCGTTGGCGAAATCGCCGAATTGCGCTTCCCACATCACCAGCGCCTCGGGATAGTCGCGGCTGAAGCCGTACTCGAAGCCGAGGCAGCCCGCTTCCGATAGCGCGGAATTGTAGATCTCGCAAAAAGGCTGCGCTTCCGCGGAATGAGCGATGGAAGCGAGAGGAACGTATTCCCATTCCGTCTCCGTATCCACCAGAACCGCGTGGCGCTGGTTGAACGTCCCGCGCTGCGAATCTTGTCCCACGAGGCGCACCGGCGTGCCCTCGGAAAGAAGCGTGCCAAAAGCTAGGGCCTCCGCGAATCCATAATCCACGGTGCGCTTTCCGTGGCCCATCTCCGCGCGCTGCTCCAGCAGTTTCGCAATCTTCGCGTGAAGGTGAAAGTTGGCCGGAACCCGAACGAGACTATCGGTAATCTCTGCGAGCGTTTTGAGCGAAACGCCCGTGTCCGCTTCATATTCGGGTCGGAATGCTCCGCGATGAAATGCCGACCAGTATTCCGGCAGCTTGCGCAGGTGCGGAGCTTTCTTGAGCTGGCCGGCTTTCGTCTGCTCTTCCTCGTACTCCGCGCGCACCGCATCCACGGTTTGCGTGGGATCCAAACCGGCGTGCACCGCATAAATCTTCCAGAGCGGCGGATGTTCCTTGATGCTTGCGTAGAGAAGCGGCTGCGTGATCGTGGGATCGTCCACTTCGCTGTGGCCGTGGCGGCGATAGCCGATCAGGTCCACCACCACGTCGCTGCCGAACGTCGCGCGATATTCCGCGGCGATGCGGCCCACGCGCACCACCGCATCGGGATCCTCGGCGTTGACGTGGAAGATGGGAATGTTCTGCCGCTTGGCAAGATCGGCGGCAAAGCGCGAAGAGTGCTCCTGGATCGGCCGCGTGGTGAAACCGATGAGGTTGTTC
>DATJAD010000069.1:0-5455 GCA_035516615.1 Candidatus Acidiferrum sp.
ATCGACCCGATCGCCGCGCCAATCAACCGCCGCAAGCTAGCCCGCCTCAGCCTCACTTCAAACAAAATCACGGCCACAGCGAACAGCAATCCCGCCAGCGAAGCCAACAGTTTCGTGAGATGGAACGGCTGGAAGTGATACCCCGCAGCGATGCACACGACCGCAAATATCAACCGGATCACCAGCATGTCCCAAAACGATCCCACATTCGTCTCGGGCGAACGCGAAAGTACCGTCGGGCGTTGCTGCGGCGATTCAGAAATCCCCGGAGAAGTTCCTCGAGGTAAAGAATTAGGATGGCGTGCCATACCGGCCTCTTATAAATCTATAGAAATTATGAATCCTACTAATCCAGATTCGAGACGGAGCGCTACCGTTGCCCCATCCGTTATGAAAGTTAGTATCTCCCGGCTGCGCGTATGAAATTATAAATGCCGTTGTCGAGGAGTATAGCACCACATTCGCAGCCCCGGTCAATCAAGCGGAAAACTACGTGGCGAGTCAGTTTCCCTTCGCCCGTTGAATCAAACCTCGCCGAGTCTCTCTACTTCGAAAGTTCCCCCAGAAAATCCCGCGCATGACGACATGTGTGATCTTATCCGCAAGCCGTAAAGCCGCCCCCGGAGTTTGCTGCCGTCCAGCGAGGGTCAATCCAGACCCCCATGTGACGTTTGTCACACGGAACAGTGACGTGCGTCGCCGCAGCCCATAGTTGTCTGTAGCTATATGGGACTGCTAGGTGATTCCCCCGTTGGCGATGCATTTGGCGCCCGAGGGCGGAACCGGAGCTCGAAACGCAGTTGAGGAGGCAATTACCATGGTAACGCATACTCTGCCGATGCCGCCGCCCATCCTTCCCCGGCGAAAGTTCGAGCCCCCAAGTAGTACCGATCTCGAGCAGACGCGCGCCAATGATCGTTTTGTTGCCGCCATGCTCGAAACCCCGTTTTGCAAGCCCGCGCGCCGGAGCCCCCTGGACTGGGGCGTGTCGCTGGTTCTGCACATCATAATCGTCACGATAGTGGTCCTGATCCCGCTCTATTACACCCAGTCGCTCGATCTCCGGGGCTTCACGACAACATTTCTGGTTGGGCCACCGCCCCCGCCCCCGCCTGCCCCTCCGGCCGCCCAGAAAATCGTAAGGTCGGCACCTACAGAGAAACTCCTGAAGGCCGGTAAGCTGATGTCTCCCGTTGCGATCCCTAAGAAAATTGCCATGCTCAAAGAAGCCCCAAATCCGCCGGACACGTCCGCGGACGGCGTCATTGGCGGAGTGCCGGGTGGAATTCCGGGAGGCTCGGCTGGTGGCGTGCTGGGCGGAATCATCGGAGGAGCGGCCAAGTCCACATTCGCGTCGCCCGCTCCGCCCCCTCCTACGAAGCGCATTGTGCAAGTGGGCGGCCAGGTTAAGCCGCCGCGTGCAATATTTCAGAGCGATCCGGTTTATCCGCCGATCGCCCGCGCCGCGCATGTACAAGGCACGGTGCGCATTGAAGCGATCATCGACGAACAAGGCAATGTCGTGCAGGCCCACGTGATCGACGGCCCCGCGCTGCTGCTTGCCTCCGCGCTGCAGGCCGTGACGCAGTGGAAGTATCAACCGACGCTCCTGAATGGCCAGCCCGTTTCCATTCAGATGACCGTCTACGTGAACTATCACCTGCACTAGTCTTAATGAGAATCCGGCCGGCGGCTTTCCGATCGTAACCGGCCGGTTTCTCCCTTCCAGCAACAAGACCTCTCGCGCTTCACGGTTTGCGGAAAAAGTGTCCCCTGCGTCATTTCGAACGAAGTGAGGAATCGCTCTGTCTTCTATGTTTGATCCGGCCAGAACGCCTATCCCGTAACCCGGCTCACGAGGATTTAGCTCGGCGCGCCTAGCGAGGGGCTTTGAAGTTAGTGTTCTACCAAACTAAACTTGAGAGTAAAATGCGAGCTTATACCTTCTGAGGATGTCGGAGGAGAATGTCGGTGACACCCTGCACCGGACTGCTGCGCTTTCTTTGTCTTTCTGTTGTGCTCACTCAGACAGCGGCGTATCCACAGGAAGTAACACCGGAGACAAAGCCAAGCGCTATGGTGACGGCGAAAATTCCTCCGCCGTACCACGACCCTTACACCTATGTTTCAACTGATCCGTTGCTCAAGAGCACCATGTCGGGAAGCCTATATCGCAATGATTTCTTCGGCTTCTCTTACACTCTTCCGCAAAGCTGGACGGCCGTGGACGCGCAAATCATCATAAAAAGAAATAAAGGAGCGACAGTGCGGGCAGAACCCCTTGGCAGTTCTCTGACAGCTCAAACAGTCAGAGTAATGGGCCCAGTCATCCTTCTTCTTGCTACCCCGATTGACGCGGCAAGCGGCGCGCGCCTCGAACTTCCCTACGCGAACATTAGTATGTATCCCTCGGGACCAGACCCGCTTAGCGCCGAAAGCATAAGAGGGTCCCTCAAAGACGGGGACGGCATCCGGCAGAGACTTGGCATAGCCTCGCTCTCTGGACCTGTCGAAACGGAAATAAGCGGCCATACTTTCTTCCGGACTGACTTCAACGAAACCAGAAATGGCGCGCTTATCTTGAAGACGTTTTTTAGTACAAGCGTCCATGGAGGAACACTGAGGATCGAGTTCTGCGCGGGTTCTAAGACTGAACTCGACCAAATCATTACGACGGTGCAATCGATTAGCTTCGTAAGCCAACCGGCCTCTGCCGGGTCCGCGACTCCGAAGCCGTAAGCACAGGAAATGCCCTATACAAACCGAAAGGGCTGGCCGCTCCGATAGCCCCCGTAGGGCCCGTGCTTTAGCCGGGCCGTCCTTCGAGCCAAGCCACGCAGTTCACCTTCGGCCTCCGTTTTGAACTAGCCCCTCACAGCCCAATGCAGCCCGATCCCGCCGAAGACGAAACCGCGCTCCCCGACTCGCACGTATCCCGAGTGCTCCAGCAGCGTAGAGAAATCCGCTACCGACACGAAATGCCGGATTGAGTTCGGAATGTAGGTATAGACGAGCGGATTTCCGTGCAGCAGCGTCCCCCAGAACGCCCCCTGCGCATACATGTAAGCGAGAAATAGCCGCCGCAACACTCGGTTCCCCGGCAGGAAAAAATCCAGGCTCACCATCATCCCGCCCGGCCGCGTGACGCGCTTGATCTCCTGCACCGCGGCTTTTAAGTTCGTGAAATTGCGCAGGCCGTAGCCAATGAAAACGCAATCGAACGACCCATCGGCAAAGGGCAGCGAAGCGGCATCACCGCATACCGTCTCGGTCAGCCCGCGCTTGCGCGCCACCTGCAGCATCGGCTCGGTGAGGTCCACTCCAATCACGTGCGCCCGCGGCAGTTGCTGAACCATGAGTTGCGAGAAATCGCCCGTGCCGCAAGCCAGGTCTAACACTCTCGCATCAGCCGGGAGCGACGCCTTCTCCACGCCGAGCAGCTTCCAATGCCGGTCCATGCCATACGAAAAAGCCCGCGAGACGAAGTCGTAGCGCGGCGCGATGGTCTTGAACATCTCGCGCATCAAGCGCGAGTCCTGTCTTTCGCTGGGAATTTTCATTCGCAGTCAGGCCTTTATCACCGCCATGCACCGGCGGCTGCGAATTCGGGACGGGTCAGCCTGCATCGTAGATGGCCTGATGGGTCGGTTCCTGCCAAGGCCGGACGCCTTTCGCTGGCTTGGTTCTCTTCGCCAGCAAAGCCAACCTCTGCTCGTGATTCAGCGGCTCCCACGGCACAAGTTTCTCAGCCAGCACATCCATTCTGCGCAGCAGCGTCAACTCCAGAAAAAGCTCCAGAAAATCCATGTCCCGGAAGACCAGCGAGCCGGACTCCCTCATCTTGCCGCGAATCCGCTCCAGATGCGCCGGCATCTCGGTCCAATGCAGGCCCGCACGGTGGTGATGGCAGAGGTGGTAGCCCTCGTTCATGAAGTTCGGCTCATCAAAGAGCGTCACCGTATTCGCAAAATAATCGTCGGGACGTTCAGGATTATAGAAAGCGTGCTGCACCCATGCAGCGATGGCCGTGATGGCGTTCATGCACAGAAGAGGAACCAGCACGTATGCGATCCCAATTCTCCAATCGTAAATAAACACAGCCGCGAAGTAGACATAGTACCGCGCCATTCCCCAGAACATTCGTCGCTGGTTCTCTTCATCGCCTTCAGCCTTAAAGTAAGCGTAGGGAGCAAGCCCCAGCACCGTCCAAATGTTGTCCGCAAGATACCAAAGAAAATCCAGCCGGCTGGTTCGATCGTAGCCACTCGTCGAGGCAGTGTCGTCGATCCCGCCGTTCTTTCTGTGGTGCAGACGCACATGCGCCGTCCGGTCCAGTTCCGGAACGTTTCCATACAAATATCCGATGAAGAATTCGACGTAGCGGCCGAACACCTTGTCGTATTTCTCCGAGAAGTAGCCCTGTTTCCGGTGCGCCTCCAAATGTTTGGCGCTGAACATCCTCACAAACCGCTCAAACTTGAGACCGTACAGCGCAAGATAGAAAGCGATCACCAGCAGCAGCCGAGGTTTCCCCAAAACCAGTTGGAGCAGGAAAATTGGCACTGCGCTAAGGCTCAACGAGACCATCAACCGCAACGCAGGCGCATCTCGCGAGTCCCGCAGAACTTTTTCGCCGAGCCGCTCGATGAACCGGTCGTAGCTCACGGAAAGAAATTGGTATCCGTCGCGTAAGGGACGAACCTTCCCGAGAAGCTTGACTGCACCGTAGCATCCGATGGAAATCACGGCCACCAGCGATATCGCAGCCGCACTGGCCAAAGCCATCACCACTCCCAACCACCGAAACACAAGGTTGGGTTTGATTCCCGTGCTCGTCGCACGCAGAAACGTCTTTGAACGAATGCCTTTCCGCACCTCGCTCAAATCCGTGTCTGTCAAATTGCCCACGAATTGCATGTTCGTCGTTATACCAATCGACGCACTTCGTCCGGCGTCAGACTCAAAAGGACTCTACGCCCAAGAAGCGCAAAGTTCCAGCCTCGAACGCTCGCGCGTGCTAAGCGCGGAAACCGGACAAGCCACCATCACGCCGGGCAGATTTCCGCTACTCCGGCTTATCGGGCGCGAATGGCAATTGTGATAAATTCAGGTCCGCAATCATGAAATTCAGCCACGCGGCCACGAAGAGCCACGAAAGTAACCTATGACCTCATTCTGCCGTTCCGTTGTTGTTGCCCTCGCTCTCCTACTGGCAAGTTTGCCGTCCTTCGCGCAAGGCAAGCCCAGCGAGTCGGACATCCCGGCTGACTTCAAAGCGCCGACATCCAGCTACGATTACACCAAACGCGTCGAGATGATTCCCATGCGCGATGGCGTCAAGTTGTACACCGTGATTGTGACTCCCAAAGGCGCCTCGCACGCGCCGATTCTGCTGACGCGTACTCCTTACAACGCTAAAGGCCGCGCTTCGCGATCCGAATCACCGCACATGGCC
>DATJAD010000070.1:0-27839 GCA_035516615.1 Candidatus Acidiferrum sp.
CGTGCTCGACAAGGAGTTCGCAGCGCTCTGCGCCGCGCACGACCACGCCGCGCAGAACTTTCAGAAGAAGCTCCACACGTGGAGCCAATTCACGCCAAAGGAGGTGAACAAAATGGCGTTCGACTCTCTTGAGTGTCCGGCTTGCCGCTGCGTAGCGGCGCGGCCGTTCGCGGACGGCTTCAAGTGCATTCAGTGCGCGCATTTTTTCCACCCGCAGCCGGTGGTGCCTGCCGGCGGCGGTTTCGTGGTGCGTCAGGCGCGCGTTTGTCCAAGTTGCGGAAGTTCCGCGGTTGGCCGGATTCCCGGATGCGGTTGGCGGTGCAATCAATGTGCTCATCAATTTCAGTCGTGAATCTTTTTGAGGAGGCAATCATGCTCGATCCATTCATGGAACAACTTTTCGGGGACGAACCGAAGCAGCTGTCTTTTGCGGAAATTGCTTCGGAGATGAAAAGGCCAATCTCGCCGGCAGTACGCGCGATGCTGAGCGAGGAGGGAAACCGAGACCCGATCGAGCTCGCGCTCGAAAAGGTCCGTCTTGGCTTGCCCGCAGAATCCGACGGCGGGGAATTCTTCGCGAAGCGGGCGAGCGGCGCAGCAAGAGTTGAGAAACTCGCAAGCGGGTGGACGAACGAGTACGACGCGGGCGGCAATCTCATGCGCGGTTACACAGACGAAGGCGCGCGCACGACCATGCTGAGTTTGTAGCGCTGCGATCCCGGTCACGGTTGGAAATTCAAAGAGGAGAACGGAAAAATGAAGAAGCATCTTCTGCAGCATTGCGAAAAATCCGCGCAGCATTACGTCGCGATCGGCAAGATTCACGCCGGGCTGGAATCTGCCCACGAGTCGTTGGCGGAAGCAGCTTCCGGCGATGAAGCCGAAGCGCATCGCACCATCGCTGGATTGCACAAAGAAGCGCGTGTGGCCCACGGGAACCATGCGGAGCATTATCTGCAGCTGCACAAAACCTTTTCCGCAACATCCGACGAGGATCTAGCTTTCACTCCGCGGGAAACTTTTCGCGGACGCGGTTTCGGGGCACAGGATCTCGACGGCCCGGGAAAAGTGCGCGGCGCGACCGATCTAAGCAAGTCTCCCAACAAACTCGTTCCGCGTTTCGGAGGACCTGGCGGGGAGGACGATTCGCTCGCAAAAGTTGATCCGCAGCACCGGCATTTAATCGAAGCCGACGCCGTCTAACGATTTTGCCGGCGACGTGAAGCGCCGGCAATTGGCGAAGCACGTTTTCTCCCGTGCCCGGGCGAGGCGCTGTAGCGGCGGTGCCTCGCTCCGCCAACAGTTTCACCAGGAGAGATCGCAAAAGGAGGAAAGACCATGTCGGGAAACGTCTTTACGCCGAATGGGCTCAAACTCGGCGCACCTGGTCCGGTAGGCAGTCCGTCGATTATCCATTTTGCGGACGCCGGAGATCCGAACTCGCGCAGCGATCCGGACAGCATGCTCGCGAACTGTGCGTTGGGTAGCGTGTACTCGCGCACCGATCCGCCGGACGCGACACATGCGCTGTACATAAAAACCAGTGCGGCCACTTCGAGTGCGCCGACGGGAACGTGGACGAACAAGTAAACGAGTTTGCTGCGCGTTCGGCGCAGCAAAAGCGGGGCGAGCTTTTCTCCGGCTTGCTTGCGGGCGTGATGGGCCACCGCACACGCCCGCTCCCGCTCTTGGAGTTGGCATGGCCAGCGAATTGATCGAGAAGTGGAAAGCAGAGCGACGAGAGCACGCAGAGAAAATTCTTCGCGAGGCGCAAGCAACGTTGCGCTCTGTGCGCGCCACGGCTTCTCACAATTGTGCTCCTGAATGGAAACGAGAACTCGCGCGGTGCGAGCGAAATGTTGGAGCGGCGGAAGCAGCGTTGGCCGAACTCAGCGAGGAGCTATGAGCAGCGAAATCTACGACGCGCCCCCTTGCATCAGCCCGCTGCTCGAAGCCAAAGGATTGCTCGCCTTCATGGAACGAACGCACGCAAGTTTCGAGTCGATGCGAGATCTAATCTGCGTCGACGAAGAAACGGAAGAAACGTTGGCCGCGTTCGCGCGCGCCACTGGCGACCATTCCATCCTGAAAATGATCGAGTTCAGGCGCAAAACCTGGCTGGAGTTCCAGCTGCTCACCAGGCAACGCAAGAAGAAACTTCCAGCCCGGCCCCTGGTCTAATGCGCTTCGAGATGGCGTAGCACGTTCCCCAACTGGTCCCTCCTGCGCTCCAGCTCGCCAATGATTCTCTTTAATTCCTCCGAGCCAAGCGTCTCGGCGTCGAGCTTGATCGTGTCCACGTCGAGATCCTCAAACGCCAGCCTCAAACAGCTCACCATTCGCGAGATGTATCGCCTCTCGAGTGGCAAACCCCGAACCCACTCCTTCAGCGCCCGAATGTCGCGCCCGGTCAGACGCTCGACAAGCTCACGGTAATAGGGCCCAAGAAAGTACCTGCTCTCTTCCGGTTCGCTCATCCCCTGCTCCCTTCAATTCGTAATACCTAGAACGTCTAGGCATCAAAATCAGGTCCAACTTCGTGAAATTCGTAATTCGTAACATGTGAGGCGGTGTCGGTTTTGGAGTCAGTTGGGCTTGCGCGTTGGTGCGTTTCATTGCGCGTGTATACGCAGCGGTACGCGGATGAGGGGTCAGTTGATTCGTTAAATTCGTAGTCTATGTGATTAGTTTCAAAGGTGGTTGTTCGTGTCTGTACGTATGTATGCGTCTCTATGCGCATTCGAGCGTTGTAGACGAATTTTACGACTGAAACGCCTTTTCAGGGCGGCGCTCTACCAGTGAGCTACCCCGGCACGCAGAGAACTTTTCTATTCTAGGGATGGCGCCAGCGAGAGTCAAACGGACGGAATTGCAATCCAGGAAAGGGTTTGAAGCACCGGGTGGCGGAGAAAGCCGAAATTATGATTCAATTCGAAACGTGGAAACTACATCTGTCAAGTCATCGGACCTGATCCCCGAAGTAGATCGGTTGGCGGCCGGAGCCAATTCCGGGGCCGAATTGATGAATGCCCTCGTGGCGTTGCTGCATGAAAAGCTGACGAAGTACAACTGGGTGGGTTTTTACATGATCGAAAAGGAAGCGGCGGGCGAGATTCTTGTGCTAGGGGCGTTTCGCGGGACGATGACGCCACACGCGCGGATCGCGCTGAATCAGGGCATTTGCGGGGCTGCGGCATCCACCGGCAAAACCGTGGTTGTGGATGACGTTCAGAAGGACGCGCGATACCTGGCGTGTTCGCTGGAGACGAAGTCAGAGATCGTCGTGCCGGTCTTCGTGGACGGGAAAGTTGCCGGGGAGCTGGATATTGACAGCCATTTTCTTGCCGCATTTGGCCCAGATGACCGGAAACTGTGCGAGCATGCGGCTGCGCTGGTGGGGCGTTATCTCGAATCCCATCCCTAAGCTGCGCTTAGATGGAAATTTAGGAATAATGAGGAAAGGCAAAGCGCGAGGCGTTTTTACGATGAAGTTTGCGGAGAAAGCGATTCGCACGCGGCGCTATCGCCACCAATAGGATCCGGCAAAGCCAAGAACGACGAGAGCGGCGGCTAGGATCATTCCCAGGACGGCAATGCGGCGGGCCCGAGGAAGGTCGCCGACCTGATTTCCCTCCGCGTCCATTTTTCCTTCGGCGCGCAAAAGATGAATGACGCAGAAACCGAAGAGAACCGCGGCGGCGATCCAGATAATCTGTGACGTCAAGAACGGATGCTCCTACTGCATCGAGTCATCGAATTCCTTCATCCAGCTTTTGTTTTTCAGAACCTCGCGAGGACGAGTGCCGTCGGGCGGGCCGACAATGCCGTCTTTTTCCATGAGATCAATGAGGTGTGCGGCGCGGCCGTAGCCAATGCGCAAGCGGCGCTGGAGCGTGGAGGTGGAAGCGCGGCCCATTTCGCACACGACGCGAACGGCATCCTGATAGAGTTCGTCGTCAATGTCCTCGCCGTTTGAGCCTGCTTCCGCGTCCTCGGATTCCAATTTGCCATTTTCATCGCGAGGGGCTTCGAGCAAATGTTCGTTGTACTTGGCCTGGGCCTGTTCGCGCCAGAAGTTGCAGACATCAGTGATTTCGTCCTCGGAGACGAGCGGCCCGTGAATGCGATGCAAGCGCGAAGAGCCGGCGGGGAGATAGAGCATATCCCCGCGGCCAAGGAGGGATTCGGCGCCATTGGAATCGAGAATGGTGCGCGAATCCACTTTGCTGGCGACGCGGAAAGAGATGCGAGCGGGAAAATTGGCTTTGATGAGGCCGGTGATGACGTCTACGCTGGGGCGCTGCGTGGCGAGGATCAAATGAATGCCAACGGCGCGGGCCATTTGCGCGAGGCGGGTGATGGATTCCTCGACGTTGTTGGTATCCACCATCATAAGATCGGCGAGTTCGTCAATGACGATGACGAGGTAGGGAAGCGGCTTGTGCTCGCTCTCCTCCACGTTTTCAAAGAGCGAAAGAGACTGCTGCTTCAGGAACGTGCGATTGTACTGGTCAATGTTGCGTACGCCGCGCTGAGCGAGGAGCTTGAGGCGGTTCTCCATTTCCTTGGTGGCGTTGCGGAGGACATTGGAGGCGACCTTGGGATCGGTGACGACGGGCGCAATAAGGTGCGGAATGCCTTCGTAGAGGCTGAGTTCGAGGCGCTTGGGATCCACAAGGACCATTTTTACGTCGTCGGGAGTGGCTTTGTAGAGGATGGACATCATCAGGGAATTGATGAAGACGCTCTTGCCGGTGCCGGTGGAACCCGCGATCAAGAGGTGAGGCATAGCGGCAAGCTCTGTGACGCGAATGCGGCCGTGAAGGTCGCGGCCCATGGCCAGAGTAAGTTTGCTGGGAGAGGCGAGGAATTCCTGAGCTTCGAGAATTTCGCGCAAGGCGATGGTCTGGCGATTGATGTTCGGGACTTCGATGCCGATGGTGGACTTGCCGGGAATGCGTTCGATGAGGATGGACTCGGCCTGGAGTGCGAGGCAAAGATCCTCCGTGAGGCCGGTGATACGGCTGTACTTGATGCCTGCTTCCGGTTTGAATTCAAAGGTGGTGACGACGGGGCCGGGATTAATCTGCGTGACACGGCCGGCAACGTCGAATTCGAGACATTTTTCCTCGATGGCGCGGGCACGCTGCTTCAACTCGTCTTCGTCGAGCTTGTGAGAGCGCTCGCCTTCACGGAGCAAGTTGGCCGGAGGGAGTTTGTAGTCGGCGCCTCCGCGGGCGATTTTGGGGCCGGGGGATTTCTTGGTCCTTTCCGGCTTGTCCTGGTTCATCACAAAGATCGGCGCCCTGTGAGAGGAAGACTTTTCGGTTTCTTCCTCGGTATCTTCCTCGTCGTGTTGAGTAGGGAAGACGGCGCTTTCGTCGCGAAGATGAATTGTCTTGGGCGGCACATCCAGAACCGCGGCGGATCCGACGGATTGTGCGGGAGCAGGGCGGCGGCCTTCCATGCGATTGACCTCGACGCGGCGGCGCATGCGGTCCTGCTCGCGGCGTTCGCGCCAATCATGCCAGCGGGCCTGTGCGCGCTGCAAAATGCCCAGACGCTCGACGGCGCCAATAGGTCCCCGGGGACCGGTGGCCCAAGCATGGGTGCTTGAGAAGGAAAAGCTTGTGGTCAAGAAGAGCGCGGTGACCAGGACGGCAAAGGCGATGAGGTACGCTCCCCAGTTGAAGCCGCTGCGCAGGCCACTGGCGAGCAACGTGCCAATGAAGCCGCCGGCAGGCACGGCGCCGCGCACGGGCGGAAAGGACAATAACGCGAGAAGCGAAGGCAAAGACAACAGGAGAAGGCCATAGCCGATGAGAGCGGCGATTTGCGATTTCATCTGGCGGCTGCGGAACCATTTCCAGCCGAGGATCAGGATGGCGGCAGGAATCAAAAACGCAGCAAAGCCGAGACCCTGGAAGAGGAGGTCTGCCCCATAAGCTCCGGCGGGACCGATCCAGTTGCGCGCAGGAGAATCAGCCGGCGTGGCGGCGGCAACGTCAAACGAGCGGTCGTGCGGCGAATAGGAAATCAGCGCGGCGGCGATCAAAACGGCCACGGCAATGCAGAGAAATCCGATCAGCTCATTGAGCCGCTTGTTACCAGTCGGTGTCAGAAAACGCACAAAGATCTCCTCAGCTTTGGGGAAGGCTGAGTGACGAGGCGGACGCTTCGGCGCTGGAAGGCGGTCGCCAGGAGGAACTCCCAAACACGACTGATCATACCAGAGGGAGAGCGAACAGCAAAAATTTCATGGTTTGTGTTGTGCGACCGTGAATAGGGTGAAATTGGGAGTTACTTGATATAGCCCATCGGCCAAGCGAGAACCGCGGCCCCAGCAACAATACGGTAGATGGCGAAAGGAACGAAGCCGCGGCGCCGCACGTAAGCCATGAACCAGGCAACGGACCCGTACGCCACGATGAATGAGACTACGAAGCCGATGGCCAGGATAATCCAGCCATGGACATCAATCTGCGAGACCCCGATGGGGTTCTCACCCTTGCCCAGGACGGATTTCAGAAAAGTGTAGCCGGTTGCGGCCGCCATCGTAGGTATGGAGAGGAAAAACGAGAATTCGAGAGCGGAAGCGCGGGACATACCTGCTAATTGTCCAGCGGCAATTGTGGACATGGAGCGAGAGGTCCCAGGGAAGATGGCGGATAGGATCTGGCAGGCGCCAATCCAAACGGCTTGGGGAAGGCTCATCGTTTCCATGTGCCACGTGTGAATCCGCGGGCCCGCAGAGCTTTCGCCGGCTCGCTCCGCAGGGGCGTTGCGTGCGTCCACGACCCACATGACGATCCCCCCGACGACGAGCGACCAGCCCATCACAGTGAGGCTTTCGAGATTTTTGCCAATGACTTTCGTGAGGAGATAGGCAGGGATGGCGGTGATCACGAAGGCGACGCAGGTGAGGCCGAGCGGGTGAGTCAGGAAATTGCGGTCGCCCCGTTCGCCTTTTGGAAATGTCGAGAGAAACTTTGCGATGCGCGAGCGGAAATAGACTGGAAGGCAAAGGATCGCGCCAAGCTGGATCACGATCGAGTACATCTTCCAGTAGCCGCTGGTGAGGCTAACGTGAAGGAGCGCCTCCGAGATGCGCAAATGGGCGGTGGAACTTACTGGCAGGAATTCAGTGAGTCCCTCGACGATGCCGAGAAGGACAGAAAGCAGGTATTGGTTCAAGCGCGTTTATCTCCCGCGACCGGCAGCGGCTTGCGCATCTCGTAGGCGTCGAGATGGCCCGGGTAGTAATTTTTGAGGACCGCTTCGATACGATAGCCGTGACGCTGCCAGAAGGCAACGCCGGAGTCGTTGGTGGTTGCGGTTTCGAGCAGCACCGTGCGGACACCACGGAGGGCGAGATTATTTTCGCTTTCGTTCAGGAGGAGGGTGCCGACGCCCTGGCGGCGGCGGGAAGCGTCCACGTCGAGCGTGATGATGTGGGCCAGAGGAGGGTTCTCTTCCGTGAGAATAAAGCCCACGATTTTGCCGAGATCTTCAGCGACAAGGCATTCCGCGGCGGGTTGAGTGAGAAAGTAGCGAAGAAGATTTTTCGAGTAGGCAATTCCCGGCGGGAAACACTTCTCGTCCAGCCTATGGAGAGCAGTGAAATCGGCGGGAGTGTAGGAACGGATGGCGAGAGGCACGCGGGAATTGTAGGCTGAACGGGCAATTTTCAGGTAGCCAGCCAGAGGCGGCGCTCCGGGCCGAACGTAAGAAATCGCCGAGGCGGATGATCCGCGACGTCAATTGGATCCAGCGCAACCGGCGCGACTGAAAAAAATTGCAATCTCACGTTAGAGGCTTGGGAACATGCAGACCGAGGGCCTTGAGGGTAAGTTCATCGGGTGTGATCTGGCCATTGGTTTTCACGACGACGCCGAAGCCGCCGCTGAAGTCCCACATGGCCCAGCCGATGCCATATTTTTCGAGCGTGGTGCGAACGTCGGAAATCCAGGTGGCGCGATCCTGCGGCGGAGCGAATTTGCGAAACACGCCGAACTCATTGCAAGTGACGGGAACGTTCCAGCGCTTCGCCCAGTCAGAGACCTGCCCAATGTCGGCGTCAATGCGGGTTTTGTCCCAGTGGTCGGAACCGTAGCGGGCGACGGCCAGCTTGTGGATTGCGTCAGGGACAAGAGCTTCAGCGGGAACGACATTTTGCTGATCGGACGGGTAAGGAAGATCGTGCAAGTAATGCCAGAAATTCGTGCTCCAGGTAGCGCCTTGATGGGTGAAGACGTGCGGCTCGTAAAAGTGGAAGTTGTAAATGATGTTGGGATCGCGAAGAGGTTCGATAAAAACAAGATCGTCGTCATCGGACCAGCGGGCGCCAGTGGCGATGATGGTGTGATTCGGGGCGCCCTCGCGAATCGCGGAAGCCAGCCGCGCTTCGATGCCATACCAGCGGTAGGGATCGTGGAGTTCCGGCTCGTTGAGGATTTCGAAGAACACGCGATCGGGATCCAGAGACGAATAGTGACGAGCGAGGGCGCGCCAGAAATCGGCGAACTGCTCGACGAAGGCATCGTCTTTGGAAAGTTTTAGTTTGAAGTCCTCGTCCGGATGCATGTCAATGATAACAGCGAGGTTCCGGGACAGAATCATGTTCACGGCGGAATCGAGATAACCGAGATAATCGGCGGGAATGCGGTCGGCCTGGTTGCGGCGGAACATCGGCTGGGGATTCACGCTGAGGCGGACATGGTCGAAGCCCATGGCCTTGATGAGGGCGATGTCCTGCTCGGTGTCCCAGGTTTCAAAGTGCTCCTTGGTGTAGCCCTTGGGGTCGTAAACCTGGGCGAACCACTCGCTCATGTTGATGCCGCGGCGAAGGTTCTGCGCGCGCTGGAAAGCGATTGAGGAATCCTGCGCGGGAGTCGAGAAGGGAATTACAAAAAGGAAGAAGAGCAGCAGAAAGGAAAAGAGGGCGGGAACGTGTGCCGCCCTCTTACATTGTGTGGTTCCCTGGAAAGCAGACCGAGCGAAGAGAGATTCCTCGCTTCGCTCGGAATGACACGAGCAAAGTTGATTAGAGGTCATAGTTTGACGGTGACGGTTTTTACCTCGGTGTAATTGGCTAAGCCGTATTCGCCCAGCTCGCGGCCGATACCGGACTGCTTGAAACCGCCGAAAGGCGCGCCGGCGTCAAAAACGTCGTAACAATTCACCCAAACGGTGCCTGCACGGACGCTGTCCGCGATGGCGTGGGCCTTGCCGATGTCTCTGGTCCACACCGCTGCTGCGAGACCGTACATGTTCTTGTTGGCGCGCTCGACAACTTCATCGATGCTCTTGAACTTCAGAATGGACATGACCGGGCCGAAGATTTCCTCCTGCGCGATCTTCATATTGTCCTGAACGTCCGCGAAAACCGTGGGTTCGATGAAGTAGCCCTTGTCGCCGACGCGATTGCCGCCCGCGACCAGCTTGGCTTTTTCTTTCTTTCCGGAATCAATGTAGCCCATGACCTTATCGAACTGATCCTTGTCCACCTGAGGCCCCTGTTCGGTGTTTTTGTCAAAGGGATTGCCTACAGTGCGCTTCTTGGCGCGGGCGGCGGATTTTTCCACGAATTCGTCGTAAGCCTTCTCCTCGACGAAGAGGCGCGAGCCGGCGCAGCAGCATTGGCCCTGGTTGAAGAAGAGCGCGAAATGGGAGCCTTCGATGGCGTCATCCATGTTGGCGTCGGCGAAGACGATGTTGGGGCTCTTGCCGCCGAGTTCGAGCGTAACGCGCTTCAAGTTGGTTTCCGCGGCGGCCTTCATGATGAGGTGGCCGACTTCGGTCGAACCTGTGAAGGCGACCTTGTCCACGTCCATGTGGCGAGCGATCGCCGCGCCTGCCGTGGGACCGTACCCGGGAAGAAGATTGACCACCCCTTCGGGGAAGCCGGCCTCAAGAATCAACTCGCCGACGCGCAAAGCGGTCAGCGGAGTTTGTTCGGCCGGCTTCATTACCACCGTGCAGCCGCAAGCGAGAGCGGGACCGAGCTTCCACGCCTGCATCAGGAGCGGAAAATTCCAAGGAATGATCTGGCCGACGACGCCAACCGGTTCATGCTTGGTATAGGTGAAGTAGCGACCGTTGACCGGAATGGTCTTGCCCTGATTCTTGTCGGCCCAGCCGGCATAGTAGCGGTAGCAGGCGATCGTCAGCGGAAGATCGGCGGCGCGCGCGACCTGATAAGGCTTGCCGTTATCCAGCGCTTCGAGCTGTGCCAGTTCGTCGGCGTGCTTTTCGATGAGATCGGCAAGCTTGTACATGAGATTGCCTCGCTGCGAGGCGGTGAGTTTGTTGCGCCAGGGGCCTTTGTCGAAAGCCGCGCGGGCCGCGGAAACAGCCTTGTCCACATCGGCAGCATCGGCTTCGGCAACCTGCGCGATCACTTCGGCCGTGGAAGGATTGATCGTGGGAAAGGTTTTGCCGGAAGCGGAATCCACCCATCGGTTGTTGATAAGAAGTTTGGTAGCCGTAATCTTGACGTTGGGTTCAATCGCAGTCGTGGCAGTAGCCATGAGAATGCCTCCTAAGATGTACGCTTGCGCGGTAACCCATCGCGGTTGCTCCGGGTGAAGGTGGGTGCAAGCTACCCCTAGGTGCTTGCAATGCGCAAACGTGGAAAGGGTAACTCCGCGGGCAGAAGGAAGCAAGAAGGGAAGCGCACGCCTGGTGACAAGCGGGCGGCTTTCCCATTTGCGGGCGGTCACTTGAGGAGAGTACTAGCACAGGGCAAATGGAGGCCATCGAACTTGCCCTTTTGTAAGGCAAATCACACATGCGTGTGACGTAGAGCGCAGAACTTCCGCAGGGATCGCGGACAATATTGCGTTAAAAGGTGATTGCTATGCTTGCGCCACGCTTAATTCAGTTGATCGAAGCACATGCCGATTCGTTGGCTCACGAGGCCATGAAGGATATTCTGACGAACGAGTACACCGAAGCGTTTCGGCGAGTTCCCAGGGCGGAAGTGGAAGCACGAGTCTGTGCACTGTACCAGAATTTGGGAAGGTGGATCGGCGAGCCGAAGGAAGATGCCATACGAGAGGAGTATGAGGACTGGGGAAGCATGCGCTTTCGCCAAGGCATTCCTCTGTGCCAAATCATCTTCTCAGTGATCTTGACCAAGAAACACCTCCGCCGATTCATACGGGAACATGGGGCAGTTGCCTTTTCCGGAGACCGCATCGCTCCGGGAGAAATTGTTCCAGTGGAACTGTACAGCATCCAAGAGTTGAACTACCTGGTTGGAGATTTCTTCGACCGGGCCATGTATTACCTCGCGCGCGGGTACGAGGCGGCAGCCAAGAGCAAAGCCAGCCACGCCGCCGCTTAGGCAGGGAATTCTCTAGCTCCCCAACAGAAGCGAACGTCACGCCCTCAAAGTGTAATACCGGGTAAGGCCTGGGACCCTTCCCGTGCGCACCAATGCATCGAGAACCGAGTGCGCATCTTGGCATGAAAGTGCGAGAATGAAATTCGGGAACGGTTTCAACAATCTTTCATGAAAATGGCTGTGGTGGTTTTTGGGCACAATAACGCTGGAGAGGGAGGAAGGGAGTCAGAGCCAACACTAAAATCCGGCCCCCACCCGTTAGCTCGTCGTACAGACCGTGCGGAGAAGTCAGGATTTCTTCGGGGCTTTCGTGTCCTTCATTTCAGACTTCATGGCGCTTACCTTCACTTCGGTGGCGGTTCTTTGGTGATTTTGCAATTCGTAGGCGACGGTGACATGGCAACCCTTGGTGATGTCGCCTTCCTTCTTCGTGTTTGAATCGAGAGTAAACTTCGTTTCTTCTTTCTTGCCCTTCCATGCGTGCTCGACTACCAGATCGGAGTCGGTCACGGAAGAAACGGTACCCATGAGGTGGTGGACAGCGGTTTTGGTGGCGGTGGTTGACTTGCTCGTTGAGGTGGATTGCGCTTTTGATGGCGCGGTTTTTGTAGCCGCGCTAACTACGGCTGCAAAGCCCAGGATCAAAACGGCCAGAAACGGAACGAACTTCGCAATTTTCATCTCGATCCTCCATTTAGGGTGTTTAGGGGCAACTACGTGGAATTAGGATGCAATACGCTGGAGATTGGTTGGGAAGCCACTCTATGCTATTCCCTCTACTGGCGTCAGTTTTCTGGAAGAGAGGAGGTCTTTTCCTCGCCGACTACCGTCGCGCCAGAGCGCTGGGTGACGTACGCGGCAAGAATAAGGCTGAATGCGAGAAGGAGGGCGCCTAGAAAGAACGGAGAGCCGGGGAGGTGGAATCTCGTGTGCGGAGCGATGGAAACGGCAAATACCTGCGTGAAGAGGAGCGGGCCGATCATACCCGTGATGCTCCGCAGGCTATTGATTGCGCCTTGAAGTTTGCCCTGTGAGGAATGATCCACACGTTGCGTCATGAGTGATTGCATGGAGGGGCCGGCGATGCCCCAGAGCGCGATCAGCGGAATGGAGGCAAACATGCCCCAGCCGCGCGCAGCCAGAGCAAAGCCCAGAAAACCAAGCACGCCGAAGCAGAGGCCAGAGAGCAGACCGCGGCGTTCGCCGAATTTCTTTACAAACCATCCGACAAGGCCGCCGGAGACAATCGCGGTACACACGCCCACAACGGCGAGCGAGAGTCCTATTGTGCTCTCGGTCCAGCCATACCGGTAGTCGGCGTAAAGAACGAAGACGGAAGGGAGAGCCTGGTGAGCAAGATAGTAGAGAGTGAGCACCGCGGCCAGACCGCCCAATTCCGGATGGGAGCGAAGAAGTGTGAGCGAACCAAGCGGGTTGGCCATGTGCCACGCGGTTTTGGCACGGCGTTCCGTGGGTAGAGACTCAGGCAGAATGAAGAAGCCATAGAGAGCATTGGCGAGGCTAAGTCCCGCCGCGACCCAGAATGGCAAGCGCAGATTGTGATTGCCGAGCAGGCCGCCGATCGCGGGGCCGATGACGAAACCGACTCCGAAGGCAGCGCCGAGGAAGCCGAACTTCTTGGCGCGATCTGCGGGCGGAGTCACGTCAGTGATGTATGCGAACGCGGTGGACACGTTGGATGTGGTGATGCCGGATATGACGCGCCCAAGAAATAACCAACTGAGCGAAGGCGCCACAGCCATGAGGATGTAGTCAAAGCCGAGTCCGAAACAGGAAATAAGGATGACGGGACGGCGGCCGAAGCGGTCCGACCAAGCGCCGATCAACGGAGAAAAAAGAAATTGCATAGCTGCCCAGACGAAACCGAAGTAGCCGGTGATGGAGGCAGCGCTGGAAATGTTGCCGTGCTCAAACTGGATGATGAGGTTGGGAAGAACAGGAGCGATGATGCCGAAGGCGAGAAAATCGAACGCGACGGTGACAATAATGAAAACAAAAGCAGCGCGTTCATGGTTTGAAGAAAGGGAACCAGTTGGGGAAGAAGACAAAGCGCGCTCCTGGAGAAAAAAGATTCTAACGGGGAACAGGGCGCGCCGCTAGCGCTCCGGGAATTTAATCCTGCCCGCGCGGTGTTCCACGCAGGCAGCGTGCCAGGAATGTTCCGGAGCGTATTGCAAAATTTTACCGGCAGAACGGAATGAGAACGCCCCACGCACATCTTGTGCGCGAGGCGTTCGGAGAAAGGGGACGGCCAAAAGGGGCCGCCCAATGGGTGAGCATACGTGCTTAGTTGTTGCCCTCAGGCTTCGCAGAGGTAGCCGGGGAGGCAACAACTTCCTCGCCGATTTCCAAGACATACTTCTTGCCGCCTACAAACACGGAAGTCAGAGACAGCGTGCCGTCGGACTCCTTGCGGGTCGAATAGCCTGTGGTTGGGTAGGCGTTCTTTAACTGCGTGATGTGTGCCGGCAAGGTGGCGACCGTGCTGCCGTCCTGGCGGATATTCAGTTTCACGTCAGGCCCGCTGCCATCCCATTCCACCTGGTATTTTCCCGCGGGAATGGAAGTGCCGTTGACCTTCAGGTTGTCGTAAACCTCGAGGTTCGTTTTCTGACCGGCAAAAACGGAACCGGCGAGGAGAAGCGATGCACCGAAGAGAAGACCTTTGGCTGCGTTCGAAAGTTTCATGGAAGCTCCTTGTCGCCGCCTCCTGCGGAAGGAAGCATGTTGTGCGTCCCAGCGGAGAGTTCGGCGAAGTGTGTTCACATCGTTCGATGAAATTGTGAGATGGGGGTTGCGAGGTTTGAATGGGAATCTGAGGTAGCGTTAACGCCAATGTTAGAGATAAAACGATTTAGTGCAATGCAAAAAACGAATCCAAGAATTGCGAATCGAAATTGCTTTTCGCATTGACCGAGAAATTGCGCAAATCAGACTTCCAGGATGACGGGGAGAATCAGGGGACGCTTGGAAGTGTGCTTGTTGATGTAGCGCTTCAGGTCCACGCGAATTTTTTCCTTGATGACGGACCAGTCCGAAGTTTCTTCGGAGTTGGATTGTGCCACGGTCTTAAGAACAATTTCGCGGGCTCCGGCGAGAAGCTCGCTGCCATTGTCGCTCAAGAAGCCGCGGGTCACGATCTCCGGTTGCGATTCGAGCTTTCCGGTGTGCTTATCAATGGCTATGATGGGAACAACGACGCCGTCTTCGGAAAGATGCTTGCGGTCGCGGATGACCACTTCCTCGATTTCCTCGAGCGAGCCGGAATCCACAAGCACACGCCCGGCAGTGACGGGATCGCGGCGAAAAGCTCCCTCCTCCGTGAATTCGATGCAGTGGCCGTCTTCGAGAAGCAAAATTTCCCCTGATACGACACCAAGCTGATGAGCGAGAGCGGCATGACGGAAAAGATGTCGATACTCGCCGTGCACGGGTATGAAATAGCGCGGCTTGACGAGCTGTAGAACAAGTTTTTGTTCTTCCTGGCTGGCATGTCCCGAAACATGAATGACGCCGGCCGCATTGTCGTAGTAAACGAGAGCGCGGCGGCGGAACATGTGATCGAGCATGCGGAAAATGGCTTTTTCGTTTCCGGGAATGATGCGGGAAGAAAGGATGACGGTATCGTTTTCGTCCACGGAAACGAAGCGGTGGTTGTCTACGGCGATTCGCGAGAGCGACGACATGGGCTCGGCTTGAGTGCCGGAAGCGAGGATGAGAATGCGGCGAGGATCGAATCCTTTGATGTCCTGGGGGCGCACGACCATGCCATCGGGGATATGGATGCAGCCGAGGTCGTGCGCGATCTCGACATTGTCCACCATGGAACGGCCGACGAAAGCCACTTTACGGCCGCAACGGCCGGCGATCTCAATTACCTGTTGGATGCGCTGGATGGAGGAAGCAAAGCAGGACAAGATGACGCGGCGCGGTGCGGAACGCGTTAGTTCCTCGATGCGCGGAACGACGGCGCGCTCGGAGGGCGTGAAGCCCGGGCGTTCGACGTTGGTGGAATCGGAAAATAGAGCGAGGACACCTTCATTGCCGTAGCGCGCAAACGTGTGGAGGTCGAAAGCGGCACCGTCCACGGGGGTGTGATCAATCTTGAAGTCGCCGGTGTGGATGATGACGCCCAGTGGAGTGCGGACTGCGAGGGCGACGCAGTCAATCGTGCTGTGCGTTACGGGAATGAACTCGATCTCGTAAGGGCCGATTTCGATGCGGCGGCCGGGGATGACTTCGCGGAGCGTCGCGGAATCGAGGAGGCCGGCCTCCTCGAGGCGTTTCTTAACGAGCGCCAGCGTGAAGCGCGTGCCGTAGATGGGAACGTTGAGGTCGCGAAGGATATAAGGCAGCGCACCGATATGATCCTCGTGGCCATGCGTGAGGACAATGGCGCGGACGTGTGCGCGGTTCTGCTTCAGATAGGAAATGTCCGGGATGACCAAGTCAATGCCGAGTAGTTCGGATTCCGGGAACATCATGCCGGCGTCAATGACGATGATGTCCTCGCCAAGGCGAAGAGCCAGCATATTCATCCCGAATTCGCCAAGGCCGCCAAGAGGAATGGCAAGAAGTGACTGCGAAGGTCTGCTCAAGAAATTTCAGCTCCGCGGAACATCAAACCATGCTAACACACGGATGGGATCGGCGTTCATGCGCCGAGGGTCAGTCGCGCGGGCCACCCGTGAATAGATGGACGATGGCAACAAGGATCACGGCGCCAAGAGTAGCTGCGGCGAGCGAATAAAGAAAGCCGCCGCCGAAAACGCCCAACTTGGTGAAGATCCAGCCGCCGATCACCGCGCCGATCAAGCCGAGAATAATGTCGGTGATGCAGCCGTAACCGCGGCCACGGGCAAGTTTTCCCGCGAGCCAGCCGGCAATGAGGCCAAGCAGGAGCCACGCGAACAGGCCACGAGGCCACCAGTGGACAACGATTGAGCCGCCCTGAAGAACAGTGAGTTGGAGTGCCGCGAACATGAATCCTCCGGTGCGCGTAACGAAATTCCGGGCTTGCGGGAGTGTAGCAGATACCGGGCGAGGAGTGGACAGGGCGCCGTTTTTCCTTCCGAGGTGGTGAAAAACATTTCCATCATGCCGCGCCGCGAATTGAAGAACCGATCAGCGTGATGAAGGCAGTTGTTGGGTCATGCAGTGGATGGTCCCCAAGCCAAGGACGAGGTCACGGCAGGCAATGCCGACGACTTCACGTTCAGGGAAGAGGCCGGAAAGAGTGTTGAGAGCGACGCGGTCCCGAGGGTCGTTGAAAGTTGGGACCAGAACAGTCTTATTCGCAATATAGAAGTTCGCATAGCTGGCGGGCAAGCGCTGCCCAGCGAAGAAAACCGGAACGGGCATGGGGAGTGTCTCCACACGGAGAGCCCGGCCATCCTGGTCCTTCATGTCTTTCAGTTGGGCAAGATTTTCCTGTAGCGCGGCGTAGTTCGCGTCGCGGGGATCATCCTCAACGACAGTGACGACAGTCGTTGGGTTGACGAATCGGGCGAGATCGTCCACGTGACCGTGGGTATCGTCGCCGGCGATTCCATTCTTCAGCCAGAGGACGTTTGTGACGCCGAGAAAGGAGCGAAAAATTTCTTCGTAGTCCTCCCTGGTAAATCCGGGATTGCGCTCCTGGATTTTGCCCTGCAAGCATTCTTCCGTAGTCAAGAGCGTGCCGCGCCCGTTGACATCAATGGAGCCACCCTCGAGGACAATGCGGCGCTCCTGATGCATAGGAAGAAAGAGGCGGCGCTTCAGATGCATCGCGACGCGCGCGGCGACTTGGGCGTCTTTTTTGTGATTTGCGTATTTGGCCCACCCGTTGAAAAGAAAATTGTTGAACGCTGATTCGCGGGAATCATTGATCACGCAGATGGGGCCGGAATCGCGCAGCCACCCGCGGTCCGTGGGAATACGACAAAACGTAACATTTTCCAAGTGAACGTGGGATTTCTTCAAAATTGACTTGACGCGCCCTTCAGCGGCGCGATTTTCGACGAGGAGGAATACTTCCTCGTCCCGAGCGACATGGCGGACAATTTCCGCAAAGGCCCACGGGATTGGAGCAAATTTGCCGGGCCAGTCGGTGAGCTCGTGGGGCCAGCCTAGGAAGGTAGCCTCGTGAAGCTCCCATTCGGCGGGCATGCGAAAGTTCAGCGCGTGGGGAGTCGGAGAGGCGGACGTTTTGCTCATGTGTGGAACAGAGTGAAGGCGGAATTCATCGCAGAGATTGTGATGAGCATGGAAAAGTAACGTTCAATCGGCCAGCCAACGGTTCAAGATGGGTTGGTACGCGTCAATTCTCCTGTCGCGAAGAAATGGCCAGTTGCGGCGTGTCTCTTCGCTCCTTGCTGGGTCGCACTCCACGACGAGGATCTCCTCCCTTTCGCTGCCGGCTTGCGCGACCACCTGGCCAAAAGGATCAGCGACAAACGAATTGCCCCAGAATTCAAGACCGGGATCGCCGTTCGCGGGATTGCCTTCGAAGCCGACACGATTGGCGACGGCCACATAGACGCCATTGGCGATGGCATGGGCGCGCTGAATCGTGCGCCACGCTTCGAGTTGAGCCGCGCCGAATTGCGCCTTCTCACTCGGATGCCAGCCGATGCTCGTGGGATAGAAGATCACTTGGGCGCCATTCAGGGCAATGAGGCGCGCGCCTTCGGGATACCACTGATCCCAACAAATCTGAATGCCAATGCGCCCGAATCTGGTATCGAAATTCGGGAACCCTAGATCTCCCGGAGTGAAATAGAATTTTTCGTAGTAGAGCGGATCGTCGGGAATGTGCATCTTCCTGTATTTGCCAAGAAACGCGCCGTCGGCGTCCAGGACCGCGCAGGTGTTGTGATAGACCCCGGGAGCGCGGCGTTCGAACAGTGATGCAACGAGAACCACGCCATTTTCCTTCGCGACCTTGCCGAAGGCTTCCGTCGCAGGGCCGGGAACCGCTTGCGCAAGATCAAAAAGTGCAGAGTCCTCGGTGCGGCAGAAATATTCGCCAAGGAAAAGTTCGTGCATGCAAACGATCTGCGCGCCCCGCCCCGCGGCTTCCCTAATCTTTTCGGTGGCGTGCGCGAGATTGTCGTCCGCATGCTTCGTGCAGCGCATCTGGATCAGGCCTAGCGTAAATTTCTCCGGCATGAATCGTATCCTAGCATGAGCGGCAGGGAAGCGCGCGGCGGAAGACGTCGGGCGGAGAAATTCCAATCGAGATGCGTCGAACCGCGCTGAATATGCCGCGAAAGTGCTTTGACGCGGGTTGAAGAGAAAAAGTAAGATGCGCCAGGAATAGTTGCTCGCCGTTCACGCGCGCGCGACGTTTTTTTACAAGGGATTCATCTTGGGAGCCGAGGAGCGAAATGGCGAAAGGCAAAAACGCGAATGCGACGGAGAAGACGGTAACCGGACGAGTGCTGCACGATCCGGTGAAGGACAAGCTGCGCCCCATCTTTCCTCTTGATCTGTCCAAGTGCCGGACGATTGACGATCTGGTGCGGGCCATGGGAGACACCGCGTACACCGCGCGGCAAGTGGGTGATGCGGCGGACGTTCTGGAAGCCATGGCGAGGGATAAGGATTGTTTCGTGGTCATGACTTTGGCAGGCGCGTTAACGGTCGGAAAGATGGGCCTGATTTTCTGCGACCTGATCGAGAGCGGCATCGTGAAGGCGATTGTCTCCACCGGGGCGCTGATGGCGCATGGCCTTGTCGAAGCCACAGGACTATCGCATTTCCGTTACGATCCTTCGAAAATGAGCGACAAGGAACTTTTTCATGCCGGCTACAACCGGGTATATGACTCGCTTGAGCCTGAGGTAAATCTTGATCACGTGGAAGAAGTTGTTGACCACATTTTAGAAGAATGGGACGAAGAGGAAGTGGTCAGCAGCTGGAGGCTGCACCGAAGGATTGGCGAGTACCTCGCCAAACGTACTCCGGGAAGAGGAATCCTGAAATCCGCATACGAGCATAACGTTCCCGTTTTCGTGCCGGCGTTCACCGATTCGGAATTGGGAATTGATTTTGCGCTGCACAAGATTGCCCGGCAGCAGCAGAAGCGGCCCTTGCTGAATTTTGATACTTTCGAGGACTTCGAAAAGTTTGCTGATGTGATGCTTTCGACCAAGCGGATGGGCGTCTTCACAATCGGGGGCGGCGTTCCCAGGAATTGGACGCAGCAATTCGGCGTCTACGCGGAATTGCTGGCGCGCAGGGGTTACAAGAAGATGCCGCTGAAGCGTTACAACTACGGCGTGCGAATTTGTCCCGAACCGGTGCACTGGGGCGGGTTGAGTGGAAGCACCTACACGGAAGCGGTCTCCTGGGGGAAGTTCGTACCTCCCGAAGAAGGCGGAAAGTTCGCCGAGGTTTTTGAAGATGCCACGGTGGCGCTGCCCTTGGTGGCGGGAGCGGTGCTCGAGAGAATCGGCTATTTTAAGAGAGAATAGGAACCTGCGGCGGCAGGCGCTTATCGAAAGCAAACCGCTCTGAAGCTGCAAACCTTGAAACGGAAAGCGTGTCTGGAACCATCCAAGAGCTTTGCGGGCCATTGCGCAGGAGCGGGAGAAGACAAATGAAGATGATCAAGCCGCTGTCAGGGTGTCTTGTAGTCGTTCTTGGCGCGGCTGCGCTAAGTCTTGCGCAGCAGAATACGGGCCAGTCACCTTCGAATGCACCTGCCATTTCGCCGGAATTGCAAAAATTGAGGCAACAGCGCGAAGCGACGAGCCAGCCAGGCCCACGGCATCTAAGCCTCATGCGGCTGGACGGCGATTACGTGACAAAGGAAAAGTACTATCCTCCAGGACAGTCAACGCCGCTGGAGTCCGACGGCACGGCGACGCTGCGGAGCGAAATGGGTGGCCGCTTCATCGTCGAGCGCAACGCGGGAGGCTATCTCGGCGAACCGTATATCGGTTTGCGCATCTACGGCTTTAACAACGGAACGAAGAAATATGAAGGCGTCTGGACCTCCTCCAAATCCACAGCCGTGATCTCTTTGCTTGGAGACAGCAAGGACGGAGGCATGACCATCGAATACACGGGCACCTATCACGAGGACACTACGGGCAGCATGCGAACGATGCAAATTACCCTGCACATCTTGGATCCGGATCATTTTGAAGTGCAGGTGATCAGGACAATGCCTGACGGCAGTCCGGGGCCGAAGCTGGTGAGCTTGTACGCCAGGAAATTGTTGCCGCTTGGGAGTTGAACGGATCCGGCAGCAAAACTCTCCGCCACAGGCCTTCGCGCGTTGCGGCGGAGTGCGGAGACCGTTCTTCAATTGCAAGCCTGCGCGTTTCCTACGAATTCGCTCCGTGGAGAATCCATGAAGGAACAAAATTTAGAGATTCAAGCGCCTGCCGGAGTCTCCGAGGCGGTTTTCTTTTGTCCTGAAGGCCAAGGGCCTTGGCCGGGGGTGATCCATTTGACCGATATCGGCGGAATCCGGCCGTCTCAAAATCAGATGGCACAAAGACTGGCCGGCGAAGGTTACGCAGTGCTGATGCCCAACGTTTTTTATCGGACCGCGCGGCTCCCAGTGATGGATAGCGCGACGCGGGCTTCGGACGAGCTGAGAATGAAACGAATTGCTGAATTGTCCGCGGGGTTGCCGCCCGAGGCGATGGAAGAAGACGCGGATGCGTACGTGAAGTTTCTGGAGTCGCAAGAGAGTGTGGGCAAAGGCGTCATGGGTGTCGTTGGATACTGCTTCACGGGAACTATGGCGATCCGAACCGCCGCCGCCCGCCCTGGTACGATCGCAGCCGCAGCGTCATTTCATGGCGGCCGGCTGTGCACGGAGGCACCGACCAGCCCTCATCTTAGTTTGCCTCGCATCAAAGCACGTCTTTACTTCGGCCATGCGGTAAACGACCGGAGCATGCCGCAAGAGGCGATTGAGAGATTCAACTTGGCGCTCGATTCATGGGGAGGCAAATACGAAAGCGAAATCTATGAAGGCGCCTACCACAGCTGGACTGTGCCGGACAGTCCGGTCTATAACCATCCGCAAGCGGAACGCGCATTTAAAAAGTTGCAGGAATTACTAGCGGAAACGTTGCGTTAATCGTCGTCGCCGATGAGAATGGCGGCCCCCAGGACGGTGGTCCACAGTCCGCGCTTGTCTCCGACGGCCGATTGCGTGACGTTCATGGTGCGGACAATTTTGTTGGAGATGCGGTAGACCTCTTTTTTCTCGTCCCAGGACAGATCCGGATCGAATTCCACGTTCAGGGTGGTCGCCAGCATTTCCGCCGCCAGCTCTTCCGCGTATTCTCCGGCAACCTCCTCGGTTTCCCCGAACGAGTGATGCTCGGAAAGGTAGCCGTACATGGATTTGTCACTTGGCAAAGCCAAGCCGATGCTTGCCGCGATCAAGCGATGAGGTTCTTTTGTGGAATTCTCGCTGATAACCGTGAAGGCGACCTGGCCGGGCTTGATGTGTTTCAGCCCTTCGCTCCGCGAAATGAGCTTGCAATTGGGCGGAAAGATGGAAGAAACCCGGACAATGTTGCAGGCGGCAATGCCCGCGTTGCGCAGAGCGAGCTCGAAGCTCGAAAGTCTCTCGCGATGTTTGCCGACACCCTTGGTGAGGAAGATTTTCTTAGCGACGAACGCCATTTTGCGGGTGCGCTGCCTCCGTAAGTGAGGTGACGGCGAAAATTTTCGGTGCTGTGGAAAAGTAGCAAGCAAGAGTGCCGGGTGTCAATGAGTATTGAAGCTCGCGTGAAGGGGTTTCCGCGCTCAATGATAGAGCGCGGGTCGCCGCCGCATGCGAAGTCATTCACGGATGAAATGTCGAAGCAATTTGCCGAGAGGTCCGCACAACGCAAGAACCTTGCCTAGATCGTCGGAGCTGAAATCGGGGCCCGCCTCGGAAGGGCTATCGCCTTTACGGCTCACCTGGATGACTCCGAGCACTTTATCGCCAGAAAGAATCGGTGCGCTGATGATCTTTTGAATCGCGGCCGAACTCAACGTTTCGGTTTTGACGGACTCGAACACCGTGACGTGGCGCGTTTCGCGAAAACTATTGTTAATTTCCGGGCGGCTTTCCCGCACCGTTCGGGCCGCGATCGCCACTGGGCTGGACAGCGGAATGTGCCCGACGTGTTTGAGCGCCTCGGGAACAATGAAATAGAGGTGCCTCCAGCGTTCGGAAACTCCCATGATGGCAATCTCTTCGGTTTTGACATTCAGGTACTTGGCGATGCGCTCGGCGAGCGAAGCAATCGAAAATTGGCCGTTGGCGTCGGAATCGGTTGTCAGGGCGGACGCCAGACGTTCGAGTTCGGAAGCGAGATTCAGACTCATCGTTCTGATCCGTGTGCGGATCTCCGTCTTGGCGGGAGGGGTCCTGGCCAATCCTTGCGCTTTCTTCATACTAACGGCATCAGCGTATTTGGCAAGAATTTTTAGCAGGATTGGTACGCTTTGGTCAGCGCCCGATGCTTGTCTGAAAGCCAATGACTGCCTATACTGGAATGGCCGCGAGTGGAAAGAATTTCTTTTGTATCGCAGCTTGCGAACGAAAAGATCACCGCCGGCGGAGAGGGCATGTCTTCCACGGCAACCCGGCCAAACACGAGTTACCTCCTCAGAAAGCTGCATTCGTTAAGCGGGATCGTTCCCGTCGGGGCGTTCCTGGCCGAACATTTTTGGTCCAACAGCGCCGCCCTCGTCAGCCCGGATAAATACAACACCGTTTCGCAGGATTTGCAGACGATTCCGTTCCGTCCGATCGTGGAGTGGGCGTTCATTTTTCTCCCGATATTGTTTCACGGCGGGTACGGCGTCTATATCTGGCTGCGCGGAAAATCCAATGTTTCCGAATACCCCTGGGTAGGAAACTGGTTGTACACGCTTCAGAGATACACCGGGCTGATTGCCTTCGCGTATATCGGATGGCACGTCTACACCGAGCGATTTCTCACCGGCGGCCGTTCAACGTATGCGACGGTCGCGATTGATTTGCAAAACCCGTGGTATCTCGCGTTTTTTGTGATTGGCGTTGTGGCTTCTTCGTTCCACCTCGGCGTTGGCATTTGGAATTTTCTGTGCAAATGGGGACTTGCGGCCACAGTTCGTGCACAGCGCGCAGCCGGTGTCCTGGGTGTGTTTGTGGGAATTCTGTTCGGTGTCGTGGGTATCCTAGTCTTGATTAGCTTTCGTTGCGACTGGCACCCCTTTGCTTCTTACCTGAGCCAATGAGACAGCCACGAATCATCATCGTGGGTGGAGGACTCGCGGGCCTGATGGCCGCCATTCGCGTTGCCGAAGCGGGTGTTCCCCTGGATCTCTTCTCGATTGTGCCCGTCAAACGTTCGCACTCTGTTTGCGCCCAGGGTGGAATCAACGCGGCGAAAAATCAAAAAGGCGAAGGTGACACCACCTGGAAACATTTTGACGACACCGTCTACGGCGGAGATTTTCTTGCCAACCAGACGCTTGTGAAGCGCATGTGCGAAGCCGCTCCGGGAATTATTGACCTGCTGGACCGCATGGGCGTGACCTTCAATCGCACGCCAGAAGGTTTGCTCGATTACCGGCGATTCGGCGGAACGTTGTACAACCGGACGGCGTTTGCGGGTGCGACGACCGGGCAGCAATTGCTCTATGCGCTCGATGAGCAGGTGCGGCGGCATGAATCCGAAGGCGGCGTGAAAAAGTTCGAGGGTTGGACCTTTCTCTCCGCCGTGCTCGATGAAGGCGGAATTTGCCGCGGAATCTGCGCCATGGATTTGCGATCCATGGAAGTGAAGACCTTTCCCGCGGACGCCGTCATCTTCTGCACCGGCGGGATCGGCGCGATTTTTGGCAAGTCCACCAATTCCGTGGTGTGCACCGGCTCCGCCCAATCTGCGCTGTTCCAGCAGGGAGTGGATTACGCTAACGGCGAATTCATCCAGGTCCATCCGACGGCGATTCCCGGCGAAGACAAGCTGCGGTTGATGAGCGAATCCGCGCGCGGCGAGGGCGGCCGCGTCTGGGTGCCGAGGAATCCTGGCGATACCCGGCCCGCGAAGGGCATTCCGGAAAAGGAACGCTTCTATTTTCTCGAAGAGTGGTATCCCAAGTATGGAAATCTCGTCCCGCGCGACATCGCTACGCGCGCGATTCATCGTATCGTTTACCAGGAAAAACTGGGCCTGAATGGTCAAGCCGCCGTTTACCTGGACGTCAGCCACATTCCGCGCGACGTTCTGGACCGCAAGCTCGAAGGAATTCTGGATATCTATCAAAAATTCCTTGGTGTGGATCCGCGCGAGGAACCGATGAAGGTTTTTCCCGGAATGCATTACACCATGGGCGGCATGTGGGTGAACGCAGAGGATCAAGCCACATCCGTACCGGGAATTTTCGCCGCCGGAGAGTGTGAATATCAATACCATGGCGCCAACCGGCTCGGGGCCAATTCGCTCGTTTCCTGCATTTTTGGAGGAAGCATCGCCGGACCAGCGGCGGTGAAGTACGCGAAGAATCTGGAGAAAGGCGCGGAAGCGGCTCCCGCTGGCATCTTCGAAGCGGAACGCAACCGGCAGGAAGAAAAGAACAGGGCGTTGATTGCCCAGGAAGGAACTCAAAATCCCCTCGTGATCTGGCGCGAGATGGGCGAAGTGATGACTGAACACGTCACGGTCACTCGCGTCAACAAGGACCTGGAAACCACTTACAACAAGCTTCTGGAGTTGACCGCCCGCTACAGCAAGCTGAATGTCAGCGACCGGTCGTCCTGGTCCAACCAGACGCTCAATTTCGTGCGCGAACTGGGCAACATGCTGGTGCTGGCCCGCGTAATCACCATGGGCGCTTACTCGCGCAACGAGTCGCGCGGCGCGCACTACAAGCCGGAATTTCCGGAACGTAATGATGCGAACTGGTTGAAAACAACCCGCGCCAAATGGGCGGATGGAGAGATCCATCTGACTTACGAGCCGGTGGATATTTCGCTCCTTCCTCCGAGAGCACGGCGATACGATGCCGCTAAATGACCGTGCGGCTGGGTCGTCGTCTCGAGAAGGGTAGTGACGCAGGATTAGTTCAAGGACTCATGGCAGAGCAGAAACAAGTCATCGTTCGAGTCAAGCGGCAGGTCAGCCCCAAGGGCACGCCTTATTGGGAGGAGTTCGCTTTGACCTGGCGGCCGTCCATGAACGTCATCATCTGCCTGCGCGATATTGCCGAAAATCCCGTTACGCGCGATGGCAAGAGGTCCTCGCCCGTTTCCTACGACTCGAATTGCCTCGAGGAAGTCTGCGGTTCCTGCGCCATGCTCATCAACGGCAAGGCGCGCATGGCGTGTTCGGCGCTCGTGGATCAGTTGGAGCAGCCCATCCGCCTCGAGCCGCTTTCCAAGTTTCCCATCGTCCGCGATCTGGCCGTGGACCGCCAGTTCATGTTCGATAGCCTGAAGCGCGTCAAGGCGTGGATTCCGATTGACGGCACCTACGACCTCGGTGAAGGGCCGCGCATGGCTCCCGAAGCGCAGGAGAAGGCTTACCCGCTCTCGCGCTGCATCTCCTGCGGAAGCTGCCTCGAGGTTTGCCCGCAGGTGAACAGCGGCAATGATTTTGTTGGCGCGGCGATCATCAGCCAGGTCCGGCTCTTCAACATGCATCCCACGGGTGCAATGCATGCGCACGAGCGGCTCGAAGCCTTGATGGGCCCGGGCGGCATACAGGAATGCGCCAATGCGCAGAACTGCGTAAAAGCCTGCCCGAAGCAAATTCCTTTGACGGAATCCATCGCGGAAGTGAACCGCCAGGCCTGGAAGCAGGCGCTTCTGGGTTGGCTGCTCGGCTGATTCCTGTTAGATTTCTCGGGCGTTCGCACTTTAATTCTGGGGGCTTCATGGTTCGTACTTTGTTTTTTGCCGCGCTATGTTTGTCGGGAGCGGCGATGATTGCGCTCTCCTCTTCGGCGCAATCCATCTCTGAGCGCGCAAGAAAGCTCCACTTCTCCTCCATCGTCGTGGATACCCACGACGACACGACGCAGCGCCTCCTCGACCCTCATTTTGATATTGGTGTGCGCCACTCTGACGGCAGCATTGACATTCCGCGCATGAAGGAAGGCGGCCTCGGAGCGATTTTCTTCTCCATCTGGATGCCCGGAAAGATCACCGGCGCGGACGCCGTGAAGCGCGCCTTGGATCAGATTGATGCCGTGCGCCAGATGGTCGCGGCGCATCCGAAAGACATGGAATTTGCCACCACGGCTGAAGAAGTGCGCGCTGCCCGCAAGCAAGGAAAAATCGCCGTGCTCATGGGTGTCGAAGGCGGCCACATGATCGCTAGCGATCTCGGGGTTCTGCGCATGTATGCCGCTCTTGGCGTGCGCTACATGACGCTGACGCACAGCGTGAACGATGAGTGGGCGGATTCCTCGACCGACAAGCCCGCCCACAACGGCCTCACGGACTTCGGCAAGGATGTGGTCCGCGAGATGAACCGCCTCGGCGTGATCGTGGATATCTCCCATGTCAGCGACAAAACTTTTTACGATGCCCTGGCCGTGAGCAAAGCTCCCCTGATCGCCAGCCATTCTTCCTGCCGCGCCCTGTGCGATGCCCCTCGCGACATGACCGACCAGATGATTCGCGATCTCGCCGCGCATGGCGGCGTCATTCAAATCAATTACCACGTCGGATTCCTCAGTCAGGAATTTCGCAATGCCGAGAAAGCTCATCCGGAATACAACCAAGCGATTGCTGCCGAAGTCGAAAAGCGTTGCGGCGACGAGGAAAGCTGCCAGTTAATCGAAGGCGACAAAATCACGCGCGAATACGTGGCCGAAGGCAAGTTCCCGAAAGTGGACTGGACGAAAATCATCGAGCATATTGATCATGCCGTGAAAATCGGCGGCATTGACCACGTTGGGCTGGGCTCCGATTTCGACGGCGCCAACATGCCCTACGGCATGGAAGACGCTTCGATGCTGCCGAAAATCACCGATGCGCTGCTGAAGAAAGGCTATTCCGAAAGCGACGTGCAAAAAATCCTCGGCGAAAATACGCTGCGCGTGATGACCGAAGTCGAACGCGTGAGCCGCGAGATGAACGCAGGGAAGCAGATCTAGCCAGACAAGTTCAAGATGCTACTCGGGAGAGGACCATGAAACTTGAGAAATTGAGCGTTAGTTTAGTGGTAGTGGGCTTACTGTTGTGCGGCTGCAAACCAAAGGAACAACCCTCGGAAACTCCGGCACCCCCGCCGGCAAAAACCGAAACCCCGGCGCCCGCCCCTGCAGAAACTCCCGCTCCGGCGAAAACGGAGGCTCCTGCCGCAAAAAGCGAACCAGCGCCGCCTCCGGGAGCCTTCGATCATGCTCTTCTGCGTCCTTCCCGGCTCACTGAGAAAGCTCCTGACATCTATCACGTCAAATTCGAAACCACGCGCGGCGATTTCACGCTCACGGTCACGCGCGCCTGGGCTCCGCTCGGCGCCGACCGCTT
>DATJAD010000071.1:0-4736 GCA_035516615.1 Candidatus Acidiferrum sp.
TCTTTTTGTCGCCCTTTCGCTCCATCCGTCTTCCGCCCAGCAATCCTCCGATCCGGATCTCACCGCTCACGAATGGGGCACTTTCACTTCCATCGCCGGCCCCAACGGCCTTCCCGTTCGCTGGCGGCCACTCACCGATGCCACCGATCTGCCCAATTTCGTCGAGCATCTCAACGGTGCATACTTCAAGCTCGGCCTCGATGGCACTGTCCGTATGGAAACTCCGGTCCTCTACTTCTACGCTTCGCGCGAAACGTCCGTGTCCGTCCACGTCTCCTTTGCGCACGGCCTCATCACCGAGTGGTATCCGCACGCCTCCAAGGCTTTTCCAAGCCCCTCCTCGGCCGATTTCACTCTATTCCAAAAAATTCCCAACGGGACTCTCGCTTGGGATCCCGTCACGATCGAGCCGAGCACTTCTCCTGACTTCCCAGTGGAAAACAAGTCCAGCCATTACTACGCCGCACGCGAAACTTCCTCTGCCCCTCTGCTCGTTTCCGGTCCCAAAGGCGCGCAATTGGAAAAATTCCTCTTCTATCGCGGCGTCGCCTCATTTTCCGTTCCTGTTTCTGCAAAACTTGCGCCGGACGGCTCCGTGCAGATCGAGAGTCTCGCTGCTTCCGAAATCCCCAACCTCATTCTCTTCGAGCGCCGCGGCCAACAATCCGGCTACCGCATCCTCGGCCCACTGAAGGATCGAACAATCTCGTTTCTGCCGCCGCTCTCCGGCTCCGCAGCTTCCCCACAGAGCGACCTCGAAGGCATGCTCATCGCTCAGGGTCTCTTTCCCGACGAAGCCCACGCCATGCTCGAAACCTGGAAAGACTCCTGGTTCGAAGAAGGTGCGCGCCTCATTTACATTGTTCCGCGCTCCTTCGTGGATTCGGTCCTGCCTCTTTCCATTCGTCCCGCGCCCTCGCAACTCACGCGCGTTTTTGTCGGCCGCATCGAGCTTGTCACCCCCGCAACGCAAAACGCTGTCGAGTCCGCGTTCGCTTCCGGCGACTGCGCCACCCTCGCCAAATACGGCCGCTTCCTCGAACCCATCCTCGAAACCATGATCGCCGAATCTACCAACGCCGCTCGCATCGCCCAACTCCGCCACTTCCTCGACGCCATCTATTCCGGCGCCCTCCTCCAAGCCCGCAACTAGGTCGGCCGCGTTTTTGCGTTCCGCGGAGCGGCACTGGTCACCGGCGCTGCTTCCTATTCTGACATCTAACTCAACGGTGTTCATGTAGACTAAGCCCGTATGATTCCTGCTGGCTATATGGCAAAGCGCGTTTCCGAGAAGCCGGACTGGCTCAAGGCGGCGCAAGTAACCGATATATACTCGATTAGCGGCTGTGTTTCTTCAGACTTTGCCGACTACATTAACTATTGGAAACACAATGGTTTTTGGTTCTTTGATACGCCGGAAGTGATACGTAATGTCGCCCACCAATATTCAATTGATCTTGAGGGCACATCTCTCTTTTACTACGAAGTGCACGAAGAAGAATTTGATGGCAAAGGATGGCATGAATTTCGACCGGACTCCTCAATTCCAACGAACGTAATCGTGCCTGTCGACAAGCGCCTTGAGGGACTCGATGTCGTAACGTTCTGGTCTAAAAATGCAGCGGAATGCTCGCCCCTTTCCTGTAATGGGCTGGCGGAAGAGCTTACGACGAATTCCCACTGTTTGTTTGCCTCGTTCGCGGACGCCGAGAATAGTCTCGAGAATGGTAAATTTAGCGATAGCGAGCCTGGCCCCTACAGAATATTGTCCGTCTATTCCGTCAAGTGGGGCTGACGCACCTCTGTTCGGGGTGCAGCCTCAGGCCGTTTCTTTCCGTGCCCTTTCCGAGCCCTTCGCTTGACCCAACCCTCCTCTCCCCCTAGAATAGAAATTTCACAGTGATTTATTTTTTCGATTCCATGAATTCTTTCTCCGGCCCAGCGGCCACCCGCTGGGCTGCGCTGTTTTAGGGCGCTAACCCCATTCGCGAGGCTGGAATGATTGACGGCTCGATTCCCGAAGGTCTCACGTTCGACGATGTTCTGCTCGTCCCCGGCAAATCCTCCATTCTGCCCGCGGACGTGGACACGCGCACTTGCTTCACCCGCAAGCTCGCCCTGAACATTCCTCTCGCCTCCGCCGCCATGGACACCGTCACCGAATCCCGCCTGGCCATCGCCATTGCCCGTCAGGGCGGCATTGGCATCATTCACCGCAATATGCCCATTGACCGCCAGGCCGAGGAAATGGACCGCGTCAAGCGCTCTGAATCTGGCATGATCGTGGACCCCGTCACCATTTCTCCTGACATCACTCTCCGCCAGGCCCTCGAAATCATGACCAAGTACCGCATCTCCGGCCTCCCCGTCACCCGCGGCACTCGCCTCACCGGCATCCTCACCAACCGCGACCTGCGCTTCGAAAAAAATCACGCCCTGCCTGTCAGCGCGGTCATGACCAAGGAAAATCTCGTCACCGTTCCCGTCGGCACCACGCTCGACGAAGCCGAAAAAATCCTGCAAAAACATCGCATCGAAAAGCTGCTCGTCGTGGACCAGGACTTCAATCTCAAGGGCCTCATCACCGTCAAGGATATCCAGAAAAAGCTCGAGTATCCCCGCTCCGCCAAAGACGATCATGGCCGCCTTTACGCCGGAGCCGCCATCGGCGCCACCGGCGATTTCCTCGAGCGCGCCATCGAAATGGCCAAGGCCAAGGCCGATGTCCTCGCCATTGACACCGCGCACGGCCACACCGCCAAAGTCATGGAAGCCATCAAGACCATCCGCCATCGCCTTCCGGAAATGCAAATCATCGCCGGAAACGTCGCCACCTACGACGGTGCCAAGGAACTCATCAGCCTGGGCATTGACGGCCTCAAGGTCGGCATCGGCCCCGGTTCGATTTGCACCACGCGCGTCGTCACCGGCGCAGGCGTTCCGCAGCTCACCGCCGTCATGGAAGCCTCTCGCGCCGCGCACGGCACCGGCGTGCCCATCATCGCCGATGGCGGCATCAAGTATTCCGGCGACATCACCAAGGCCATCGCCGCCGGCGCTTCCTGCGTGATGATCGGCAGCCTCTTTGCCGGAACCGAAGAATCTCCCGGCGAAACGATTCTCTATCAGGGCCGCACCTTCAAGTCCTATCGCGGCATGGGCTCCATCGGCGCCATGAATGCCGGTTCGGACCGCTATTCCGTTGTTCAGGATTCCAGCGAAAGCGGCAAGAGCGTCCCCGAAGGCGTGGAAGGTCGCGTCGCCTACAAGGGCCCGCTCTCCGCGCTCTCCGATCAGCTCGTCGGCGGCCTAAAGAGCGGCATGGGCTATGTCGGTGCCGCTTCGCTCGCTGAACTCCGTGAAAAGAGCCGCTTCATCCGTATCACCGCCGCCGGCCTCCGCGAATCCCACGTCCACGACGTCGTCATCACCCGTGAAGCCCCCAACTACCGCATGGAATAGGGCGAACTCGCCATCGCTCAAATCCCCAGCGCCAAAGGAAGCAAACTCGTATTCCAAACTCTTTGACCCCCGCGCTCCAATCCCCGAAAATAGAACTGGCCTTCCGCAGCGCCTCAATCCGCCGCGCCGAACGCCCCTAAACTATGAAATCCTTCCTCCGCTCCTGGTGGCCCGCACTTCTCTGGGCCGCTGTCATTTTCACGCTCTCCACGGACTCCTTTTCCGCCGTCCATACCGCCTCCATCTTCCGCCATATCTTCAAATGGCTCATGCCTTCGCTGACGTCCCACCAGCTAGATTCCCTGAATTTCGCTCTGCGCAAGGCCGCCCACTTCACCGACTACTTCATCTTCTATCTCTTCCTCTTTCGCGGCTTCCGCGGCGACCGCAAAGGCTGGCGCTGGACCTGGGCCCTCGCCGCGCTCGCCATCGCTGCGGGTTACTCCTGCCTCGACGAAATTCACCAGGCCTTCGTCGCCAGCCGCACCGCTTCTCCTTGGGACTCTCTCCTCGACTCCACTGGCGCCTTCTTCGCAGCCGCTCTCGTACGCCTCTGGTACTTCTGGCGTCCTCCTGCCAGCCCCGCCCCCGCCAACTCCCCGGGTGCGCAACTCGATCCCGCCCGCGACTAGCCGCGTAATCACCATTCAGTGCTTTGGTTCGTCGTCGAAGAGTGTTTTCCAGTCTCCAATAGCATGCTCGGGATCCTTTCTTACGTGCCAGCGAACCAGCAAGTAGCCGCCAACTGCGGATCCCAAAGTGAGCAATAGTCCCTCGGCACTCGGACGGGCGACAAAACCTAGACAAGCGAGCGCAAAAATCGCCCCCATCTTATATCTTCGCCGGTCCGCCGCGCTCGAATTCTCGCTCCTGGCTTCAAGCGTTTGCGAACTGGAGCGTGGTCTGGGACCGATCGAAGGGGACGAGCTTAAATAGTTTGTAATCAGGCCCCAGCTCGTGTAGAGTCCCGCGAATTGCAGGAGGTGGGGTATGGCAACCCGCCGTAACTTTCTTGAAAAATCGGCGCAATTGACTGCTGGCGTACTCGCCACCGGGGCCATTGCGGCTTCCACGAGCGAGGCGCAGACTCAGCGACCTCAGGCACCCAAGAAGAAATTGCACATTTTGATGCGGAGTTCTTGGGGAACCGATGAGCCGACCCGCGCATCTTTCGTCTTTTCCCACGGGCTCGCGCTGGCCGATGCCGGGCATGATGTGCAGATATTCCTCACTCACGACGCTACTTACCTCATGCGCAAGGCCACGGTTGATGT
>DATJAD010000072.1:0-12757 GCA_035516615.1 Candidatus Acidiferrum sp.
GGGGCATATACTTTGATTTCGCTCTGAAGCGGGTCGCACGACTGAGTGGGCGCGAGCCCACTTTTTTGTTGCTGCCGGTTGGGTTGCTTTGTGGACCGGCCTTACCCGGGGAGTCTTTGGGTGAATCTGGAAAGGGTACGCGAAGCCGCCGAGCGCGTAGCTCGTTCGGAAGGGCTCGAGGTTGTAGACGTCGAATGGAAAGTCGGCAAGCAACGCTTCCTTAGGGTCTACATCGACAGAGTGCCTTCCGGGGGCACCGAAAGTGGCCACTCTGGGTCTGGAGGCTCCGGCGAGGGCATTTCCCACGCCGACTGCGAGCGCGTGAGTCAGCAGCTCAGCGTGATTCTTGACGTTGAGGAGCTTGTCCCCGGGCCGGGCTACGTCCTGGAGATCAGCTCGCCGGGTCTGGATCGCCCGTTGCGCAAGCCGCAGGAATTCGAGCGATTCACAGGGCGTCTGGCCAAGATTTGGACTGACGCGCCGATTGAAGATTTGACGTTCTTTGAGGGCCGCTTGGCGGGCGTCACCGGCGGCAAGGTTCAATTGCAGCTCAAAGGAAAGCTGCCACGTACTGTGGAGTTGCCTTTGGTGAACATTCGCAAGGCGAATCTGGTCGTGGAATTTTAGGAGCGGGATTTCGGGAAAGCAATATGGCGAATTTGCTCTATCAACAGATTGAAATGCTCAGCCGCGAGAAGCATATCGAGCCGGAAATCGTGGTGTCGGCAATCGAAGATGCCATGGTGGTTGCGGCGCGCAAGTATTATAAGTCCGAGGAGGATCTCCGCGGAAAGTTCAACTCGGAAACGGGCCAGGTGGATGTCTATTCCGTGTTGACTGTCGTCGAGGAAGTCACCGACCCCAAGCGCGAAATCAGTCTGGCCGACGCCCGCAAGAAAAACCCTGGCGCCGAAATCGGCACGGAGTTGCAGACCCCCAAGCCGACTGACGTTTTGGGCCGAATCGCCGCCCAAACTGCTAAGCAGGTCATTTTGCAGAAAGTGCGCGAAGCCGAGCGCGACACCATCTACAACGAGTATCACAATCGTGTCGGCGAGCTCGTTACGGTCATTGTGAAGCGCGCGGAAGGCCCCGATCTCATCGTGGACATGGGCCGCACTGAGGCGCGTCTGCCCAAGCGCGAACAATCCAAGCTGGAGACCTACAACATCGGCGAGCGCCTCCGCGTGGTCATTAAAATGGTGGACCGCGCCGCCAAAGGGCCCCAGGTGATTGTTTCTCGCGCGGACGCCGCTCTGGTTCAACGGCTGTTCGAGATGGAAGTGCCGGAAATCTATGACGGTACGGTGCAGATTCGCGCCGCCGCTCGCGAAGCCGGCGAGCGCACCAAGGTCGCCGTTTTCAGCCGGGACAAGGATGTGGATCCCGTCGGCGCTTGCGTGGGCATGAAAGGCATGCGCGTCCAATCCATCATTCGCGAACTGCGCGGCGAAAAAATTGACATCATCCCTTTCAGCGAGGAAACCGTTGCTTTCGCGCAGAAAGCCTTGAGCCCCGCGAAAGTCACGCGTGTCCAGATCACCGACCCCGAGAACAAAAAGCTCGAGGTCATCGTCGAGGATTCGCAGCTTTCTCTCGCTATCGGCAAGAAGGGCCAGAACGTTCGCCTGGCAAGCAAGCTCCTCGGATGGGATATTGACATCAAGAGCGAAGAAGAGAAGCGCCGCGAAATCGAAGAGCAAATGACTGCTCTCACCGCGCCTGCCACTCCGCTGACAGTCCTCGCCGGCGTGGGGCCTAAGACCATCGAGAAGATCGAAGCGGCGGGCATCTCCTCCCTCGAGAAACTCGCTGGCATGACGCCGGAGCAGCTCATGGAGATTCCCGGCATCGGCGAGAAAATGGTAGACAAGATCTATCAGGCAGTGAATCGGTATTATGAAGGCGGAAGCGAGCCGGTTGCAGCCGCCGAGAGTGCTGAGGCTGCGGAATCGGCCGAAGTAGAAACTACGCCCGCGGATCAGCCTCCCGCGGATACACTGTCTGACTCGACTGTATCCACAGAGGCAGCAGCTTCGACTGAAGAGCCGGCCGTAGCCAATGATTCGCAGGAAGTGGCGAGCGAGACGGATTCCGCTCCTCCCCATACCCGCGCCGCTGGAAACGAAGAAACGAATTCGTAATTCATGACCACGACAACGGAGCGCATGAGCGACGCAAATCAAGTTCGAATCAACGAGCTGGCCCGCGAATTGGAAGTCAAGGCCAAGGCCATCATTGATCTTCTGCCTGGCTTCGGGGTCACGGAAAAGAAGACTCATTCGAGTTCCATCCCCGAAGATGTCGCGGAAAAAGTTCGCAGGTCAATTCGCGGCCAGGCGGAGGCGGAAGCTGCGGCGGAAGCCGCTGCGAAAGCGGAAAAGGAAGCCCGGGACGCTGCTGCGAAGGCTGCCAGGATGCGTCCGTCAGCCCCCGTTCCGCCGGCTCCTCCAGTCGCAGCTGCGCCGGTGACCGTTGCTCCCCCTCCACCCGCGCCTTCGCCGGTGACAGAGCCCGCTGCTCCTGCCAAGGCCACTCCTCCTCCGGCTGCCCCTGCGGCCGTTCCGGTGAGTAAGCCCGCTGTGCCTCCCTCGGCGCCGCCCGCAGCCGCAAAACCTGCGCCTGCCGTTCCACATGGCCAGCCACTTCGTCCCGCACCTGCCACGCCTCCTCAAGGTGCTGCGGCTGGCGCGCGTCCCCCAGCGACCGCGCGTCCTGCGACGCCTCCGCCTGCACAGAGATCACAATCACCTGGCATGAGGCCAGCTGCATCCGGTTCCCAAACGCCTCGGCCCGCGTCGCCTTCAATTCAGAATCGGCCTCTTCCTACTGGAAACCGTGGTCCTCTTCCCGGCACAAGTTCCGGCGGACAGCGTCCCTCTGGTCCACGGCCTGGACAGCCCATGCGTCCGCCGCAGCAGGGCTCGGGGCGTCCCATGCCGTCTCGTTCCGGCGGTCCACCGAATCGAGGATTCGCCCAGCGCCCGGGTGCCGTGCCTGCGGGCACGCGTCCTGGCCCTCGCACGCCGGGGAGACCCGGCATGCTTCCTCCTCTGCCGGACAAAATGCCTCCCAAGGCCGAACCCGGGAAGCCTCTCTATACCCGGAAGCCTCCGCAGCGACAGCGACCCGTGATAGACAAGCGGGAGCTGGAAGGGGAACGCAAGCTTCACCCCACCCGTCAGCGGCCCGGCGCAGGAGATCGGCGCTCTGCTGCAGCTGTCATCGCTCCGCCGGAACCTCGTCCGCAGCGTGATGTCAACATCACCGAAGGCATCACGGTTCGTGAACTTTCGGAAAAGCTCGATGTCCGCGCGAAAGATCTGCTGAAAGTCCTTCTCGACAAGGGGGTCTTCGCCAGCATCAACCAGGCTCTGGATGTGCCCACGGCCACTCAACTCGCCGAAGCTTTCAACGGCGTTGTCTCCGTCGTCTCCTTCGAAGATGAAATGATGCTGGAGGTGGCTAAGGAAGAGACCAGAGAAAATCTTAGGCCGCGTCCTCCCGTTGTCACCGTAATGGGCCACGTGGATCATGGCAAAACCAGCCTCCTTGACTCCATCCGCGAAGCCGACGTCGCAGGAGGCGAAGCCGGCGGCATCACCCAGCACATTGGCGCTTATAAGGTTCAGGTGAATGGCCGCAGCGTGGTTTTCGTGGACACGCCCGGCCACGAAGCGTTCACACGCATGCGCTCTCGCGGCGCCAAGGTCACCGACATTGTGGTTCTCGTTGTGGCTGCCGATGACGGCGTCATGCCTCAAACCAAGGAAGCCATTGACCACGCGAGAGCCGCCAATGTCCCCATCGTCGTCGCGATCAACAAAATTGATAAGCCGGAAGCTCAGCCAGAGCGCGTAAAACGCCAATTGAGCGAACTCGGCCTAATGCCCTCGGATTGGGGCGGCGACACAGAATTCGTGGAAGTCAGCGCCAAACAGAAGAAGAACCTCGACAAGCTTTTGGAAATTATCCTTCTTGTCGCCGACCTTCGAGAGCTAAAGGCCAATCCTGACGCGCCCGGAAGCGGTACCGTTCTGGAGTCGCGTGTGGACAAGGGCCGTGGCCCTGTGGCCACCGTTCTCGTCCAGAACGGCACACTGCATCCCGGCGATTTCTTTATCTGTGGCGCGGTATTTGGCAAAGTTCGCGCGATGTTCGACGACCGCGGTCGCGCGGCCAAGGAAGCTCCTCCATCAACTCCTGTCGAAGTCCTCGGCCTCCAGGGCGTTCCTGAAGCCGGCGATCATTTCCAGGTGACGGAAGAAGCCAAGGCCCGGCATATCGTCGAGTATCGCCAGTCCAAGCAGCGCGATGCCGCTCTGCGCGCCAGTTCCGGTGCTCGCATCACTCTCGATCAGCTTCACGAGCAGCTCAAGGCTGGCGAAGTCAAGGAATTGCCCATCGTCATCAAGGCCGACGTCCAGGGTTCCGTCGAAGTCCTCAGCGAAATGCTTCCGAAACTCTCGACCGACCAGGTGCGCCTGAAAATTATTGGATCCGGCGTTGGAGCCGTCACAGAAAACGACGTTCTGTTAGCTTCCGCTTCCGGCGCCATCGTCATTGCCTTCGGTGTGCGTCCCGATCGCAAGGCTGCCGAACTTGCTCAGCAGGAACACGTGGACATTCGCACGCACAACATCATTTACGAAGTTTCCGACGAAATTAAGAAGGCCATGGAAGGGCTTCTGGAGCCGGTTGTCCAGGAAACCTATCTTGGCCGTGCCGAGGTCCGGAATACCTTCCGCATCAAAGGCTCGGGCACGGTGGCAGGTTGTTATGTCCTTGACGGCGTTTTGAAGCGCGACGCTCAGGTTCGCGTGGTCCGGGATGGAACCATCATCTATACCTCCCGGCTCAATTCCCTGAAACGCTTCAAGGACGACGCCAGCGAAGTTCGCGCTGGCTACGAGTGCGGCGCCGGCATCGCCAACTTCAATGACGTCAAGGTTGGTGACATTTTGGAGTGCTTCAACGTGCAGAAGCTGAGCGCGGCGGAAGCGGCTGCGCAGGCGGCCGCCCCTGCGGGCAGAAAATAATCCCAAGCGCTAAATTCCGGAAAGTTTGGCGGTGTTCCGGCCGCTTGTTTGTTGATTCCCATGGCCGTCGGTTTGCTCATTTTGGAGTTGCACATCTCCGATGCACGGTCGCTCAAGGACAAGCGCCACGTTCTTCGCAGCCTGAAAGACCGCTTGCGGGAGAAATTTAATGTTGCCGTCGCCGAACTGGATCATGAGGACGTATGGCAGCGTTCCACCGTCGGCATCGTCACCCTGTCGAACGAGGAACAACACGTCGAGGAATCGCTCCAGCGCGTCCTAGAGGAGTCTGATCGGCTTCTCGGCCCTGTGCTGATCAGCCATTCTGTTGAGTTCCTGTAGCTTTATGACCAACGCAAACCATCGCCACGAGCGCATCGGCGAGGAAATCGCCCATGAGATCAACGCCATGCTGGCCGGCGAGCTCAAGGACCCGCGCTTGGAAGTCTCCGCCGTCGTCAGCGAGGTCCGTCTGGCCCCGGACATGCGCCACGCCCGGATTTTTGTCGCGGTTCGCGGCACGGAAGAGGAGAAGGAAGGCGCCGTCAAAGCGCTCGCGCATGCGGCTGGCTTCATCCGACGCGAACTGATCGAACGGCTTCAGCTGCGCCGCACACCGGACCTGCATTTTGCGCTGGACCGTTCCGAGGAATATTCCGCGCGCATTGACCAGCTTCTGAGCCAAATGAAAAAAAATCCCTCGGCGCCTTCCTGATTACCATGCTCAGGCGCTCTGCCAGAATGCTTTTGTCTGTCCCTGGACTTTTCTTTCCTCGGATTCTAATCGGTCTCATCTGTTCCCGATTCCCGGAGGGATTCGGCATCCGAAAGAAAGCCTTTTGAACATGCCACGCCGGCCCCAACCCGCACTCTTCGATGGCGCGCTCGTCATTGACAAGCCCCAGGGGAAAACCTCGCACGATGTGGTTGATGCCGTGCGGCATCTTGCCGGTTTCCGCCAGATCGGCCATCTCGGGACGCTAGATCCCTTGGCCACCGGCGTTTTGGTTCTCCTCCTTGGCCGCGCCACGCGCTTGGTCCGTTTTTACTCCCATCGCTGCAAGCGTTACACAGCGGGTTTTCGTTTTGGCTTTGCCACGGACAGCTACGATTCCGACGGTGTTCCCCAGGGTCCTGATCAGCCTCCTATTCTTGACCGCGCGGTGCTCGAAAAGCTCGCTGCCCAACGCATTGGCCCGTCCCAGCAAATGCCTCCCTCGTTTTCCGCCAAGAAGGTTCACGGCCGCCCCGCCTACGAACTTGCTCGCAAGAAGCAGCCCGTTGAACTCAAGCTTGTCGAGATCGAAATCTTCGAATATCGCCTTACGGAAATCGAAGGCCCGCTCGTCCGCTTCGTTATTGAGTGCTCCTCGGGCACGTACATTCGTTCGCTGGCCCATGAAATGGGACAGGCTCTCGGCTGTGGCGCTCATCTCGCGGAAATCACCCGGACCGCTGTGGGGGAGTTCGCTTTAGACCAGGCCATCCAGCTCGAAGAGCTTGCTGCTGCTGCACAGGCCGGAAAATTTCAGGATTGCCTCGTCAAGCTCGAAAATCTGCTTCCCAATTTTCCGCACGCGAACGTTCTGCCCATTGTGGAAAAGCGCGTTCGCCACGGGTCGCGTTTCAATGTATCTCTTTCTCAAATTCAGCCCCCGCGCCTCGAGCCACCTCCCGGCGCCACCCTCCAGATGGACGCTGGCGAGCCCGGGCCTCCTCATCTTCGCGTCTTCAACCAGCAAAACAAGCTGATCGCCATTGCCGAGGCTGTCGTTCCTCGCACCTACCAGCCCGTGGTTGTATTCGATCCCTTGCCCTGAACTTCTGCGATCCGAATCGCTCCGCGGTGCAACTCCGGTTGTTCCCTTCCAGGCCGTGCGCTATATTTCTTTTTGAACTGCCATGTCTTCTGCTGCGTCCATTTCTCCCGAATCTTCGCCTTCAGCCTTGATGAGCCGTCTCATCCGCGTTGAAGAAAACTCCAATGAGTCGCCCGCCGAGCGTGGCCGGCGCCTTTGCCTCGAATTGGAAACCGGCAATATTCTCTTCTTTGAGCACACTCCGTTCGATTTTCTTCAACAAGAACGAGACTTTCTCCTGGGCCTGAAGCAAAGTAACGCAGCCTTTCACAAGAATATCGCCTATCGTCCCGCGCAAGATCGCGTCACAGGGCTGGGTAAAAGTGTTGGTCCCGATTTTGACCGCTTGCGCAGCATTCTCCGCGGCTACTCGCAGCGCTCCAGCGCTTTTTTGGGCGAACTGCTCCCACAGTATTGCGGGCACTGGAAACTGGACTATGCCAGCTTCCGCCCTCTCGAAGAGCGCGGCCGTCCGGCACGCCTCCGTGCTCGGAATGATCTTCCGCATGTAGACGCGTTCCCCACTCGCCCAACCAACGGCGACCGCATTCTGCGTCTCTTCACCAACCTCAACCCTTTACAAAGCCGCGTCTGGATCACCTCGCAGACTTTTGAAGCACTCGCTGCGCGCTTTGCTCAAAGCCTCGGCTTGCCCTCCGCGGCTCCCAAGAACGCTTTCGCGCGCGCTTGGCGCTTCCTTGCTCGCGCCGCTCATGTTCCAGGCGCCCGCCGCTCTCCCTACGATGAATTTATGCACCGCTGTCACAACGCGATGAAGGAAGACGCTGATTTTCAACAATCGTGTCCCAAACAACAATGGGAGTTTCCTCCGGATTCCACCTGGATCGTCTTCACAGACCTTGCCAGCCACGCCGTCTTGGAAGGGCAGTACGCGATGGAACAAACCTTCATCATCTCCCGCGAGGCCATGGTGCAGCCGGAAAGGTCGCCTTTGGGAATTTTGGAAAGGCTCGCGGGTCACACGCTCACTTTCTAGTCCCAACCTTTTTCGGCGGATTCGTTCCCACGGCGTTCAGATCAAGTGTCTCTATCAGCCTGGCGGAGGCTGTGTTTGCGGGTTTGGCTCCGGCTGCGGCACGCGTGGAGGGATCTCTTCTGGCCGCTGAGGTTGCGGCCGAGGTTGTTCCGGCTGCCCTGGTTGAGGCTGGACACGTTCGTTCAGCCGTTGTTCCGGCACAAATCCTTCTCCCGACGCTGGCGCTACCGGGCCTGTTGCGCCGGTGGTTGCCCCTCCGCGCCCCGCAAAGAGAATTTTGGAGCTTCGTTCGGGTAATCGAAGCCTCCGTGGCGTAATCAGAATCAGAAATTCTGTATCCTGGCTGGACTTGTTTTGTGTCCCAAATGCGTATCCGGCCCCAAGCGGTAGATCTGCAAATCCGGGCAATCCAGAGATCGCATTCGTTTCTTCCTTATCCAGGAGCCCGCTCACCATCGAGGTCTCATCCTCTTTTAATCGTACCGTCTGCTTCAAAGTGCGGTTGGTGATCACCGGAATCCCGTTCACGCTCGTTCCTGCCAGTGAGCGGATTTCGAACTCGAGCTGCAGCGTAACCTCGTCATCGCTATTGATCGTGGGCGTGGCCTTCACCTTTATCCCCAGGTCTATGTACTCCGAGCCGGGAAAGGGAATCTCTCCGACCGAACTCTGGGCGAAAGACGTCGGATCGAGAAATACCGTCACTTGGTTGCTCGATCCCGAATGCGCCGTCAGCGCCACGTCCGGCAACCCATCTCCGTTGAGATCCTTCGACACGACTGCGCCGGGTCCTGTAGATGTCGAAAGCTCCAGTCGTGTCGAGAAAAGACCGCTCCCCAGTCCGATATAGACGCCCAGTGTGCTCACCCCATTGTTGGTTACAGCGATGTCTCCCAATCCATCTCCCGTAAAATCCGCAATCGCCACGCCGGATGGTGTTGACGATGTTGGCAACGGAGATCCCGCTGCCGTGCTGAATGTCCCGTCCCCATTGTTCAGAAGCACTGTGACCGTATTGTCTGTTTGATTCACTACGGCGAGGTCCGGAAAGCCATCCGCATTCAAGTCCCCGCTCGCGATGGCCACCGGCAGTTGCCCCACGCCGATCGGCGAGCCCGTCTCCTCTGTGAACGCTCCGTTGAAGGCGCTTCCTCCAACTGCTTCGAGAATGGCCACATTGTTCGTCGTCACGTTGACCACTGCTAAACCAGGAGTCGTCGAGTTCCGAAAATTTCCCACAACCATCGCTACTGGGCCTTGCTCGCCCGCCGCCAGATGGAACGGCGAATTCGCAAATTGGGTGAACGTTCCGTCTCCATTTCCCTGGAACACGGAAATGGTGTTGTCCCCTGTATTGGCGACCGCGAAATCCAGCATCCCGTCTCCGTTGAAGTCTGCTACCGCTACGGCTCTCGGTTGCGCTCCCACAGCAAATGGCGAGCCCGGTGCCTCGGCAAACGTTCCATCGCCATTGCCCAGCAGCACGCTCACCGTATTCGAGGACGCATTGGCAATCACCAGGTCCGCGGGCTGCGTAATATGCGTGGCATCCGTCAACCGAAATGTTCCTGAGTCAATCCCGGAAGGCCCTTGTTCGCTTGTGCCCAGGGTGATTGGAGATCCCAGAGCTGGCGTGAAGATTCCGCTTCCCTGGTTCAGCAAAATGGTGACGGTGCTGTCTCCCTGATCCGCGACCGCCAGATCGGGCTGTTCGTCGTTATTGAAGTCCTGCGCGGCGATCGCTACCGGCGTTTGCCCGACATTGAAATCCGTTCGCGCGAATGTCGTCCCCGTTACCGCCCCTCCAATCACCGTTCCCCCCAGACTTGCCGAAAGAAGTGAGAGGGTAACCGGATATCGTTCTCCAACAAAAAATGTCGCCGGTTTGCCATCCTGCGCTCGCATCAGCATTTCCCGGCCGCTCTGTACCAGGGATAATGCCTGCGAGAAATTAGCCGTCACGCTCGGCAGATTCAGAAGGTAGGTGCTCTTGCCGCCGCCGACGGGAACTACCTGGGTAGGGCTCGTGGTAATTCCACGAGCGCTAAAGATCCCCTGCAGGATTGTGAGAAGATTTTCGATGGTCGTGGCTTGCTGCAGTTGGCTTATTTCAGCTCCGCTAAGCGAGTAGGCTTGGACCTGCGCCGGCGGCGTGATCCCCAGCTCTCTTGCGGCGTTCTCGTCCACTTCCAGCATCTCGATCTGCAGCATCAATTCTCCACGCCCGCGGTCAATCTGCTTGAGGAGCTCTCCAGCCAATCGCAGCCCCTCTGGCGTGTTCCTCACCGTGACGCTCCTGCTCTTCATATCCAGTTCGATGTGCGTCGCACCGGTGATCTCGCGCAGCACGCGCAAAATTTCCGTCATGTCCGAGTCCGAAACTGCGTTCGGCAAATTAAACGTCTGCTCCGCTTGAATCCCGAACTCCCTCCTCTTCTGCCCAGTATCCGCGGCGACAAAGATCAGCGTGGAATTCAGCGGCCGCCAAAAGGTATTCGTGGTGTCACCGAGGATCCGCATCGCCGTCTTGAAGTCCACATGGTCCACGCGCAGTCGGACCTGCCTCGACACCAGATCGGGATCGAACGTCGCCGTCAGGCCAAATGCCTTTGCCACCTCGTTGTACGCGCTCCGCGTATCTCCCCGGAGACTAAAACTTTTCGTTCCGCTCTGCGGCCGGACTTCAGGCACTCCTTTGAGCGCATCCTCCCCGTCGCGTCCGCCGCTTCGCGGCTGGTCTTCCTCCATGGACTTCATCTCTCTCTCGCGCTCAGCGACCACGGTATTTCCCGGGTCAATTTGCAAGGCCGTTCTCAGTTCCAGGATTGCCCCCGTCAAATTTCCGTTTGCAGCCTCATGTTCCGCGGCATCTACATGCTTCTGGACAAGTTGAGACCGCAGCGCCGCACGTCGTCCCGCAATGGCCGGGTCGTTGGGCTTACCCCTCCCTGCCTCGTCGTAAGCCGCCAGCGCCTCCACGTATTCGCCCTTCGCCATGGCGGCGTCCCCTCGTTTCAACGCCTGGTCCGCCTGTTTTTGTTTCTCGCCTCGGGGAGGTGGCTCCTGGCCTTGCAGAGAAAAGCCAATCAGCAAACAGCAAACAATAGCCGAGGGAAGCTTCGCTGCATGATTCATCATTGGCATGAGACTCGTCTATTCTAGCTCGAAGATATAGGACTTTATTGGTCCGATTGACCTGATTCACAGAAAGCGTTACACTTATGAGGCTGTTGCAAGTAATTTACAAGTAGGATCCTCCGTGCTCTCTGCCTTTTTGATTGCTCTCCGCGAAGGCGTGGAAGCCGCGCTTGTCGTCGGCATCATACTGGTCTATCTCTCGCGCACTGCGCGAGTTCATCTCTCCCGCTATGTCTGGTACGGCGTAACCCTCGCTGCCCTTCTAAGCCTTGTCGTATCAATCGCTCTGGATCGTTGGCAAGTCAGTCAGGACGGTTTTGAGGGTCTTCTTCTCCTCATTGCCGGCGCCTTCGTCGTTTCGATGATCGTTTGGATGAATCGCGTTGCGCGCCACCTCCGCAAGGAAATTGAGAGCAAGATCGAGGCATACGCTGCCCGGGCCGGCTCCGCAGCCGGTTGGGGCATCTTTCTCTTTGTCTTCCTCATGGTTCTCCGCGAAGGCGTGGAGCTTGCCCTGATTCTCCGCGCAGTGGAGTTCTCCTCGGAGGGCCTGCAGACCTGGATCGGGACGATTTTGGGTCTTGCTGCTGCCGTCTCCGTAGGACTTTTCTTCTTCAAGGGCACTCTGAAAGTCCCTCTTCACCGCTTCTTTGCAGCCACAACCATAATCCTTTGGCTCGTCGCGGCACAACTCTGCATCACCGGCCTGCACGAACTGAGCGAAGCGCAATGGATTCCCTCCGGTCCCCGCGAGATGGCCATTGTTGGCCCCATTGTGCGCAACGAGCTGTTCTTCTTCGTGTTCATCTTCGGTGCGGCCATGCTCCTTGTCCTCCGCGAATGGCTCACCGCTTCGCATGCCAAAATTGCTGCAGTGGCCAATGACGCCGAACGCCGCCTTCTCGAAGCCCAGCGTCGCCGCTCTCGCCGCTGGATGATCGCCGCAGCTTCCGCTTGCCTCGCCGTGATTCTTGCTCTCACTGCGGACTTCATCTACGCCAGGGCTAGTTCTGCTCCTCCCGTTGCAGATGCGGTCGCTGCGGTCAACGGCGAAATCCATATCCCTGTCAGGCAGGTTCTGGATGGCAAGCTTCATATCTTCTCCGTGCGCTCCGGTGCCCAATCATTTCGTTTCCTGATCATCAAGAAGCCCAACGGATGGGGCGTGGCTCTCGATGCTTGCCGCATCTGCGGCGCTCAAGGCTACACTCAGGACGGTCAAAACGTCATCTGCCGCCATTGCGCTTCTGCGATCTACATCCCGACAATTGGCGACCAGGGCGGTTGCAACCCCATCGGCATTCCGTTCCAGGTGGACGGCTCGAACATCGTCGTCAATCTCTCCACCATCGTCCAAACTTGGACCTCCGAGGTCCCCAAATGATCTCCCCAGTTTCTCGCGCACAATTAATTCTGTTCGCAGATGAGTGCGCCGTGCACGGATTTGGCTCCTGGTCGCCGGTCACGGGTCACTGACCTATGTTCCTTCGCCTCGTCACCGATTCCTTCACGCGCCGCCCGCGCCGCCAGCTCCTTACCGGTGCGGCGCTCGCCCTCGGTATGGCCGTAGCCACCGCGGCAATCAGTGTCGCTCTTGATGTTGGCAACCGCCTCGCTCTCGAATTCCGTTCTCTCGGCGCCAATCTCGTCGTCACTCCTACTGCCGATTCTCTTCCGCTCGAAATCGGCGGCGTGGACTATCGTCCCGTCAACGCCGGCGCCTA
>DATJAD010000073.1:0-9347 GCA_035516615.1 Candidatus Acidiferrum sp.
CCCGAAATACCATTTCGCCGGACGGTCCGCATCGTCAATCAGCATCAATCGCGGATTGTGTTTCAGTCCTTCCGCCTGCTGGATCATGGTTTCCTGGTCCTGACGCAGAAACTTCTTCGCGAACATCCGGAAAATTCCCACCGGCAGCGGCAGATTCCATGCCGCCACGAAGTCAATCCGGCACAGGTCCCGCCGCACCGGAGTCACCGCCGCCCGGCTCGAAAACCAGTATCTCCCGCTGCGAATCTCCTCGGTCCTCAGATTCGGCAGCACGAAATCAATCGTCGTGGTTACCGGCGCGCCGGTCATTTTCTTCAACAACTGGTACGGCGCGCTGTTCGTGCTCGGCGAGTGCGGGCTCATCCGGAAACCGTTCGGAATCGGCTCGAACTTCTTCTCCTTGTCGTGAATGCTTTTCCGGCTTCGCCAGAACCACGATTGGTGCACGAACGGCCCGTGCGCGGGATCCATCAGCCCGATGATTCCATGGTCAATGTGCGAAGGCAGCTCGCAGGCAAGATGCGTGATCTTGTAGTTTTTGCTGAACGTTTTCAGTTGCGGCGCAGTCTCAATCGTCTCCGGTACGCGCGTTCCCGGAAGATTCATGTACACCCAGACGTAGCCGTCGCGTTCTTCGCAGGGAAAATGTCGCGCGAAAATCCGCTCCACCTTCAGTTTGTCCTGGCTCGTCAGCGAGGGAATTTCCACGCAGCGCCCGCTGCATCCATCGAAGCGCCAGCCGTGATAACTGCACTCGAGAGTCGCGCCGTCAAATCGGCCGTAAGAAAGCGGAATCCCGCGGTGCGGGCAGGAATCCCGCATCGCAAACGGTCTTCCTTCTTTCGTCCGGCCAAGAACGAGCGGAATTTCCAGCAACATCGCCGTTGCCAGTTCGTTTCCGCGAATTGCGCGGCTGCGCAGCGCGGGATACCAGAAATCCCACAAGAATCCCGCGTCCGCCGCGGGCCCTAGCGTGGACTCGCGTTCCGCTTCGCTTTCGTTGTTCATGGAAATCGCCGCGCGCGCCGATTCGCTCATAACTCTCCCTGCATCCTAGTACACCCGCTCAGTTCGGGCAACGAACCGCCAGGGTCGCTCCGTTCACGACAAAGTTTCGGCAACCATTTCCGCGACTTGCCGCGCAATCGAAGGCGCGGCGGTCAATCCGGGAGATTCGATGCCCACAAGATGAATTGCGCGCGGAACTTTCTGGTCGCGCGCGATCACAAAATCCGCTTGTCCTTTCGCTCCGGGGGGCACGAGTTTCGGCCGCAAGCCCGAATAACCGAGGTGCAGATCGCTCTCTTCGATTTCCGGCAACAGTTCCTTCGCGCTGCGCGCAAATTCCGCAATCGGCAAGCGTCCTCGTTCGTAATTGTCTTTTTCATCCACGTACTTCGCGCTTGGCCCGAGCAGCACGGTTCCCCAAAGGGTTTTCGTGAAATGCACCCCGAGCGTCAACACATCGGGATGCGGCAGCGGATACACCAACCCATTCACGAGCGAAGCGCGCGAACCGCGAATTTCGCAGTATTCCCCACGCACCGGATAAATTTTCCAGGAATGATTTCCGATCATCGCCGCGACTTCATCCGCGTACAATCCCGCCGCGTTCACAACGCAGTTGGCTTCGAAGATTTCCTTCTGCGTTTCGCCGGGTTCCCCGATTTCCAGGGTCACACGATTCGACTCGCTCATGGGTTCCAAAGCGGTGACTCGTGCGCGAGTCAAAATGTTCGCGCCGCGGTGCACAGCGATGCGCGCGTAAGCGCGGACCATTTCTTCCGCGGAACAAATTCCCGTCGAGGGGATTTCCAGCGCGGCGACTCCCGCGATATGCGGCTCGCGCGCACGGATGGCTGCCGCATCAATCACGCGGATTCCTTCGACGCCGTTTGCCTCGCCCCGCGTTTTCAGAGCAAGCAATTCTTCCGCTTCGTGAGTATTCGCCGCGACGATCAATTTTCCCGTGCGTTTGTGGGGAACCCCATTCGCTGCGCAGAATTCGTATGTCAGGCGATTCCCTTCCAGGCAATGCTTCGCTTTCAGCGAATTCTTGGCATAGTAGATTCCGGAGTGAATCACGCCGCTGTTGCGCGAGCTCGTCGCCATTCCGAGTTTCGGCGAAAGTTCGGCGAGAAAGACATCCTGGCACCGCTCCGAAAGTTCAGAAGCGATGGCGCAACCCACCACGCCGCCGCCGATGATCAGCGCTTGTACGCGATCCATAGCAGATTAGGTTACGGGAAGTCGCGCCGCGCACAAAGCGTCTGTCGCGCTCAGGTTTCCCGGAGAAATTCGTCGAACGGAGGCCGTGAACTCGCCTGGCTTGCGGAGCGTGGTATACTACGTTCAATGATTTGCGCTTTCTATTAGCTTGCCCGCCGGCTCCGGCCTCCGGAGCTTCCGCTCTTCCCTGTATCAAATCTATTTTGTGAATCGTCAAGCATTCGAAGGAAACAAACATGGCCGTACTGACTTTGACAGAAAAACTCGATCAGCTCGAAACGCGCTACCACGAGATGACGCAGCAGCTCTCCAATCCCGAAGTGATCGGCGACTCCTCGCGTTTGCAGAAGCTCGCGAAACAGCATTCCGAGCTTGAAGAAATCGTAGAGAAACACCGCGAGTACAAGCAGATCGAGAAGGATCTCGCGGGCGCGCACCAGATGGCGGTGGAAGCGGAAGACGCGGAAATGAAGGAACTGGCGCACGAAGAAGAAAAGCAGCTTGCGGAGCGAAAAGAGAAAGTCGAACGCGACCTGAAGCTCCTGCTGCTGCCAAAGGACCCGAACGACGAGAAGAGCGTGATTCTGGAAATTCGCGCGGGGACCGGCGGCGACGAAGCGGCGCTCTTTGCGGGCGAACTCTTCCGCATGTATTCGCGGTACGCGGAATCGCAAGGCTGGAAAGTGGAAGTGCTCGAGAGTTCGCCGTCCACGCTGGGGGGCGTGAAGGAAATCGTGGCCGCGATTCAAGGCGACAAAGTGTATTCGAAATTGAAATACGAAAGCGGAGTGCACCGAGTGCAGCGCGTTCCGGCGACAGAGCAGCAGGGACGGATACATACTTCGGCGGCGACGGTCGCGGTGCTTCCTGAGGCGGATGAAATTGACATCAAGATCGAGGCCAAGGATTTGCGGATAGATACGTTTTGTTCATCCGGGCCGGGCGGACAGTCGGTGAACACGACGTATTCGGCGGTGCGGATCACGCATTTGCCATCGGGGCTGGTGGTTTCACAGCAAGACGAAAAATCGCAGATCAAGAATCGGGCAAAAGCGATGCGCGTGCTGCGCGCGCGGCTTTATGAAATGGAGCAGGAAAAGCAACAGGCCGCGATCGTGGCGGAACGGCGCGGGCAAATCAAAACCGGGGACCGGTCCGAGAAAATCCGCACATATAATTTCCCCCAGAACCGCGTGACGGATCACCGCATCGGTTTGACGCTGCATCAACTGACGGACGTGATGGACGGGAAGCTCGCGGCGCTCGTAGACGGATTAGTGACGCACTACGAAGCGGAGCGGCTGAAGCAAGAGCTGGCGGAGGCGTAAAGTAAGCAAGCGCCCAGGCTTCGATCTTTGCGCGAATCAGAAATGGATATTCGCAGCGCCCTCAAACAAGGCATCGCCACTCTGCGCGAAGCGCATGTTCCTTCGGACACGCTTGCCGCGGAGATCCTGCTTCTCGACGTGCTCGGTAAGGACCGAACATGGCTCTATGCTCATCCGGAATCCGTTCTCTCCCGATCCGAAGCCGAGAATTACTTCGCGCACCTGCAGCTGCGCGCAGCGGGTGTTCCCACGCAGCATCTGACCGGGAAACAGGAATTTTGGGGGCTAACGTTCGAAGTGAATCCCGATGTGCTGATTCCGCGGCCGGAGACCGAACACTTAGTCGAGGTTGCGTTGGACCGGCTGGCGTTGCCAGAGCTGCGAGCTGGCCACTCCCAAAGAACGCAAGGCGGAGGGATGACAATCGCAGATGTCGGCACGGGATCGGGATGTATTGCCATCGCTCTTGCGAAAGAACTTCCAGAAGCGAAAATATACGCGACGGATGTTTCACCTGCGGCCCTTGCCGTTGCAAGGCGGAATGCAGAGCGGCTGCGCTTCTGCGAGCACATTCAATTTGTTGAATCAAACCTTTTCGAGAAGGCGCCTATCGGACTCTCCCTCGACCTCATTGTGAGCAATCCTCCCTACATCGGGCGGTGTGCTGCCGCAGAACTTCCGCGCGAAATTCGCGAGCATGAACCGGAAATTGCCCTGTACGGCGGTGAGGAAGGATACGAAATTTACGCCGAATTGGTCACTCAGTCGGCCGCGCACCTGAAACCTGGCGGGCTGCTGGTGCTTGAGCTTGGCCACGACAGCCTGGGCGCGGTGCGGCCGCTGCTTGAATCGCCGGAGTGGAGCAACATCGGCGTCACGAACGATCTGGCCGGGATTCCGCGGGTGATCTCCGCCGAGCGAACTACCGATCGGTTGTAGGCTAGCTTGGAGCGGGGTACGCTACGCGTATGCCGGACCTGGCACGATTCCGAGCGAAACATGGTGAGTTCGAAGAAGCGTCGCCGCTTGCCGCGACGAACGTGCTGCACGTGGACATGGACGCGTTCTTCGTGTCGGTGGAATTACTGGAACGGTCGGAGCTGCGAGGCAAGCCAGTTGTGGTCGGCGGAAAGCCGGATCAGAGGGGAGTAGTTTCCGCGGCGAGCTACGAGGCGCGAAAGTACGGAATTCAGTCCGCAATGCCATTGCGCACGGCGGGGCGGCTTTGCCCCCATGCGATTTTTCTGGATGGGCATCACGAAAAATACGGAGAGTGGAGCGACCGGGTCGCCGCGATCCTGGCGCAATTCTCGCCCGTCGTGGAAATGGTGTCGATTGATGAGGCCTATCTAGATCTGGCCGGGACGGAACGTTTACACGGGCCGCCTCTGGCCGCAGCGGACAAATTACTGCGTACGATCACCGCGAAAACCGCACTTCCCTGCTCGGGCGGGCTGGCCACGACGCGGCTGGTTGCCAAGGTGGCGAGCGAGCAAGCCAAGCCCCGCGGACTTGTCTGGGTTCCTGCCGGACAAGAAGCGCGGTTCCTTGCGCCACTGCCCGTTCGAAAGATTCCCGGGATCGGCGAAGTGACGGAGAGAGCGCTGCGCGCGCTGGGGATCGAGCAAGTACAGCAGCTTGCCGCCGAGAAACAAGAAAAACTGGAGACGATCTTCGGACAATGGGGGACCGCGCTGTACCGCAAGGCGCGCGGAGGCGATGCCTACGAATTCGTGGTGGATGCGGAACCGAAATCCATTTCGCAAAATCACACGTTCGGAGAAGATACCGACGACATTGCTGCCGTGGAATCCATGCTGAGCCATCTTTCGCAAAAGGCATGCAAGCGATTGCGCGAGGCGGGACTGACCGCGCGAACGCTCACGCTTACGATTCGCTACGCTGGGTTCGACACACATACGCGATCGCAGACGCTTGGGGAACCCGCCAGGCTCGATGCCGACGTTTTCGCGGTGTTGCAGACGCTGTTCCGCGAACACCGCGATCCGAAACGAAAAATACGCCTCGTGGGAGTAGGCTTGAGCGGGCTGTGCCACGGTGGGGAGCAGCTCGATCTTCTGGATGCCGAGCGTCGCGAAAAGCTCGAGAAATTGACTCGGGCGGCGGACCGACTGCGGGACCGCTTTGGATTCGGCAAAGTCCAGTTCGGCGGATCACTGCACCGCGACGAATAGCTTTTTCGCGTTACACGGTTTTCACAGGATTTGCCCTATACTTTCTGCGTGAATTCCTCAGCGACATCGCAGGGTTCCTCCAGCAGTCCACCACCAGGCGCGCCCAAAGGGGGCATGTGGCAACGGATCAGCGAAGGCCAGAGAGTGGACCAGCTGTGGTCGCAATTCACGGCGGACGCGCGCGCAAGCTACGGATTTTACGGGCGGGACGTGGATTGGGAAGAGATCCACAAGCTGCCGAAGTGGCAACGGCCATTTGTGATCGCCAAGCAGATTTTTGTGGCGATGCTGATGAAGCTAACACCGGCACGCCGGGTGCTGGTGGTGATCGCTCTCGTGCTGCTGGCGTTTTCCGGCTTCCAATTTCAATTCGTGCAACAGGGCACTACGTACACCGCAGGCTTTCGATTTGAGCTTTTCTCAGCACTGATTTTCCTGCTGTTACTCTCGCTGGAGTTGGCGGACAAGGTGACGATGAAGCGTGATCTGGAGATTGCGCGGGAGATCCAGACGTGGCTCGTTCCTTCGGTGCCGCCGGCGATTTCCGGGGCGAATGTGGCGTTTGCGACGCGGCCGCAGAATTCGGTGGCGGGAGATTATTACGACGCGTTTTATCCCCTGGCGGACGGGGCGCAAGGAGGAAAGCTTTTTCTGGTGATTGCGGACGTGGCGGGGAAGAGCGTTCCCGCGGCGCTGCTGATGGCGACGTTTCAAGCGAGTTTGTACACCATTGCGAGGGAAGGCGTTCCGCTGAATGAGCTGGTGCTGCGGCTGAACAATTATTCGTGCGCGCATAGCCTGGACGGGAGACGGTTTACGACAGCGGTGCTGGGAGAGTTCGATCCGGCGACGCGGCGGCTGACTTATGTGAACGCAGGCCACAATGCTCCGGTGATCCGCCGAAAAAATGGAGACATCGAACGCATGGAGGCCAGCGGGTTGCCGCTGGGAGTGGAAAAGCAGGCGACCTATGAGGTGGCCTCGATCGAGCTGGCGTCTGGCGACGCGCTGATTTTTTTCACGGACGGGGTAGTAGATGCATCGAATGAGCGCGGGGAAGAGTTCGGCGAGGAACGCTGGCAGGCCGCGATACGGAATCTTCCCGAGTGGAATGCGGAAGAGTCGCTGAAATTCTTGATGAGACATGTGGACGATTTCGTGAAATACACAAGACAGTTTGACGATATCACCTGTCTGGTTTTGCGCTGCGTGTAGAGCTTCTGACGAATTCGATGGAAAACCTTCCTTGTTTCTCTCCGGCTTTGCGTTGGCGCATAATGCCGGGATGAATTCCCGCGAACTGGCCAATTCGATTTGCGAGGCGCTGCAACGGAAGGGATTCCAGGCGTTGCTGGTGGGGGGATGCGTGCGCGATCTGCTGCTGGGGCGCGACCCGGCGGATTACGACGTGACGACGGACGCATCTCCAGAACAGGTGCTGGAGTTTTTTCCGGAAGGGATCGCGGTGGGAGCGCGGTTCGGAGTGATTCTGGTTCCGCGGGATGAACTGAAGGTGGAGGTGGCGACATTTCGCTCCGATATCGGCTATTCGGACGGACGGCACCCGGATCGCGTGGTTTTTTCGGCTTCACCGGAAGAGGATGTGCAGCGGCGGGACTTCACGATCAACGGGTTGCTAATGCGGCATGATACGGGCGAGATTCTGGACTTTGTCGGCGGCCGGGCGGACTTGAAAGCGGGGCTCCTTCGAGCAATTGGCGAGCCAGACCGGAGATTGACCGAAGACAAGTTGCGGATGCTGAGGGCGGTGCGGTTTGCGGCGCGGTTCGGATATGCGATTGATGGGCGCACTTTTGAAGCGATGCAAACGCACGCGAGAGAGATCGTGCAGGTTTCAGCGGAACGGATTCGCGAGGAGCTGACGAAGATCCTGACGGAAGGCAAAGCGCGGCGAGGATTCGAATTGCTGGACGAAGCGGAACTGCTCGGGGCGGTGCTACCGGAAGTCGCAAAATATAAGGGAGTCGAGCAGCCGCCGCAGTTTCATCCCGAAGGGGACGTATGGATTCACACGCGGATGATGCTGGAGGGACTCGAAGCGGGATGTTCCACAACGCTTGCCTGGGGAGTTCTGCTGCATGACGTGGGAAAGCCAGCGACGTTTCGAAGCGCCGCGGAGACGGGAGACCGGATCCGGTTCGACGGGCATGTGGAGGCTGGAGTCGCGATGAGCGCGGCGATTTGCGAGAGAATGCGATTCTCGAACGAAGAAACAGAACAGATTCTTTCGCTTGTGGCAAATCACATGCGGTTCAAAGATGTAGCGCAGATGCGAGCCGCAACTTTGAAGCGATTCGTACGGTTGCCGAAGTTTGAAGAGCATCTGGAACTACACCGGCTGGATTGCCTTTGCAGCCATGGCAGCATGGAGAGCTACGAATTCGTGAAGCGGTTCGTTGCAGAGACACCCGAAGAAGAGGTAAGACCTCCGCGGCTGCTTTCGGGTGACGATCTGATCGAAATGGGACTGAGGCCGGGGCCAGAGTTTAGCGCGATTTTGAGGAGCGTTGAGGATGGGCAGCTGGAGGGGAGGATTTCAGATCGGGAAGCGGCGGTCGAGTACGTCCGGAAGCGCTATTTGGTGGCGAGGCAGCCCTGAAGGTGGAGAGGGAGGGGCCAGGTTCGGACAAATCAGGGGGGGCCGGAAGTCGGTAGATTTCTGTAACGTATTGAACAACGGATAGTTATAGGTAGATTTTGCATGAGACTGGGAAATCTGCTAGCATATGAGCGTTACTGACTAAGATTTTGTGCTACGAATATTGCTAATAGACTGTACCGTTGGCAGCGTTCTTGCATCTAAGTTTTGAGCGGCCCAGGAAATTGCGAGTGAGGGCCGCAAGACTGAGGAGATTATGGCTGAAAAGGCTTACCGCATACCCGATAGCGTGGCCATTCTGCCGGTCCGCGACACGGTCCTGTTTCCTGGAGCAGTCCTACCATTGACGGTAGGTCGCGAGAGCTCGCTGGCTCTCGTTAACTCGCTTCAGGAGGAGGAGAAATTCCTGGGCGTGGTCGCGCAGCTGGATCCGCGAATTGAAGATCCTGCGGCTGCAGACCTGCACAAAGTGGGCACCTTCGCGAAAGTACATAAGACTGTAAAAATGCCGAATGGCAATGTAGTGATTTTTCTGGAGGGACTGCAACGCATCCAGATCATGGATTTGATCCGGCTGCGTCCGTTCTTGCAGGCGCAAATTTCGGCGCAGCCGGATGAAATGGGCGAGCCGGATGCGGAGCTGGAGGCGCTGCAACGGAACGCGCAGGATTTGTTCCGTGACGTGGTGAGTCATTCACCGCAGCTTTCAGACGACCTGCAATCGGTGGCCCTGAATATTGAGGACCCGGGGCGGCTGGCGGATTTTATCGCCGGGACGCTGCCTTCCTTGCCGACGCTGCTGCGGCAGGAATTGCTTGAGACGATCAACGTCCGCAAGCGGCTGGAAACCTTGATCCGGGAGCTCTCCAAGGAATTGGAAGTGCTCGAACTACGTTCGAAGATTCACGACCAGGTTCAGGAGCAAGTGAGCCAGAACCAGCGCGAATATTTGTTGCGCGAGCAGATGAAGGCGAT
>DATJAD010000074.1:0-49529 GCA_035516615.1 Candidatus Acidiferrum sp.
GAACCGCGCACACGCTTCCAGCAAACAGTTCCGGCCCCGCGGGCCGTCACGGAGAAATTCCTTGCTTGGAATTCCGCGCTCAGCGGGAAAGTCCTGGCTTTCGAGAACCGTTGCGGCAAAGCAGCCCGATTTCCTCCCCGCCGCCGCTCGTATCTCCCTTTTATCATTCCTCACTTCGTTACGCACCCTCTTTGTTAATTCCACGAAGTTGAATTATTTCCGTCGGTCTCATCGCCCAATTCACTTTGTTTCCAACTCTCTGCCGCGCATTCGCATCCCATCTAGTGGAGCAAGTTCGGGAGAAATTGCACGAATCGTCGCCCAGACCGGGAAAGGAGGAAAAGAAAGTAAGGAGGTCCGTATGCTTGGAATGAGTTTCGAGCCGTTCTTGGCTCTTTTGATCGTTGGTTTTGTTTCCGCGTTTGTACTTCACTACATTGTCCGCTACCGTATGCTCTCCGGTTTCGATGGTTTTCTGGGAAAGTGGGTCGTCGCCTGGGTCGGTGCCTGGCTGGGTTCGCCTGTGCTGGGTCACTGGGGCCCCCACGCGGCGAACGAATACATTATCCCAGCGTTCATCGGATCCTTCAGCTTGGCCTTCCTGACCACGTTGGGGTTCCGGGCTTCCCAGGCCGCCGCTGCGGAAGCGTTCAATAAGAAAGAAGCCCCTGCTCCACCCGCGCAACTCGAAATGAGGAAAGCAAGCTAACTCCTCCTCTCCCCGGTCTGGATGCCCCTCATTTCTCTATGTCCTAAATTTCAGTTTTCCGCTCACCTTAGGCGGGTGGAGCAACCAATGTCCGTCGGGTGCGGCACCCCGCCACGCGCCGACTTCCTCTCAAGGTTCGTCCATGAAGGATATACTTCCCTCGTGCCATCACGAAAACAAAGTCTGGTTGCCACCCGCTCAATGAACCAGCTGGAGTAATTCAAACTAAAACCGTAAAATAGCCTACCGATAGAAACCAGTATGAAGGCCTTACTAGACAACAGGTTGGCGCCGATCACATTCACGTGGGGCTTTGTTGAAAGCCCTTTCGCTCAATTCTCGGATGCGTTCATCCGGTGGCAAGACCAGCTCGACGCGAAGTTCGGTACGCAGACAAGGCGTAAGAATTTTCGGGCACCATTGCCAGAGAGTCTCCTAGCCTTAGAGCCTCTCACGAGCCCTCTAGACCGTTACCTGCTGACCGAAACACGCTCCGCCTGGAGCGCCATCTTCGCCAATGGGCTCCGCGTGAATGATGTCCATAGTCCAGTTGCCTATCTTCCGAGGATTTTGGGATGCCGGGGACTTGAGATCGCGTGTGTTCCCGACCGAAGCGACTGTGCCGACAAGGACGGACTCCAAATCTACGGCGCGATCAAATTCGCCCTGTACGGCCCCAACAAGACGGACTGGCTCAACAGGATTCGGAATATTTCTGTAACGAATGACCTTACCGGGTGGGAGTTTGCAGCGCAAGGCGAGGTCCAGCCCTACGAGCAAACCGAGAATTATCGAAAGCCCAAGATAGTCGACCGTTTCACTCCGGAAATGCTCGAATCCTACTGCGCTGCGCTAGGAATAGAGCTATTCGACGCAGGTTTTTACGGCGACCAAAGTCTCCTGGAGCACACGATGAGGGGGGCCGCCAGCGCACAAGACCCAATAATGTCGATCGCCGAGGCCAGATCTCACGTGCATATCCAGGGACTTTGATGGCGCAAACCAGGCGGGTGACAAGCCCTAAGTGCTTGGCACTCAACGGGGTGCCTCTCGGTTTTGGAGGGCGGGAATTTTTCTTCCTTCCTGCGTCTCCTCCGGTTTAAATCACTACACAATACCCTTTATATTCTAGTTGACATTTTCCACCCGATTGTGCTATCGTGTTTTATGAAATTTGGCCTTCGTCCCGTCCCTACTCAGCCCCGCCCATGCGCTCCGCTCGCCGGCCACTCCCTTGCCGTGTCGAATCCCTTCTCCCCATTTCCCCACCCGCAATTCTCCAACTTCTCTGTCTTCATGATGTTCCGCACTCTTGCCTCACTCCCTTGCCCCGAGCCTTCTCGCTCTGGCAATCGAAGCCGAGGGGTGCAAAACCAGGTTCCCGCACGCAACTACTTTCCTTTCAAAACCTTGCGCACTCTTGCTTCGCTCTTGCAAAACGAAATTTCCCTCCAACTGGTTTTCTTTCAAACGCTTGCGCACTCTTGCACAAAAACACGGGGGGTGGGGGTCTTCCATCCTTCCCATTTTGGAACTCCCCCAGCATTGGTTCACCGCTCGCCCCTTCACTCGGCGACCGCTCTCTCGCCGGGGCGATTCGAATTTTCGCTGCGGGCAGGTTTGCCTTTCTCGGCGTGCCAGCCCTCCGTGGCGGGCTTGCCGCACCGAGCGCCTCTCATGTACGCTGGCTCCATGCTCGAGGAGCACGATTTTCAGAAAAAGTGCGGCGAAGCCTTCGACGAATTGAAGCGCCGCATGCTTGCTGCTGGCGACGAGCATGGTTTTGACGTGGAAGGCGAAAGTGGCAAGCTGGAAGTCATTTTTGAGGAGCCCGAGGAAGCCAAATTTGTGATCTCTCCCAACACGCCCGTTCGCGAAATCTGGATTTCCGCCCTTTCCACGAGCTTCAAGCTGGCATGGTCGGAATCGCGCAAATCGTTCGTTCTAGAGAAAACCGGCGAGGATCTTTTCGCCGTGATGAGCCGGGTTATCTCCCAGCAGCTTGGCGCGGAGGTGACCCTGTGAAAATCAGGTCCCTGCTCGCCTCGACGCTCCTGATCTTCTCGACCTGCCTTCTCGCAATTGTTTCGGCCAATTCGCAGCAAATCATCCCCGCGCGCGAAGTCGTTTTGCCGGCCGCGTATTCGTCCTTCGACCCTGTTGCGCGAGGCCACGAAATGCAGGTCGCCGTCGTGCTCAAGATTCGCGACGGCTACCACATCAACGCGCGCAAGCCCACGCTGGATTACCTGATTCCCACCGACCTCAAGGTCGAACCACCCGCCGGATTCCAAGCGGGCGAAGTCTCCTATCCAAAAGGCCAGCTGAAAAACTTTGCGTTCTCCAAGAACCAGCCGCTCAATGTCTATGAAGGCACGGTCGTCCTTCGTCTGCCCGTCACTGTTTCTAAAGAAGCCGTCGCGGGCGAGCAGCACATTCCTCTGAAGCTTCGATACCAGGCCTGCAGCCAGGAAGTTTGTCTTCCCCCCGTAACCCTAAACCTCGCGGCAGCCGTCAAAGTGGTGAGTTTGCCTTCCGCGGCAAAACCCGCCCATGCCGATCTCTTCGCTCCTCACCCCTAAGTCCATGACAACAAAGGGTATAAAATAACTGTCGGGCGGAGCTCCCAGAAGGACTACTTTGCTGGTACTTGCGAGCTATTGGTCCCAGCAATTCCCTCGAACAGAATGCCCGCAGAGGTTGAGAGATGTTCTCCGCCATGCTACTCGCGATCTCGACCGTGGCACTCGCGCAATTCGGCCTGTTCTACTGGCGGGCGATCATTGCCGGCGTCGCCGCGGAGCCTGTCTCCGGCAGGGTTTTGGAGGCGGCACACGTCGCTGGCGGCGAACTGAGCGGGAAAGACTTCGACGTTCTTGCCGAGCTGCACGATTTGACCCCCGATCTGCGGCCGTCCCAGGGGGGACTCGGCTTTGTCCGGGTATATTACAAGGCCGTGCAGCTGGTCGGCGCCCTCGCCGCGAATTCTTTGCCGGCCGTTTTTGCTTGGGCCGAGCGCGAAGGCATGCTGTGTGCTCGCTATGCCGCCGTTCAGGTTGACCGCCGGCTGCAGGCGAATCTCGCCCTGGCCGCTTCCATCCGCTCCTGCTGAATTTCACTCGAGAATTTCTGGCTTTTCTGCGCACTCGGAAAAGTGTGCGCGAAGGCGTGAACAGCGATAATTCAAACGCTGACTGAACTGCCTCAATACGCCCAACGGAGGAGGACGCCGCCCGTTGTATAGCCCGCGCCTACGGCGACAAGCAGAACCAGATCGCCCTTCTTGAGGCGGCCCTGTTCGATCGCATCGCGCAGGCCCAGAGGAATCGTTCCCGCAGTCGTGTTCCCGTATTTGTCTATGTTGATCACGAGCTTCGCATCCGGGATTCCGAGGCGCTCCTGCATCGCCTGGATGATGCGAAGATTCGCCTGGTGGGGCACGACCAGAGCCAAATCGTTGCTGGTATAGCGGTTGCGTTCGAGAAGATGAGCGGCCAGTTCGGCCATGCGGCGCACAGCATATTTGAAGACTTGGGAACCCTCCTGATGGACGCAATGCATTTTCTTGTCCACGGTTTCATGCGTGGGCGGGTGCAGAGAGCCTCCTCCTGGCATGTAAAGATATTGACCGCCGCTGCCATCCACATCGTGCATGAAATCAAGAATGCCCTCATTTCCAGCGGCGGGCTCAAGGAGCACGGCGCCAGCTCCGTCACCGAATAAAACGCATGTGGCGCGGTCCTGATAATCGAGTATCGAGCTCATCGTGTCGCTGCCGATGACCAGGACTTTCTTGTGCGCGCCAGAGCCAACGAATTGCGCGCCAACGGTGAGAGCGTATGCAAATCCGGAGCAGGCCGCCGAAAGATCGAATCCCCAGGCCTTCTTGGCGCCGATGCGATCCTGCACGAGACAAGCGGTGGCGGGAAACATCATATCTGGCGTAACGCTGGCTACGACGACCATCTCGATTTCAGCAGGATCCGTTTTGGATTGAGCGAGGAGGGCCTTGGCGGCTTCCGTGGCCATGTGAGAGCTGGCCATTCCTTTTTCGACGATATGGCGTTCGCGAATTCCTGTCCGGGTGCGAATCCACTCGTCGCTGGTCTCAACGATTTTCTCGAGATCCGCATTGGTGAGCACCTTCGGCGGGACAAAGCCGGCTACACCCGTAATCTTCGCTGCGATACGATGCGGCATAAGCTCCTCAGATTGCAGACAACTATCGGGACAGAAAGAGCAGTGTATGCGATGCGCGGCGGGAGTGACAAGGCGAAGAAGCGCGCTCTAGGTGCGGCACGTCTTCAAAAGCGGAACAGATAGCTAAGCTTGACGAAAAAAAGCTGGCTGGTGCTGTTGTTTGTGGCGCGCTGATAGACAACTTGCGGGGGCAAGAGAGTCTGATCCAGGTTGAGATCGGTGAGGCCGTTATTGTAGCCAACGTAGATTGCCGTTCCAGGGTGCAGCAGGTAGGTGAACAGAACATCGGTGACAAATTGCTTGGCGGGGGGAACCGGACCACCATCGTAGCTACCCAGATTCGTCTGGAAGTCCAGGAGCTGGGGGTTTCCGAGGGTGGCGTCATAATCGAAGATCAGACGCAACGAGAGTTCCCGCGTGAACTGATAATTCAGCTTGGAACGCATGAGGTGGTTGTTGAAGATGGAACTATCCGAAGCGTATCCCGATGGCGTGGACCCTTCTCGATTCCCGAGTCGATAGTAGATGTAGGTTTCGTCGAAGCGAAAGCGTGAGAAAGGCCGCAAGGTGAAGCCCAGATTTAAGCGCTTCACGTTGCCCAGGAAAGGAGCGAGGGGTGCGGCGGGGAAATAATTCTCGCCGGTGCCAGTTGTGAAGCGGCCGTTGAGAGAGAGCCATTTATAGGGCGCGGTGGTAACCATGAAAGAAGTGCTGTGCTTCCGGAACGGAATATTGTCGAACAGTTCGTACGCTTCCCCACGGCTCAGCTGAAAAGTTGTTTGATGTGTGAGGTCCACCTGCAACGCGACAGCCGTCGCCCAGTCCTGCAACGTGCCGACATGATCCCAGTCCACGGTTTCCGACGCCACCGGCCCAAAGTCCACAATTGTCTTGGACTTTGGGCGCCACAGATAGCTCGCGGTGGCGTTGTTCTGGCGGATATCCACACGGGGGATGAAGCCAAGTTCGGCGCAGAAGCCTGGGGAATAGTCGACGTAATTCGTGGTGAAATTCAGATGACGACCTGCATAAGTGGCATCCGCAAACAAGCTATTACCTTGTTGTGAGGCGGAGTTGGGAGGATTGGGTCCGGTTTGCGTGGGCGCGTTGAATTGCAAGCACAGTTGAGGAAGATTGATGTCCTGGCGGGTCCAAGTGTGGGCGGCTTGAAAATCGGCCACCCAGTTTTGCGAAAGCGTCACGCGCCCGTCGAGGGAGACCACGCGGTTGCTGGTATCGGCAAAATCACGGCTGGAAGCAAACATGCCGATGTAAGACTGTTTGCCGAACTCGCGCGCGACGCGCACGACGCCATCCACGGCGCGTGTGTCATATTCGCTTCCCGGAGGCTGGTTTAGACCGGGCTGACGATCGTCAATCGCCAGGGCACCCACGGTCCAGCGTGCGACTTTGCCGGTCATACGGGCACCGAATTGCGGATCGGCAATTTGCCGCGAGAAAAAGAGATCCACGGGGGTCTGGAAAAAACCTGCATTCTCGATGAAGAAGGGGCGCTTTTCCGGGAAGAATACGGCAAAACGCTGGTTGACGGTTACCTGGGGATCGTCGGATTCCACCTGGCTGAAATCAGGGTTCAGAGTGACGTCAAAGGTGAGCGCGTCCTTGGCCACGAACTTGGCGTCCAGTCCGGCGCGGTGCTCAAAAACGCTTTGGAAGGCAGGCGGAGTTGAAGGATTTGGAGGGGAAGGCTGGTTTAAAAAGCGATCGCCGGCCAGGAGCCCATAGGGGATGAACTGCATATTCCTGCCAGGAGAAACGTGTTCGAGTCCTCCAACGGGGGCGAATTGCTGGGCTAGCCCCTGGACGCGCTGTGTGATGTAAGGCCAGAAATCGTATTCGCTCTTGCGAAGAATCACGCGATACAGCGCGATCCCCCAGGTCTGTTCCGGGGCATGAGAGAATCGCAGGCTCTTGAAGGGAATGGAAAACCAAACAATGTATCCATCGGGAGTGACACGGCCCTGGGTGTACCAGAGAGTGTCGAAGCTGGTGTCCAGTCCCTGGCCTTCTGTGTAAATGCCGTCCTCCTGAATGCCCAACGGATTGGAAAAAAAGAAATAAGCACGCTGGCGGTCGAGAAACGTATCCAAATAAAGGGCCACGCCGTCGTCCTGATCGAGGAGCTCCCGTGGGGAAAGGTGCGCCCGAACCTGGCCAGGGGCATCGTGACATACAAAAACGACATAGAGATTCTTTTCGTCGTAGGAAAGATAAGCGGTGGTAGGCTCACTCGCGGGAATTCCATCGCCGGGAATATACTGGCGGAAATCCATCACCTTCAGCTCTGCCTCGCGCGCACGGTGTTCCAGATAATCCTCGAGTTTGGGAGCGCGGGTAACGCGGGGAATGTTGGCGAGCGGTATGGTTGCCCGGGACGGCGGGGGGACATGCGCGACCTGGGCGCACACCTCGCCGGAAACCAAGCAGAGAAGACCCACCCAGAGAGAGAGAAACCGCACACAGGGCCCCATTAGAACAAGATTGTATAACCCAGCGGGAGACTTCACGCAACAGTAACGGCCAGCTGTGTAGGTTGTTTCTAACCCTCGCCGGGAAGGATTTCGTAACGCCAGGCGAGGACGGCGTCCTTCCTGAGCGTGGCCGCCACGGAACAATATTTCTCTTGACTGAGCTGAATGGCATGGCGCACGGCTTCGTCGTCGAGCCGTCCACGGAGCCGAAACAAAACGTCCAACTTCACCCACACTGTTGGAGGTTGAGCGGCTCGTTCGCCGGCGCAGATCACTTCAAGAGATTCGAGTTTTTGCTGCTTCTTTTCCAGAATGATCACAATATCCGTCGCCGTGCATGCGCCAAGAGCCATCAGCAGAAGTTCCATGGGGCCAGGAGCCGTGTTCGAGGAACGATCGGAATCGAGAGTAAGGGAGTGCCCCGAAGGACTGGTAGCTAGAAATCTCTGCGCGCCCGTCCACTGAATCGTTGCCGTTTGCATGGTTTCACCTCACGAACAAGCAAGGGTGCTTGCGACGGAGGCCAATCCAGCGGCAGAGAAGCCCCCGCGGAAGATCTTATCGAGAAATCGATCAATGAGGAAATCAGGCCGCAGGGGTGGCAGCGGGAGCACGAAGGCATTCGCCGCTTTGAAGGAGAGTGTCGCAAATGGCCAGCGTCTGCTCCCGGTGCTCCGAACGCCTCCGAAGATCACTTGGGGCAGTCAGCAGTGTGGCCCCGCCGTGGCAAATCAACCAAATTGCATAAGTGAAGCGCTCGTATTCCTCGGGCTTGCCTCCAAATTTCCTGGCCAGCTGTTTACGCGCCCAGTCCAGGCCGGGGCGGGGACGGTCGGAACCAAAAATCTCATTCCACAACAAGAAGAGCAGCTTGTACTCATTGGGGTGGTCTTCCGCGTAGCGTAGATAGACGCGGCAAGCTTCCTGAAGGCTCTTGGATTTGAAAAGAGCGTCGTTAAGCTCATCGCGCAAGCGCAAGGCCAGCGCCAGCAGCAAGGCCTGCTTATTGCGAAAGCGCTTATAAACCGTGGGCGTGGTGGTGCCCGCGGCGGAAGCAACTTTCCGAAGTGACAGGCTGGCTTCACCCCGGGAGCGGAGAAGACGCAGGGCGGCATTGAGAATCTTTTCGTGAAGGTTTTTGTCCGCCGCAGGAGGCATGAAACACAACGCGATAGAAAAACAGTGTAAAAGGTACAGCGTAAAAGGACAAGAGGAATTGTGCGGTTAACGCAAGAGGGACAAGAACCCGGGTAACTGGGCCAAAGATGGCGCCTAGGAAGAAGCGGCAAGATTTGAATTAAAGCGATTTAAAGCTGGAATATATAACTTGACAGCGTTAAAGATACGCTGTTAAAGTATCAATTCGAATGCCGGAGGCCAGTTTTAGCCCGGGAACGACGATTAAGGAGCTGAGTGATGAACGGAACGGGAGATCCAAAAGAGCGGGTCGCCATTATACAGATGAACGCGGAGCTGCAGCGAGCGCAGATTGAGCTTTCGCGCATCCAGTTCGCCATTGGAAAGCTGTTCACGCGATTTGCCACCGAGGATATCGCCAGAAACGCGCAGAAGGAAACGGTGACAGCGGCGCTGGAAGTTCTGCAGACGCTCAACGGCTTTTATTCCGCGCTTGCTACGCATCGGCCGGGCGACTGCGCCATTCTGAAGCCTGGGACGCGCAGGTTAAGCGAGGAAGATACGCTTCATGCGATCCGCTGCGTTTCAGGCTATTTGAGGCGCCAGCGGGAGCAATACGTCCAGATGGGGAAGCCGATTCCGGCGGAGCAAAGAGCGCGAATGGAGCGGTTTTTCCCCACATCGCTGCTGCAGAGGATCCTGATTGTGGAAATGGCGGGATGCCGGATAGACAATCCACCCTTTTACCAGGAAGCGAAGGAACTCGGGTTCGCGAACCTGCCGGAGATCACGCACATGGCGTCGCTGACGTTCGATGACGTGATTGTATTCCACGAGAGCCTCACGGAACGGATACTATTCCATGCGCTGGTTCACACGGTGCAATTTCATCTGCTAGGGGTGGACGCCTATACGGAACTGTTCGTGCGGAGTTTTCTGCGCGTGAATTCGCACTTCCTGGTTCCGCTGGAGGCGCACGCCTTTGCGCTGGATTCCAAGTTTGCGGCAAATGGAGAGCGCGCATTCTCCGTGGAAGAAGAAGTCCGCCAATGGATTGAAGAGGGCCGCTACTAGGGGAGAAGCGGGCTTGCGGGCGCAGTGATTTTCCGAAAAGGCCGGCTATCAACGGAGGGCTTCATCGGGGCTACGAATTGCGGGAAGAAAGGGAGGCGGGCTCGATGATGGGATTGGGAAGCTGGCGCATGGTCCTTACAAAGATCTCCACGATACGTGCATCAAACTGGGCGTTGGCGCAGCGCTCGAGTTCGGAGAGGGCATCGACTGCTGCGCGGCCCTTCTTGTAGGTGCGGTCACTGGTGATGGTATCGTAAGCATCCGCGACCGAAATGATGCGCGCTCCGAGAGGAATATTCTCACCCGCCAAGGCCTCAGGGTAGCCGGAACCGTCGTAATACTCATGGTGGTGCAGGACCATCTCGCGGATGCGTGCGAGCGGTCTGAGCGGTTCGAGGATGCGCGCGCCAAAGATCACGTGAGATTTCATGGTTTCCCACTCGTCGGGATTGAGCGGGCCGCTCTTGTTCAAAATATTCTCGGGGATACCCACCTTGCCAATGTCATGGAGAACGGCACCCAAGCGAATCTCCTCGATTTCGGCGTCGGACATGTTCATGGCTTCAGCGATGAGCGCGGCGTAAGCAGAGACCTTCTGAGAGTGCCCCTGCGTGTAGTGATCCTTAGCGTCAATGGCAAACGCGAGGGAAGTGACTGTGTCCAGAACGGTTTGCGGAAGCAATTGCGGGCCGGTTTCCGAACTTGCGGCAATCGGGGCCGGATTTCCGTTGGCAGCTTCCGTGGCCGCGAGGGATTCCGTGAACTGCTTCAGGCGATGATAGATCTCCTCAAAGGCGTCGGGCCCAGTCGAAAAGAGCCGTTTGAGGGTGACGCCCAAGTAGGCTTCCAGGACATCGCGCTTCCACTTTTTTGCCTCGTTGGGATCGAAATGATCCGCGGTGGACACGGCATTTCCGCCCTGGTGCTTCGAGAGGTACATGGAAGCATCGGCGACCTGGATGAGTTCCTGGGGCGAGGAGCCGTGGAGCGGGTAGCAGGCGATGCCGAAGCTCGCGCTGATATTCTTTTCGCGCAACAGCGGATCGGCGGAAACCCAGCCACGGAGCTTGGTAGCGAGCTGGCGAGCCTGTTCCATGGAGGTTTCCGGCATCAAGATCACGAATTCGTCGCCGCCGTAGCGCGCCACGACGTCGGAGCGGCGGCAATTCGTTTCCAGAATGTGGCCCACGCGTTGAAGCACCAGGTCGCCCTCGAGGTGGCCGTAGAAGTCGTTGACGAACTTGAAGCGGTCCAGGTCCATAAGAACGAGAGCAAAGGCGCGGCCCGCGCGCGTGGAACGCTTCCATTCGGCGGACAAAGCTTCCATGAAGAAACGGTGCGTCTTGACGCCGGTGAGGCCATCGGTAATGGCTTGCTCCTGGGCCTTTTGGAAGGAAAGAGCGTTGTGAAGAGCGCCGGCAATCAAGTCCGCGAGCGTGCCAAGGAGAAGAATTTCTTCCTCGGAGAAATCTATGTTTTCTGAGGATTCGACATAGAGGACGCCATGCAACTGTTCGGCGTAAAAAATGGGCAAACCAATGGCCGCCACGGAGTCTGCGAGGAGTGGCCTGAGGGAGGCGTCGGAAGAGGCGGTGGCGCGGTAGGCAGCCATGATGCCGTTGCGGGCCACGTGCCCAACCAGCCCGGTGCCGAGGGGAATGCGCTGGCCAAGGACGCCGCGGCGCTTGCCGGCTTCCGCCTGGATCACGATTTCGCGGGTTGAGTAATCGAGGACAGCGATGCCGATGTGATCGTAGGTCAGCCCGGCCTCGAGCTGTTCCGTAATCTTGGCGACCATTTCGTCGGGATTGAGCGTGGCGATGGCGTTGCGGGAGATGGTGTTAAGCAGACTGAGGTGTCGCGCTTTGGTGCGCTCTTCGTTAAAGAGACGGGCGTTTTCGATGGCGATGCTGGCTTCGCTGGCCAGGACGCGCAGCAATTCGAGATGTCCCTCATCGAAGGCGCGTTCCTGATCCGAGAAAACCGCCATCGCGCCAATGGCATGGTCGTAGGCAACCAGCGGAACCCCGCAGAAGCAGCCGCGCGAGCGGATGGGCTCGACTCCGAATTTTCCGGCTTCGGCGGCAAAATTCTCCCTGATGAGCACGGGCTGGCGGGTACGAATGATGTACTCGGTGAGGTGATTGGCCGCGGGGCGAGTGCGCTTGGGAAGGCGCATGCCATCAATGATTTCGAGATCAAAGTGCATCTCATCGCGGAGTGGATCCAGCGAAGCGATATAGAAGTTCTCGACGTCGAAAAGGCGGCGAAGCTCTTCCCAGATTCTGCGCAGCAAATCTTCTTTATTGAGCGTTGAGCTCAAGGCGCGGCCGATTTCGTTGAGGACGTGCAGCTCCTCGGAGCGGCGTGAAGTTTGCTGAATGAGCAGACTATTCTCGACGGCCATGCCGATCTGGTGGCCGAGGGCCAGCAGGAGGCGCAGCTCGGCGGGGGTAAAGCGGCGGCTGTCCGGCGAGCCAAGAAGCAAGACACCGAATGCCTGTTCCTTGGCCTGAAGGCTGATGGCGATGATGCTGCGGAGACCCTGCTGCAGAGCCAATTGGCGGAACCTGCGGATCGGCTCGTCCTTCTCCAGGGCGGAGAGAGAATCGTCCTTGAGGTCGCGGAAGCCCAGCAAGCCGCCCAGACGCGCCACCAGGTTGACGAGATAATCGTCGAGGCCCTCTTCCTGAGCGGCCCGACAGAACTCATCGCTGAGACCCGCGGCGACAACAGAAGTTGGGCCTTGCGGATCGCCATGATGGAGAAAGAGCGCGCCCGTGGGCAGGCGAACGACGCCGAGGACGCGATCGAGCGCCTGGGAGAGCATGCGATGGATTTCGCCGCCGACAAAGCTGGAGGTCGCGAGGTTTAGGTTGGAGAGCGCCAGCATATTGCGCTCGACGCGGCGTTTTTCTTCTTCGTAGAGGGCCATGACCATCAGCATGGCGGCCAGCGCGGCGGGAAAGGAGGCCACGGCATGGAGGCTGAGATCCCTGGAAACGAGCCAGCCATTCACAAAATGCAAGAAAATGCCGAACAGGGACCACACGCCGAAGGTCACAGCGAGCAGCTTATCGGCCAGGGTCTCCTGGCGCCTGCTCTCCGTCCAGAAAAGAATCGCCACGCCCAGATAAATCAAATTGGCGGGAATGACGACAGAAAGAGGAAGCACGTGGAGGCCATTGGCGGCGGCCCACAGCGCGAGGATTACAGCCGCGCTCGCCGCCGAAATCAGCCAGCGTTTGCGCCCGGAGTAGAGTTGCGCGCCAAGGAAAAAGAAAAGCCCGGAGATGCCGAAAAGCCAGTCGTCCAATAAACCCTGGAAGGAAAGTTCTCCGGGCCATCCTATGAGAGAAGAGCCCAGGTAGTGAAGCGAAAGCATGCTCCAGCCGGCGGTCCAGAGGAGGAGATAAGTCTGACGCTTGAGGCTGTAGATATACGCGAAGAAGCCTGCCACCAGCGAAGTGGCGACCAGAAGCACCAACGCAATGAGACTATGGTTCGTCAAAGCAGCGATCAATTCTGTCTGCTTGGCAGACGACTCCCCGTAAACGCCGTAGGCGGCACGAGTTTGTGTGCACAATGGCGCAGCGTAACTTCATCGCGCGCAAGGAGACACGCGGTGGCCGTTAGTGCCCCATTTGTACACAAAACAAAGTACTTGCGATTATGGAGCATGAATTTTTGTCTGCGCAAGCGTACTGCCGTACTGGTGGACCAAAAAGACAGCAAGGCCGGGAGTAACGAACTCAACACAGCAGGCCAAGGGCTTCGTCAGCGTTTGGGAACATAAGCTCGCCCGTCCTCGTACCCTTTGGCAGCTTCCTTGGAGAAGGATTCCTCGTCTAAAGGGGCAAGAGTGGTTGGGGGGAGAGCCAAGATGGGCCAATTCCTGCAGGATCTCCATTTCGCGCTTCGCCAGTTTCGCAAGTCGCCTGGCTTCCTTCTTACTGCGGTTCTCTCCTTAACTCTGGGAATTGGCGCGACTGCGGCAATTTTCAGCGTGGTTTATGGCGTGCTGCTTGATCCTTACCCTTACAAGGATGCGAACCGGATGGTGCACGTCGAATTGCGGGACAAATCAGGGCGAGGCCCTCTCCTAGAAGTGAACGGGACGGAATACCAACAGCTTCGGCAGGCTTCCGGCATTGATGACGTATTCCTGCAAAAGTACAAGCAGGAGAACTTGACCGGTGAACAATTCCCGGTTTCCGTAAATGTCGGAGTTTATTCCTCGAACCTTTTTCAGTACATGGGCGTCCCGCCGCTCCTTGGCAGGGAGTTCTCGCCTGCGGATGTTACCGGAGCCGGCCCCGCGCCGGTGGCGGTTCTGAGCTACCTATTTTGGCACAGGCAATACGGAGGGAGCCGGGAGGTACTCGGGAAGATGATCGAGCTGGACCACAAACCGTACACAGTGATCGGGGTGGTTCCGAAGCGATTTACGTGGGGAGATTCGGATGTGTACCTCACGGCAAATCCCACGGCAGACCCGCACGACTATTGGCTGTCGTTCGTAAAGCTCAAACCGGGCGTAAAGCACGCCACGGCAGCGGCGGAATTGCAGAATCTCCTGGACCAGTTCGTTAAGGCGGATCCCAAGGATTACCGGAGAGACAGGCGAGTAACGATTGTCACGCTGAATGAGGAAGTGCTCGGACGATTTGCAGGGACGATTGTGCTGCTTTTCGGCGCCGTCCTGGCGCTGTTGATCATCGGCTGCGCCAATGTCTCCATCCTGCTGCTCGCACGTGGAACGGCCCGGCAACACGAATTGGCGGTGCGAGTATCGGTCGGCGCGGGGCGTTCCCGGTTGATCCGGCAGCTTTTGACCGAATCGACTTTGATTTCAGCAACTGGCGCTGCTCTCGGGGTGTTGGCTGCATACCGCGGAGTGAGCGCGATTTCCGCGATGCTACCGTATTACTCGTTCCCGCATGAGGCCGCGATACGCGTGAACGGAATGGTGCTTGCGTTCAGCGCGGGGGTCGCGCTGATCACCGGCACACTTTCTGGCATTTCACCGGCGTGGCAGATTTCCCGGCCACAGCTCGGCCAATTGATGCAAGCGAGCAGCGCCAAGCACTCCGGCAGTCAGCACGGCCGGTATGCCCATCGGCTGCTCATCGCGGGACAAGTGGCCCTGACGATCGTGCTGCTCGCCGGAGCCGGGGCAGCGATCAAATCATTCCTCGCACTGACGCACACGCCCTTGGGATTTGACCCAGATAACGTGGTGGAAATGGACATCGCCCTCCCGAAGGGAACGAACCCGACTTGGCAGCAGCGGCTACAGTTCAATGAAATGGTTCGTCAGACCGTCGAACAAACGCCCGGAGTAGAATCTGCAAGTGTTTCGACGTCGTGGTCTCCGGGCTTGGGTGGATTCCGGGCAAAGATCGAGCTTCAGAGCAAACCCAATCTGGGCGATGCGCAATCGCAACTGGCGTTGGTCAGCCCAGGCATTTTCTCAACGATGAAGGTCTCCTTGCTGGCGGGGAGAGAATTCAACGACTCGGACGTCATGCGCGCGGCTCACTTGGCGCTGGTTAATCAGGCTTTCGTGAAACAGTATCTCGGGGACGCGGATCCGATCGGGCAGATGGTGCGCAGCCCGATGCTGAAGGTGGACCAGCCCTCGCTGCTGTCCGCACAAGCTCCCGACGACTGGCTCCAGGTGATTGGAGTCGTTGGGGACGCCCGGAACGATGGGCTCGATCATCCGACGATGCCCTCTGTCTTCCTGCCTTATAGCTTCGTGTTGCCGCCGGATGAGTCGCTTCTGGTCCGTGTACACGGCGATCCCGAAGCCGCGCTTCGCACGATCAAGCGGCGATTGAGCGAGGTGAATCCAGAGATCGTTGTCGCGAACGACCACACGCTGGCCTGGTGGCTGGATACCCAGGGATGGGGCCGCGAACGCTTCATTGCCACGCTCTTTGCTCTGTTCGCAGGTTTGGCCTTGGCACTTGCTGCTGCCGGGCTCTACAGCGTGGTTTCGTATGCGGTCACGCAACGGACTCAGGAGCTGGGAATCCGCATGGCGCTGGGCGCGCAACGCGCGAGCGTAGTCCGGCTGGTGCTGGGTTCCACGGCGGCAACTCTCGGTGTTGGATTGGCCGCGGGTTTGGCGGTGAGCGTGGCGTTGAGTAGGATCATGGCATCTTGGGCAGGAGGAAGTTCGCGTGATCCGCTGACGTTGTTGGGCGCAATAACCGTTCTAGCGATTGTCGCTACGATTGCCTGTCTTCTGCCGGCGTTGCGCGCCGCTTCGATTGACCCTATGCGCGCGCTGCGGATCGAATAACCGGCGAATCCACGTCTCCACCAATCACTAAAGATGGTTGCTTTTCGTATCTGCCGGCGCGGTTGGACGGTGAAGAATCGTTTCGCTAAACTGGTCGTCCGAATGTAGCGGAAAGGATCAGACCGAGCAACGCAGAGATGAGCACCCAAGCTGAAAACGCACCGCGCGTACGTTTTGCGCCATCTCCGACCGGCTATTTGCACGTAGGAGGAGCACGGACAGCGCTGTTTAACTGGCTCTATGCGCGGCGGGAGAACGGAACGATGATCCTGCGGATCGAGGACACCGACGCGGAGAGAAACAAACCGGAACTCGTGACCGGAATTCTCGAAGGCTTGCGCTGGCTCGGCGTCGAGTGGGATGAAGGTCCGTATTATCAATCGCAGAGGACGGCACTCTATCGCGAAGCCGCCAAGAAATGCCTAGCGAATGGCAGCGCTTTTCTCTGTACCTGTCCTCCGGAAAAATATGCCGGCGGCGATCACGCGGAGGAAGGCAAAGAAGGCTCCGCGGTGAGGCGGATTTTTCGCTGTTCCTGCCGCGATGGAAAGCCTTCGACGCCCGGAGCGAAGCCGGCGGTTCGGTTCAAGGTTCCGCTGGGAGGAACGACGAAGTTTTGTGACGCAGTTTTCGGAGAGCGCGAATTCGCGAACGACGAGATCGAAGACTTTGTCCTGCTGCGCTCGGGAAAGGGCGAAGAGGAATTCGGCCAGGCCATGTACCAGATGAGCGTGGTGGTGGACGACATCGAAATGCGGATCACGCATGTGATTCGCGGGGCAGACCATATTTCCAATACGCCGAAACAGGTGCTGCTTTACCAGGCGCTGGGAGCGAAGCCGCCCGTGTTCGCGCATGTGCCCTTGATCCTTGGCCCGGACAAATCGCGGCTTTCAAAACGCCACGGCGCGACAGACGTGAATATGTACCGTACGGAGGGATTTCTTCCCGAGGCGTTCCGCAACTTCCTGGCGCTGCTCGGATGGTCGGCAGGGGGAGATGAAGAGTTTCTGCGGACGAATGAATTGATCCAGAAATTCTCGCTGGAGGGAGTGAGCCGAACGAACGGCGTTTTTGACCGGTCCAAGCTGGAGTGGTTCAACACGCAATATTTGCAAAAACTGCCGATCGAGGAATTGCTGCCGGAAGTCGAAGCCGAATTGAAGCGAAGCGGTCTCTGGAAAAACGATTGGAGCAGCGGCGCGGGACGCGCGTGGTTTGCAAGGACTGTGGATTTGCTCCGGCCGCGCACTCGTCTGTTGCCGGATTTCTCCACGTGGTCGAGGGCGTTTTTTGCCGATGACTTCACGCGCGATCCTGCCGCAAAAGCAAAATTCTGGAAAGACGCTGCGCTCGTGAAGGATCTGCTGGCAAAAACCGCGGAGGCGCTGGAAAAACTGCCGGAGTGGAACCACGACACCTGCGATCACGCAACGCGTGCGGTCGCGGAAGCGGCAGGCGTCAAGGCCGGGGTTTTGATCAATGCGATCCGCGTTGCCATTGTTGGGCAGGCGGTCGCGCCGCCGCTATTTGACACCATGGTTGCGCTGGGACAGGAACGGGTGGTGCGCCGACTCCGCGAGGCGCTCGGCGAAATCGGGTAAATCCAGTCCCAGGAAAACCGGAGGTGCGGGATGCAACCTTCGCGGCGTGAGTTTCTGAAAGCGCTCGGCATTTCGGGGGCTGCGGCTGCAGTCCCTCGTGATTTTCGCGTCGCGCTTTCCAGTTCGGCGGACAACGATCAGATATCGCGGGCGCGCCTCGCTGCCGATCCACTTCGCCCCCAATTTCATCTTTTGCCCGCGCGCAACTGGATGAACGATCCCAATGGACCAATCTACTGGAAGGACGCCTACCACATATTTTTCCAGTACAACCCGAATGCTGCCGTCTGGGGCGACATGCACTGGGCTCACAGCGTCAGCCCGGACATGATCCATTGGAAGCATCTGCCCATCGCGCTTTCGCCCACGCCGGGAGGCGACGATGGGGACGGCTGTTTTTCCGGCAGCGCCGTGAATGACGATGGAACCGCGACGTTTCTCTACACGGGAGTGAAGTCGGTTCCGCCTGGAGATGCGACGCTTCGCGATGGCGTGCACAATTTCCGAGAGGTGCAATGCCTGGCCACATCTCAGGATGCGAACTTGCTTGACTGGCACAAACTTCCCGCGCCTGTTCTAACTCCTCCTCAAGATCCCTATCTCACGGGCTTTCGCGATCCGTGCCTCTGGCGTGATGGAGGCACTTGGTACATGGGCATTGGCTCCGGACAAAAAGGTGTTGGCGGCCGCGTGCTGCTCTACCGCTCGTACGATCTGCGGCAGTGGGAGTATTTACATCCGCTCGCTTCGGGGCAATGGAGTGGCAAGGATTCCAAAAACCCCGTTGACTCGGGCGAAATGTGGGAGTGCCCGGACTTCTTCCCACTCGGAGAGAAGCATGTATTGCTCTATTCGACCGAAGGAAAGGTCTATTGGGAGACGGGACAACTCGACCCGAAGGAACTTGTTTTTCACGCAGGGAAGCGCGGCCTTCTTGATTGCGGCGCCTACTATGCTCCCAAGAGCCAAATGGACTTCAGGGATCGCAGAATTCTCTGGGGCTGGATTCCGGAGACGCGGCCGGAAGCGGAATATCGCGCGGCGGGCTGGGCAGGCTGCATGTCTTTGCCGCGGGAGCTTGCATTGGGACCGGAGGGCGAACTCGTCATGCGCGTGGTCCCCGAAGTAAGCGACCTGGGGACGAATCTGGAGATCCTGCCGGGCAAGATTGTTTCGCCCGAGGCGCGGCGGACCGCGCTGCGACGAATGCGCGTGGAAAACCTGTCGGCAGAAATTCAGATTCGTATTGTGCCCAAGTCCTTCCGGCTGGTTGTGACCGATGGAACATCACAGTTTCTGACCATCGCCTACAACCCGGAAGGAGGGGGCAAGGAGTTGGAAATCAACGGCAAGTACGCGGAGCTGACGACCCGGAAAGGCGCGGACCTAGAATTCCATGTCTTTCTGGATGCCTCGGTTGTGGAAACGGTCGCCAATGACCGCGTGGCGCTGACATCGCGCGTTTACACTGTTCCTCGCGGCCCGTTGCACTTGGTGGCTTCGGAATCGGACTTGGACGCTCTAGTCTCCTTGCAAGTTTCACGGATGCGGCCCATCTCACCTGATCGTCTGACCACTTGAAGTATTTCACCCTTCTAGCGCCGGGTCGCTGCATTGCACAAGTTGCGAGGGAAGGCTATCCTGCCTCGCGCGAATCAAATCTTCAGGGACGGTCATTCATGAAGCCAAGAATCCGGATCAGCATTCCTATTCTTACGTGCGCTGCCGCTATTTTGCTCACTACCCGAAGCGCCGCACAAGCTCCTCTTTCAAAGCCGACTTCGGCTCGCGCAGCGATCGAGTCCATTCTGACGATGCAACAGGAAGCCTGGAACCGCGGCGACGTTGATGCGTTTCTGCAGGGCTACTGGCGTTCACCGGAACTGACGTTTTCCGGAAGCACCGGGATTTTTCGAGGCTGGGACAGGGTCAAGCAGCGATATAAGCAGAATTATCCGGATCGTGCCGCCATGGGCCATCTGACATTCTCCGGCCTGGAGTTCCATCAACTTGGCCCGCGCGCCTATTTGGTTCTGGGAAATTGGCATCTGGATCGCGCCAGCGGGGATATCGGCGGCGTCTTTACGCTCGTTTTCCAGCGTTTTCCGGAAGGCTGGCTGATCATCCACGACCACACCAGCCTGGTTCCCGCGAAACCTTAAGAGTTCCTGCCGAGTCCCGGAGAGCGGCGCACTTCAGAGAATTTCGAGGATCTCTTCATATCGCTTAAATGGCGGGATCAGATAGGCGCCCGCCAATTCAGTGCGCGCCCAGGAAAGCATTTCTCGGGCAACCTGGAAGCCCGTTTCTCGCGCCGACGTTCCCGCAGATTCAAGCGAATGCAGCAGCGCATCCGGAATCACAATTCCCGGAACTTCGTTGTTCAGGCGCAACGCTTGCTTGTAACTGTTCAATGGCCAGATGCCGACCAGGACGGGAATCGGCGGCTTTGCGCCGAGCTTTTTCACAAAGGCGCGCCAATGTTCCGGGTCGAAGATCGGCTGGGTCATGGCGAAATGCGCGCCGGCTTCGATCTTGGCGTGGAACCGCGCGATTTCGCTGTCGAGGTCGTCCGTCACGGGATTGACGGCGACCCCGATAGTAAAGTTTGTAGAGCCCCCGAGGGTTTTCCCCGACCAATCCGTACCTTGATTCAAACGGTTCAGGACTTTCACGAGACCGACGGAATCCACTTCATAGACGCCGCTCGTTTCCGGATAATCGCCGACCGACGGCGGATCGCCCGTAACGGCGAGGACGTTGCGTACGCCTCCGACGGTCCAGGCACCCAGCAGGACGGCCTGCAAGCCAATGATATTTTGATCGCGCGTGGTGAGGTGCGGAATGGTCTCGACGCCGCGCGCCTCGAGCGCTCCCGCAACGACCAGTGCGTCCATTCCCACGCGCGCCATAGCGCCGGAGTTGATGTCAATGGCATCCACGCCGCCCGGAGCCATAATTTTGTCCACCTGTTCGTAGACGCGGTCGAGCGCAATGCCCTTTGGCGGATCAATTTCCACACAAACGACAAATTTGCCCGCTTGAATCTTCTTCCACAGCTTGCTTTCCGGTTCGCGGTGGAGGATAGCCGGCGGCCTGACGGGAATTTCCACACTGATTGATGCCGCGTGGGCCCTCGCCGGCTTCAGCGATTTGACCGCCTCGGCCATTGCGTGGATGTGCGCCGGCGTCGTGCCACAGCAGCCGCCGAGAATTCGCACGCCAAGCTCCGCAGCCTCGCGCGCGAAAAGCGCAAAATATTCCGGCGAAGACTTTGGATAGACAATGCGGTCGCCCTCGCGCTTCGGGAATCCCGCATTGGGCATCCCGCTGACGCGAAGGTCGTCAATCGAGGCAAGCTCCTGCAGGATCGGCAACAAAGCCTGCGGCCCCAGCGTGCAGTTCGCCCCGATCACCTGGACGTTTTTGTTCTTGAGCTGCGCAGCCGCGTCCGCCGGGTGAAGATCGCCGTAAGCCGTGCCTTCCTCGGAATACGTAAGTTGCGCGATGACGGGCAGACCCGAAAACGAACGAATGGCATCCACGGCGAGAAGAATTTCCTCGATGTAGGTGAACGTCTCCAGGATGAAAAGGTCCACGCCACGCTCTTCCAACGCCTGCGCCTGTTCGAGAAAAACGTTCAGGATCTCGTCCGGTTCCGGATGGCGCGCCTGCACTCCCAGCCCCAGCGGTCCCATCGAGCCCGCGATCAGCACTTCGCGCGCGGCCGATTCCCGCGCTTCCCGGGCGATTTTCACGCCGCGGGAATTCAGCCGCTGCACTTCGTCGCCGAGACCCAGCGGCACCAGCTTGAAGCGGTTGGCGCCGAAAGTATTCGTCTCAATGATTTGTGCTCCAGCCTCAATGTATGCCTGGTGAACGCGAAAGACGGCTTCGGGCTCGGTGGCATTCAGCTCGTCAAAGCAACGCTGCGGGCCGACGGCTTCGTGCAGCATCGAGCCCATCGCTCCGTCGGCGATAAGGATCGCGTTTTTCAGCCGCTCATTGAAATCGTAGATTTTCACTTTCTGTCTTCTCGTCCGCCGGTTTTTTTCGGAGAACTCTTCGTCAGCGCTTCTGTTCCATCAGGCTGGCGACCGTGCTCATCAGGTCGTACTTGGTGAGGATTTCAAATTTTGCCTCGCCCATTTCAACGAATACGGCGGGATTCTCGTAGCTGAGAATGTGCGTCACGCGTTCGACCGGAGCGGTTTTGGGAATCTTCGGCATGGGCTTGCTCATCACTTCGCGAACGACGAGCTTCCGCAAGTCTTTCCCCTGTAGCGCAAGAGTCAGAATTTGATCTTCGTACACCGTCCCGATGGGGATGTTTTCTTCAAACACGGGAATTTGGGAGATGTCTTGTTCCTGCATGGTTTTGAGCGCATGAAATACTGTTTGATACGGCCGCGCAACCACGAGTTCGCGCACCTTGCCCGCTTTGTGTTTTGCGCGAACCACTTCCGCGGCAGTAATCGCCACGGTCGCATCCACGTAGCCCCGCTCGCGCATCCACTCGTCGTTGTAGACTTTGCTTAAATAGCGCATTCCGGTATCCGGCAGAAACGCCACGACAAAATCCTTCGGTCCCAGGTCCTTGGCCAGCCGCAGCGCAGCGGAGAGGCAACCTCCGCCACTTCCCCCAGTGAACAAGCCTTCCATTTTCACCAGGCGCCGCGCCACGACGAAGCATTCCTCGTCGTTCACCTGGATCACGTCGTCCAGAATCTTCATGTCCATGGTCGCCGGGAAAAAGTCCTCACCGATGCCTTCAACCACATACGTCTTCGCCTTCACCACCTCACTGGACTTGTGAAAATCGTAATAGAGCGAACCTTCGGGATCCACGCCGATGATCTTCACCTGCGGGTTCTTTTCTTTCAGGTATTTCCCAACGCCGCTGATCGTTCCTCCGGTCCCGATCCCGCAAACGAAGTGCGTGATCTTGCCTTCGCAGTCGTCCCAGATTTCGGGGCCAGTGGTCTGGTAATGTGCTTCGGGGTTCTTGGGATTGTCGTACTGATTCGGATAAAAAGAATTGGGAATCTCACGAGCCAGTTTTCTCGCCACGGAATAGTAGCTGCGCGGATCCTCCGGTTCCACGGCCGTCGGGCACACGATCACTTCCGCACCCAGCGCCTTCAGCAGGTCCACTTTTTCCTTGGATTGCTTGTCGGTAATCGTGAACACCATTTTGTAACCACGCACGGCCGCCACCAGCGCCAGGCCCATGCCCGTGTTTCCCGAAGTGCCCTCGATGATCGTTCCGCCCGGCTTCAACAATCCGCGCTTCTCGGCGTCATCAATCATGGTGACGCCGATGCGGTCCTTCACCGATCCCCCCGGATTGATGTAGTCCGCCTTCACGTACAGCTGGGGCTTCAAGCCTTGGTTGATGCGGTTCAGCCGCACCAGTGGCGTCCGTCCGATCGCTTCGAGGATATTGTTACAGCGCATTTCGCTCGATTCTCTTGATGAAGCGGCACGACGCCTCGCCCAATTCACTTGGACCGTGTGCCATAATTTCTCTCAGTCTATCATGCGGCCTTGCGGCCACGCATGGGCTCGCCCTGGAGGTAACTCGCATGGCCCGTCAGAATATTTCGAGTGGAACGCCGTGGGAACCGATCGTCGGATACTCCCGCGCCGTGCGCATCGGCAACACCATCACGGTATCGGGAACCACCGCGACAGGACCCGATGGAAAGATTGCCGGCATTGGTGACGCTTATGCCCAGACCGTCCAAACCATCCGCAACATCGAAGCAGCCCTGAAGAAAGCGGGCGCCTCGCTGGCCGATGTCGTGCGCACTCGCATCTACGTCACAGACATTTCTCAATGGGAAAAAATCGGCCGCGGCCACGGCGAATTCTTTGCCGGTATCCGCCCGGCAACCAGCATGGTGCAGGTCAGCCGATTGATCTCGCCGGAGATGCTCGTGGAAATCGAAGCCGACGCCATCGTAGAAGCATGATTGAAGACGCCTGTTCCCCTTGCGTGTCAGTACGCGAAGAAATGCTCGGGCGGTTGTCTAACGGGATTCTCTTTTGGGAGCTAGGCGCTTTACTTGGAAAAACTTGCCACCGCTTCTGCTTCCGTATTGAACACTTCGAAAACCGTTAGCAGCTTGGTGATTTGCAGCACTTCCTGGAATTTCGTTCCCAAGTGACACAGCCGCATTGAAGCTCCCTGCGACTTCGCCGAATGATGCGCCGCCACCAGCGTGCCCAAGCCCGCGCTGTCAATGAACGTGACGTTGTCCATGTTCAGCACAATCTTTTTTCTTCCTTCGGCGAGCAGGCTCTTTACTTTCTCGCGAAGCGCATTGCTCTCCTCGCCCAGCACAATCCGGCCGTCCAGCGCCACTACAGACACGCCGTCCACCTCACGGTTCGTCATTTTCAATGCCACTGTCGTTTCCTCCTCGTCGGAAAGCGGATCCGGCGGCAACCCGGGCCGGAGCCACAAAGGATACCAAATTGCCAAAAATTACACGCGGTTAATAGTAGTCCGCACAGGACATGTAATAGCCGCAAACCCTGCAGATCAACTTGCAGCGCCTCGATTCCAGCCTCCGCGAGCACACCGGACAGAACCGCGAAGCATCCTCAGTCACCTGTGCCGTTCCGGTTTGGGCGGCCATGTTGACGGCCGGGTCCCCGTACACCTCGGCTACGTCCCGCGCAGGTTCTTGCTTTACGGTATGTTCCACGGCGGCACCGTTTATAGCACATCCCCCGCAAAGGGGATAGTGCAGGCCGAGTCTGGGCCGGGCCCTCTGTCTGCTGGCAATCTCCGGGGAGAATGCCGCGCGGCGCCACCTCATTCTCCTTGACAGTCTAGGAGAGAAAAGCTATCTTCCTAGTCTGTCTAGGAGAGGTCGCGCCCGATGGAAAAACAACTCGATCTATTGCAAGGCACTCTCGACATGCTGATACTCAAGGCCGTCTCTCTGGGCCCCTTGCACGGGTATGGTGTTCTTCTCCGCATCCAGCAAATCTCCAAGGACCGCCTGGAAATCCAGCAGGGCTCTCTTTATCCCGCGCTCTACCGGCTCGAGCACCAGGGCTGGATCGAAAGTGAATGGGGAGAATCAGAGAACAAGCGCAAAGCCAAGTATTACCGCCTTACCACGGCTGGCAAGCGCCGTCTTCAATCTGAAACCGAAAAGTGGAATCGCATGGCCGACGTCATCGCCATCATTTTGGGATCAAGGCCAGAGGAGATCTGATGCTTGGGTCGCGCCTCCGCTCTTTGTTTCGCACGCTGTTCCACAGGCCCCGCACGGAACGTGAAATGGACGCCGAACTTCGTTTCCACATCGAAGAGCGCGCAGAAGTCTTGGAGCGAGATGGTGTTTCTCGCGAAGAAGCGTTTCGCCGCGCACGAATTGAATTTGGCGGCATCGAACGCGCCAAAGAAGAATGCCGCGACGCCCGAGGCGCCAACGTGCTGGAATCTTTCGTGCAGGACCTCCGCTTCGGGTTCCGCATGCTCCGCAAATCTCCCGCCTTCACCGCTGTCGCCGTTCTCACGCTCGCCCTCGGCATCGGTGCCAACACCGCTATTTTCAGCATTGTTGATGCGGTGCTTTTGCGATCGCTTGCATATCCCCATCCCAATCAGCTGGTCCTGATGTTTGCTGTCCCTCTGAAAGAGCCAGAGGCGCTGTCCGGCATTTCCTACAGGGACTTCACCGAGTACCGCAAACAGAACCGTGTGTTTAGCGAGATGGCCGGAAATGCTTTTCACGATCTCACATTGACCGGGACAGGCGAGCCGTCCATCGTGAACACTGGAGACGTGACGCCTGAGATATTCCCTCTGCTGGACGCAAAGCCTCTTCTGGGCCGCATTCTGCTCCCCGAGGATGGCAAGCCGGGTGCGGCGCCGGTGGCTGTTCTGAGCGAGAATCTTTGGCGAAGCCGCTTCGGTTCCAGTCCGGCTCTAATTGGCCAGTCCATTACTCTGGACATGCGTACGTTCACCGTTGTCGGAATCCTGCCGGCCAGCTTTCGCTATCCCGATGGCGCTCCGCCTCAGGACGTATGGATTCCTATCGCGCAGGATCCGCTCTTCGGACCTCGGATATCGCAGTCCGGTGTGCCTGTGCTGAGCGGGATCGCCCGGCTTAAGCCAGACGTTTCTCTCGCCCGGGCCCAGGCTGAGATGAACACCCTGAGCGCGCGGCTCGCGAAAGAGTTTCCCGAAGTAGATTCAGGATTGACTCTGCGCATTGAGCCTTATCGGCAGTTTGTCGTAGGAAATGTGAAATCCGCTCTGCTCATTTTGCTCGGGGCGGTTGGCCTGGTTCTCTTGATCGCTTGCGCCAATCTCGCGAACCTGCTTCTTTCACGAGCCACTTCCCGTGAGAAAGAAATCGCGGTGAGAATCGCGCTCGGGGCGGGTCGCGCCCGCGTAGTCCGGCAATTGCTCACCGAGAGCGCTCTGCTTGGGCTGCTCGGCGGATTGGCCGGTTTGCTTCTTGCGAGCACGGGACTCTGGAGTCTCCGGTCATTCATCCCTCCCGACGTGGCCCGGATTGGTTCGATTGACGTCGGAGGTCCGGTCTTAACGTTCGCCCTGTTGCTTTCTTTTGCGGCCGCCCTGGCGTTTGGATTGGCACCCGCTCTTCTCGCAACGCCATCGAAGGTGCAGACGAACATCAAAGAGGGTGGAGGACGCACAGGCCAACGTAGCGGCCAGCGTCTGCGGAATTTCTTGGCGGTTGTGGAGATTTCGCTGGCTATGGTCCTTTTGATTGCCGGCGGCCTCCTCATGCGCAGTTTTGCGCTGGTGACATCGGTCAATCCCGGCTTCGATCCAAAAAATGTAATCGAAGCGGAGGTCTCGCTTCCCCAATTTCAATATTCGACGCCGAAGCAGTGGACAAGTTTTTCCAGCGAGCTGCTGGACAAGCTTCATCAGCAGCCTGGTTTGCAGGATTCCGCTCTGGCGGCCCCGCTGCCGATGGACCGCCAAGGCCAAGCCAACTTCGCGTTCAGCATTGTAGGCGACTCTCCACTCCCTCCCGGCAAAACGACCACCGCCGATTATGCAACGGTGAGTCCGGATTATTTTCGCGTTATGCGGATTCCGCTGCAGCGTGGCCGTTTTTTCTCCGAGCAAGACTTGCCTTCAAATCCGAACGTAACGATCATCAGCGAAACTATGGCGCGGCGTTATTTCCCGAATCAGGACCCTATTGGAAGACAAATCAGATTCGGATTCCCGCCAAACAGCAACGTGCCACGCGAAATCGTTGGCGTCGTCGGCGACGTGCGGGACTTGGCTCTCGGCCGGAAACCCGGCCCGATCATGTATGTGCCCTTCGCTCAAGCCCCTCTCTGGGGAGGAGAAGTCGTTGTGAGAAGTTCCTTGAGCGCAGCGAGTGTGGCCGCCGGCATTCGCCAGGCGGTTCACTCCATCGACAAGAACCTGCCCGTGACGGACGTCGAGGCTTTTCCGGAAGCGATTGGTTCGTCGGTCGCACAGGAACGGTTCCGCACTTTGCTGCTGAGCTCGTTCAGCGGAATTGCCCTGATCCTGGCCGCCGTCGGAATCTTCGGGGTAATTTCGTACTCGGCCTCTCAGCGCACCCACGAAATCGGCATCCGCATGGCTCTTGGCGCGGAACGGCGCAGCGTATTGCGGCTGATATTAGGACAGGGAGTGAAGCTTGCATTCCTTGGCGTAAGTGCCGGAGCTGGGGCCGCGCTTCTGCTCACGCGCTTGATGGCCAGCCTGCTTTATGGAGTTTCGGCGACGGATCCGCTCACCTTTGGCGCCGTGGCCATCGTTCTGCTCGGCGTTGCCTTGATTGCCTGCTATATCCCTGCGCGCCGCGCCACCAAGGTGGATCCCATGGTGGCCCTGCGGTATGAGTGAACCGCCATGAAACTTCTCCGCCAGATCCGCTCATGGCTTCGGGGCTTCCTGTATCGCTCACGTTCCGAAAGCGAAATGGACACTGAGCTGCGCTTCCACCTTGAGGCGCGCGCAGAAGATCTGATTCGCACCGGCATCCCCCGCGAAGAAGCCTTTCGCCGCGCTCGCATCGAATTTGGCGGCGTGGAAAATTTCAAGGAAGAATGCCGCGAAGCCCGCCGCGCGAATCTTATCGAATCCTTCATCCACGATATCCATTTCGGTTTTCGTGTGCTTCGCAAGTCGCCCGGCTTCACTGCAATTGCAGTTCTCACTCTGGCACTAGGAATTGGCGCCAATTCCGCGCTTTTTTCAATCGTCAACGCCGTGCTCTTGGATCCTCTTCCCTATCCCCATGCAGATCGGCTTTACACCATTCACGAAAGTAAGCCGAATTTCCCTCACGGTTCGATCTCCTACTTGAATTTCCTGGACTGGCGGCGCGAGAATCGCACCCTCGCCGCACTGGCAGTGCATCGCAGCACCTCCGTGATCTTGACGGGCATGGGCCAGAGCGAACGGCTCCGCGCGGAAATGATCTCCTATGACTTGTTTCCGATGCTGGGTGTCCAGCCTCTCCTTGGCCGCAATATCGCCGAAAACGAGGACCGCTTTGGAGGCCCTCCCGTTGTTCTCTTGAGCCAGGCATTCTGGAAGAGGAGATTTGGCGGTTCTCCGGACACCCTGGGTAAAGGAATCTCGCTGGATGGCCGCGAGTTCACCATCATCGGTGTCGTGCCTGGCAGCTTTCATTTCAATGTCCGGGGGTTTCGTAACGACGATGATGTCTATTTCTCGCTATCCCAGTGGAACAACACGGCGCTGCGCGACCGCACCGCCGGGCTGGGCATCCACGGTCTGGCGCGCTTGAAGCCGGGTGTGACCATCGAGCAAGCCCAGGCGGACATGGACTCCGTCACGCAAGGCCTCGCGGCCGAGTTTCCCGATGCGGACAAAGGCATCGGTGCTTCCTTCGTGTCTCTTCGCGCCGAAATCGTGGAATATGTGCAGTCCTATCTTTTGCTTTTGCTTGGCGCCGTGGGATTTGTTTTGCTCATCGCCAGCGTGAATGTCGCAAACCTCCTGTTGGCGCGCTCTTCGGGGCGAACTCACGAATTCGCGGTTCGCGGCGCATTGGGCGCCAGCCGCGGCCGCATCATCCGGCAATTGTTGGCGGAAAGCGTTCTGCTGGCCGTCGCAGGGGGTACTCTGGGGCTCGCCCTGGCCGTCTGGGGAACGCAAGCTGCTCTCCACGTCGCGCCCGTATTTTTGCCTCGCTCGGAGAATGTTCACCTAGATGGCCGAGTGCTGCTCTTCACCGCCGCAATCACGCTGCTCGTAGGCGTGATCTTCGGCCTGGCGCCTGCGATGAAATCCTCGAAGGCAGGACATCATGCGGCGCTGAAGGAGACCAGCCGCACCACCAGCCGCTTGCGCCAGCGGATGCAATCGTCATTTGTCGTTGCGGAAGTGGCTATGGCGCTGGTTCTGTTGGCAGGCGCCGGCTTGATGCTTCGCAGCCTCTCGGAGCTATGGCGCGTGAATCCCGGGTTCAATCCGCACAACGTATTGACCTTTAGCGTCCTGCCGGAACCTTCGCTCACGCGACAGAGCCCCGAAGCGATTCGCGGCGCGCTACGGAATCTTCGACAAGACATTGCGGGCGTGCCCGGCGTGCAATCTGCTGCACTGTCCTGGGGCGCGGTCCCCCTGGTCGGGGACGATGAACTGCTCTTCTGGCACGAAGGTCAGCCAAAACCAACCAGCACGATTGACATGAACTGGGCGATTAATTACATCGTCGAACCCGATTATTTCCAGGCAATGCAGATTCCTTTGGAGAGCGGGCGCTACTACGCGGAAGCAGACAACGAGCGTTCCGCGCGCGTGGTGGTGGTGGACGACGTCTTCGCGCAGAAATATTTCCCCGGCCAAAGCCCTCTTGGCAAACGCATCAATCTTGAAAATTACGGCCAGCCGGCGCAGATCGTCGGCGTCGTAGGTCACGTAAAGCAGTGGGGGCTGGACAATGACGATCGCCAGTCGCTACGTGCGGAAATCTACATGCCGTTTATGCAGATGCGCGATTTCGTCATGCCGGGGGTCGCCCGCGGCATGGACGTCGTCGTGCGCTCGAATGGCGATCCTTCGGTCTTGTTCGGTACCATTCGCCAGGCGCTCAGCTCCGCTGACGGGCAAGACGCTTTCTATGGCGCGGAAACCATGGACGGCTACATCGCCGATTCCCTTGCGGCTCGGAAATTTTCCGCAATTTTGCTCGCCGCCTTCGCCGGACTCGCTCTTTTGCTGGCTAGCATCGGCCTTTATGGCGTGATCTCTTATCTCGTCGGGCAGCGCACCCACGAGATCGGCATTCGCATGGCTCTTGGCGCGCGCCCGGCCGATGTCTTGCGCCAGGTGCTTGCGGAAGGGGCGCGCCTGGCTTTGATCGGACTGGCAATCGGAGTGGTGGCGGCATTGGCGCTGACTCGCCTCATGGCGGACTTGCTTTATGGCGTTGCGGCAAATGATCCTTTGACATTCGTTGCCATGGCCGCTGTCCTCATGGCAGTGGCCTTGGCGGCTTGCTACATCCCCGCGCGGCGCGCCATGCGCGTGGATCCCATGGTCGCCCTGCGTTATGAGTAGCTGGTTGTACGTCTCGCTTCTGCCCCTGGGGTACGAGGGTCTGCCTTGAAGTTCCCGGACGGCAAGAAACAATTCCCGCAGTCGTCCGTCCGATAGAATAGACTGGCGCTTTTTCAGGGGTGTCGATGAATATCCTGTTTCAGGATCTGCGGTTCGCTCTTCGCCTCATGTTGAAATCTCCCGGCTTCTCGGCCATTGCCATCATCACATTGGCCCTCGGGATCGGTGCTAATAGCGCCATCTTCAGCGTGGTCAACGCCGTTCTTCTGCGGCCGCTGCCGTTCAACGATCCTTCGCGACTCGTTTTGGTGGAGGAAAGGAGCAAGTATCCGACCATTACGGTTTCCTATCTCAACTATCTGGATTGGCGCGATCAGAGTCATTCGTTTGAATCCATGCAGGCCATGTACACCACGAACATGACCCTCACAGGCAAGGATGAACCGGAGCGCGTGGTAACGCGCATGGTCACCTCGGGCTTCTTTCCCCTGCTCGGTGTGTCGCCAAGGATCGGTCGCAACTTTTCGCGGGAAGAAGACCGGGCTGGCGGAACTCCCGTGGCGATTCTGAGTTACGCCCTCTGGCAGCGGCGTTTCGGCGGCGCTTCCGATGTGCTTGGCAAGAGCCTTACGCTGGACGCGCAACCGTACACTGTTGTGGGAGTCCTTCCGCCTGGCTTTCAATTCTTTCAACCCGCCGACGTTTTTCTGCCGTTCCATCCGTGGGCCAGAACTCTGCCCGATGATCGCAACTGGCATCCCGGCATCCTTCCCGTCGCGCGATTGAAGCCAGGCGTGTCCATCGAGCAGGCACGCGCGGAGATGCAGACCATCTCCAAGCGTCTCGAGCAGCAGTATCCGCTCTACAACACGGGTGACAGTTCTGACGTCGTCCCGGTCCACGAACAGCTGGTGCAAAACTCGCGTCCGGCGCTTTTACTCTTGCTCGGAGCGGTGAGTTTCGTTCTTCTCATCGCCTGCGTAAATGTCGCCAATCTGCTCCTCGCTCGCGGCGCCTCGCGCGGCCGTGAATTCGCGATCCGTACCGCGCTTGGCGCGGGCCGCGGTCGAGTCGTCCGGCAATTGCTCACGGAGAGCGTCTTGCTCTCACTCGCGGGAGGCGGATTGGGTTTACTGATCGCTTCGCTCTCGCTTGGACCCCTTCTGAAGATCGCCGGGGGCAGTTTGCCGCAAACTGGACCCGTCGGCTTGGATGGCGGGGTTCTTGCATTTACCGCCGCAATCGCAATCCTCACGGGAATCCTGTTTGGCATCGTACCCGCTCTGCGCACCGCGAAACTGGATTTGCGCGAAACTTTGAACGAAGGCTCGCGCGGCTCCACTGCCGGCCCGGGCCATCACCGCATGCGCAATGCTCTACTGTGCATGGAAATCTCGCTGGCCATGCTGCTGCTTGTCGGTGCCGGCTTGTTGCTGCGCAGTTTTTCCCGCCTCCAGGAGGTTCCGCCGGGTTTTCAGGTCGATCATTTGCTTGTCGCCGACATTCCCTTGGCTCGCACGGCCTATGCGAAACCTGATCAGCGCTACGAATTCTATGATCGGCTCGTCGAGGCATCCAGAAATCTGCCCGGTGTCCGTGCCGCGGGAGCCGCAACCTTCCTGCCCGTAAGTGGGGGTGGGTCCATCATTCACTTCAATATTACAGGCCGCCCTCCGAAGTCACCGAGCGACTTCATTGCTGCGGGCTACCGCGCCGTCACTCCAGGCTACCTCGAAACTCTCGGCGTGCCGCTGCTCCAGGGCCGCCTGATTACCCCCGCAGACACCGAGCATGCGCCGTCAGTTGTGGTGATTAATGCCACCATGGCCCACATTTATTTCCCCACTGAAGATCCGCTCGGCAAGCGGCTGCAGCTGGGCGCAACGCCCGAGAACGAGATTCCGACCATGGAAATTGTCGGTGTTGTGGGCGATGTCCGTCCTGGTCTCGGCGTTGATCCCCAAGCCGAGATGTATTTGCCCTACCGCCAAGCTGACCAGATTCTTCCCGTTTTTTCGCTCTCGATCGTTCTGCGCACCGTCAACGATCCTTCGGCGGAGACTTCCTCGTTCCGCACCGCTCTCGCTCATATAGATCCGGGGGTTCCGCTCGTCAATGTGCGCACCATGCAAACCAACATGGAAGCGACCGTGGCCCAGCCGCGTTTCCGCACCTGGCTCATTGGCATCTTCGCGGCATTGGCGCTGGCGCTGGCCGGGGTCGGCGTTTATGGCGTGATGTTTTATTCCGTCACCCAGCGCACAAGCGAAATCGGAGTGCGCGTGACGTTGGGCGCCCGGCCCGAAGACATTTTCCGCATTATTATTGCCGGGGCGCTGCGCATCGCCCTTCTTGGCGTTGTGATTGGTCTTGTGGCTGCCGCGGCGCTCACGCGGGTGCTGAAGGCTTTTCTCTTCGGGATCACTGCTTACGACCCGCTTACTTTTGCAGGAGTTGCCTTGGTTCTGACTCTTGTAGCCTTGGCCGCTTCCTACTTCCCCGCGCGCCGCGCCACGCGCGTGGACCCTATGGTCGCCCTGCGCTATGAATAGTCTTTTCGCGGGCCGCGCCTCTCAGCATTTGTCCGCCGGTTCTGGCATAACGTAGCCTGATTGCGCTGGTAATCCCGCCCGCTCCAGTTGCACCGTCACGTGTTCGATGCGGAATTCCTGCAGAACCTTTGCCTTGATCCCCTGCAAAATTTTTTCGCACTCGTCCATGTGCATGTCCGGAATCCGCGCGTGGCACGATAATGCATTGTGTCCGCCGCCGAGCGACCAGATATGCACGTCGTGTACCTCTTGTACCCCGGGCACGCACAAAATTGCCCGCGCTACGTCCTCAACCTGCATCTCCCGCGGCCGGCCCTCAAGCAAAACGTGCGTCGATTCCCGCAAAATCCCGATGCTCGACCACAGTACCAGCAATCCGATCGCTAATCCCAGCGCCGGATCAATCCACCGCGCTCCCGTCATCTGGATAGCAATCGCCCCCGCGATAATCGCGATATTCGAAAGCGCGTCCCCAAAATTGTGCACCAGGATGCTCCGAAGATTCAGATCCTTCCGTCCGCGCACCAGCGCCAGCGTAATTCCACCATTCACCGCCAGCGCCGCCAGCGAAGTCCAGATCATCCAGCTTTCTACCACCGCCACCGGCGCCCGAAAGCGCTCGATCGCCTCCCAACCCAGCCATCCCGCCAACAAAATCAAAAGCACCGCGTTCGTGAACGCCGCAAGCGTTCCCGCTCTCCAGTATCCGTAAGTTTTTTCTTCGTCCGCGGGTTTTTCGGCCCAGCGCATGGCCAGCCACGAAATTCCGAGTGCCGGCACATCCGAAAGATTGTGCACCGCGTCATTCAGCAGCGCCACGCTGTGGCCCAGAAATCCTCCAAAGATTTCTGCCACCACGAGCCCCAGAGTCGCCGCCATCGCCCAGCCTAACACCGCCGGTCTCAGCGTTGCGTGCGCGTGCCCCTCGCGGCCCTGTCCGTGCCCGTGGGTATGAACATGCCCATGGGCATGTTCATGAGCATGTTCGTGTTCTTGTCCTTGCGCGTGCATCTTCCGTATTCTAAGCGCAGAATTCCCTCCGCGCATTCCCATCACCCGCTTATTACGCAGTTTGACAACTGGCTCCCCCGAATGCATTGACGCTCTTCCCATCCGCTGCGACTATCAGGAGAGCTTCCCGTTCTCTCATCTTTTCAAACGGGATTCGGCTATCCAGGGGCTGCTCGGGGCAGGTTGTCAGAACTTGCTTGCTCCATCGTTGAGTTGAAGGGCGATGACGGTTCCCGTAACCAAATTGAGTTTCTGGGGCGTGCGCGGCTCAACTCCCACGGTTGATCCCGCGACGTGGCGTTATGGCGGCAACACGCCCTGCCTCGAGCTTGTCGCTCCCGACGGCACGGTTTTCATTCTCGATTGCGGAACCGGTTTGCGCGCGCTCGGCAGCCGCTGGACCGCTCCCTCTTCCGAACACGGCGCCACGCACATTTTTGTCACTCATTATCATTGGGACCATATCCAGGGCATTCCCTTCTTCGCCCCGTTCTACGCCGACACCAACGCATTTCACTTTTACAGTTTTCGCTCGAAATTCCTCGGCCGCGACAGCCTCAAGCAAGTGTTCGAGACCCAGATGGCCCAGCCCTATTTCCCCGTGGACATGTCCGCCATGTCCGCAAAACGCAAATTCAAGGAAGTCGAAAGCGGCGACACCTTCAAGATCGGCGAAAACTCCGTCACCGCGCTCGAACTCAATCATCCTCAGGGCTGCCTCGGCTATCGCATTGACACTCCCGCTGGCACCATCGTCTACGCCACCGACAACGAGCCCGGCGACGCCAAGCTTGACAAAAACCTCCGTGAGCTCGCCGCCGGCGCCGAGATCTTCATCAATGACGCGCAATATACTCCCGAGCAGCTCGCATCCACGCGCAAGGGCTGGGGACATTCCTCCTGGCTCGAAGGCGTAAAAATCGCCCGCGAAGTCGGCGCCAAGACGCTTGTCCTCTTTCATCACGATCCCGATTCCACCGATCGCATGATTGATTCCCTTCTCCGCCAGGCCCGCGAGGAATTCGATTCGGTCTTCGCGGCCAGCGAAGGCATGGTCATTTCGCTCGGCTCCGCGGACGGCCGCGTCGAAGCTCACATGCCCGGCACGCGCACCGCCTTGCGCCGCGAAGCGCAGTTCCGCGCCCGCGTTTCCGGCGTCACAGAGGGCGGCCATCCCTTTGAAGAGGAGACCATGGTCCGTGATCTCTCTCTTCAGGGCGCGCTCATCTCCCTCAAGCATAGCCCCCGCCTGCAATCCGAATTACAAGTCACCATGGAAGCTCCCGGGGCCGAAGGCGATCAAGCTATGAAACTCCGCGGCTACGTCGTCCGCATTGACGCGGGTGTGGAAAAAGGCCACAGCGCCGTCGGCGTCGTCTTTACCGATTAATCTTCAGAGTTTCGTAGGAACCACCTTCATAGGCGGGCGTTTTTAACGCCGAGCTCTCTTTGCCCTCTGCCCCCTCTGTTCACTCGGCGTAAATTTTTTTCTCCGGTAGCCGAGGTGCGCTCCACGTTTAATCCCTCCTTCCCGGCTGACGCGGGCTCACAGACCACCGCCTTGGCCCGCTCTTCGCAGGGTCAGTTTTCCTTGGTCACTGGTTGCGTCTTATTTCGATTCGTTGAGCTTCTGATCCAGGTGGGCGAGCGCTGCTTCGAGGGACTTCCTGTGGTTCGGGTGGGTGGCTACTTCCAGTTCGTTCAAAATCCGTTTCCGCGAGAGTTCCAGTCCTTGCTTGTCGCGGTCTTTCTGCATCTGGTCAACCGATTTCGTTGTCTTGTCGCTCGGCGCCTTAAGTTCCTGGGCCTCTTCGGTTTGAGCTTCCACGTCTTTGCTTTCCCATCCGCGCGCCATAATCGTATTTTGCCACATCCGCCCCGGTAATAGGACCGATTTCTTTTGAAAAATTCCTTTTGTTTTCAGGCACTTGCCGCGCGGCTCTTGGCCTTCACCGGCTCCCGCAACCGCATCACTCCCCGGAGTGCTCCCTGCGCCACGTGCGCCAGGTATTCCGCGAACACTCCGTCGTAGGCGAAGATCGCCTCATCCCGGCCCCAGCAAATCCGCAAACTCCATTTCCCCCCGGTCTCTTCTGCGTTCGCTGAAGCGATCTCTTCCACAGGAATCGTCAACAAATCCTGGTGATGCGGGTCGAGCACCCAGACCTGCTCCACGCCTACATAAATCTTTGCCGGATATCCCAGCACACTGCCCCTTTTGTAGTCCCCTCCGTCCACCACAATCAGCGCCCCGAGTTCCTGCGCCTTGTCTTTGTCGCTTACTCCATCCAGCGCCGGCGGCAGCAGAATCGCCAAAATAAAGAGTCCCAACCCGAGGATCGGCAACGCCAGGATAAAATTGTTCCCCAGCCCCAATCCCAGCGGCAGCACCACCAGCCCCGCTCCAAGCATACCCATCGCCACGCGAAACGCCAGCCACGAGCTCTTGCTCCGCCGGATTTCCAGCAGTCTCGGAATCAGGTGAATTAACTCGAAGAGTGCTCCGCTAACGCGAAGCTTCAGGCGCGTTCCGGCGGGATCGTGCGCGACAGCTACGGAACTCGGGCTCGTGCTCATTCCGGCTTGGGGACGCCTTCATCATACCAGCTTCCTCTGCTCTTCGCGCACCCGCTTCTCACCTCTCGCGGTGCGTATTCGGTCTGCGCTGGAAACGGTCTCAATCGGCAAACGCCTCGTGTAAACTAGGCCCGTCGAACACTCGGCAGTATCACGCCGGTGTTCTTAGGCCACCCATGAATCGGACTCAACAAATCGCCGATGCTTATCATGCCGCTACACTCGCGGAACCTTGGTACGGTCCCCCTCTCGCCGAGATGTTGGCGCGGGTCTCCCCCGAACTCGCCGTCGTGCCGCTCGTTCCAAAAGCCAATTCCATTTCCGCACTGCTCCAGCATCTTCTCCTCTGGAATGAGAGAATTCGCGAGGCTTCGGATCGCACTCCCATGCCCCGATGGCAGCCCGAGATGGAATGGGCCGAGCCGCCAATTCCCTGGACCGAACTTGTCACTCGCTGGAACCGCAGCCGCGACCTGCTCGAAGAGCGCATTCGCGCGTTCCCTCTCGAAGATCTGGCCAAACAGGTCCCCGGGCGCACCTATTCATACGAGGCCCTTTTCCAAGGAAGCGTCGAACACGTCATCTATCACTCCGGCCAAATCGCCATGATCCTGAGCATGCGACGCCACCGAACCGATTGATCCGGCGTTTCTCAGCATGCTGCCGCGTCCCATTCCGTCGCCAAATTTCTTACATCCTCAATCCACGGCCCGAGTCGGCTCAGACCAGGGGCGAGTCTCTTGACGCAATCTGGCGATGTCTCTGGTCGGCGCGCTTCCGAAGAAGCGGCTGTATTCCCTACTGAACTGCGAAGCGCTCAGGTAACCCACGCGCTCGCTCGCAGCGCTCGCGTCCATCATCGTAGAGAGCATGAGACGTCTCGCCTCCTGCAGGCGCAGCACTTTTTGATAGTGCAGCGGGCTCATCGAAGTGACCGACTTAAAATGTTCGTGGAACGAGGAGACGCTCATGTGCACCAGCTCGGCCAGCTCTTCGACTTTCATCGGTTGGGAGTAGTTGGCGCGCAGCCAGGAAATCGCCTTCGCAAGCCGGTGCACGCTGGACTCTCTAAGGCCCATTTGGGCCACGCGAGGACCGATGCGGCTGCGCAGCAGCCGGATCAAAATCTCATCCATCACCAGCGGAGCGAGTAGTTCAACGTCTCCAGGCTGCGCCAGGCACTCCATTAATCTCGTGGCGGCGTTCACAATGCTCTCGTCAACTGGAGCCACGTAAACGGCGCTTCTCTCTTGTACCGGGGGTAGACCATTCGGGTAAACCTTCAGAACTAGCTCGCTGATCTTGAGCGGGTCGAGGTCCAACCTTAGAGCGATGTAAGGCTCGGAATAGCTGGCTTCCGTAATCTGGGCGGCAACGGGTAGTGCAACAGAGAAGACGAGCATGCGCGACGCGTCGTACTCGTAGACCTCCTCACCCACAATGACGGTCTTGGCTCCTTGTGCGATGATGCACAAGGATGGCAACCGGAGGACATGCGCGCATTCTGAGTTGGTTCGTGAAAATCGGCTGGCGCACAAACCGGGGATGCGCAGGTCAAAACTTCCGTCGTGAGGGGCATACGCGGCAATGCAACTGGCCAACTTAGCCGTGTCGGGCCCGTTTGGTCCCGCAACCTTGTCTGCTCTCTGCGAAGCCGCAACTTGACCATTGGTCTTCACGCCTTGGAGAATACCTCCTTTGCGACCGTCATGGCGCTCATTGCATTGGGCCAGCCTGAATAAAATGCCAGATGCGTGATGACTTCGATCAATTCCTCTTTTGTGATCCCATTTTTCACGGCATTCTCGAGGTGAAACCGAAGCTGTTCCGGTCGATGCAAAGCAACTAATGCTGCCACTGTTGCGAGACTTCGATCACGCTTTGATAGCTCCTTCCGTTCCCAGACATCACCGAAAAGCACGTCGTCCGTAAGTTCAACCAGCTTGGGCGCGAAATCTCCGAACATCTTTCTGGCTCCTGAGGGCTCTTTTCTCATGATCACTCCTTCCTGTGCCTGGCGGACTTTCGCACACTCACAGATTCGTCATTCGCTCGAGCCTTTCCGGGTAGCGAGCTCCTTCCACCTTGATCTTCGAAGCAGCGCTCTCGATCTCACGAAGATCATCCGGCGCAAGCTCGACCTCTGCTGCTCCGATGTTCTCTTCAAGGCGGTTTAGCTTCGTCGTGCCTGGGATTGGAACAATCCACGGCTTTTGCGCAAGCAGCCAGGCGAGCGCAATCTGAGCAGGTGTCGCCTTCTTCCGCTCCGCCATCTTGCCCAGCAGATCCACCAGTGCCTGATTCGCCTTCCGGGCTTCAGGCGCGAAGCGCGGGATGGTGTTACGAAAATCGGTGCTGTCGAACGTCGTGTTTTCATCAATCTTCCCTGTGAGGAAACCTTTACCCAGGGGACTGTAGGGAACGAAGCCGATTCCGCACTCTTCCAGTAGGGGCAGTATTTCCTTTTCAGGGCGTCTCCACCACAGCGAATATTCGCTCTGCAGAGCAGTGACCGGCTGGACGGCATGTGCGCGGCGAATCGTTTGTGCTCCGGCTTCCGAAAGTCCGAAGTGCTTCACCTTGCCAGCTTGAATCAGTTCCTTCACCGCTCCCGCCACGTCTTCGATGGGTACCTCAGGATCAACGCGGTGTTGGTAAAGAAGATCAATGGTCTCCATCTTGAGCCGCTTCAGCGAACCTTCAACGACCTCTTTAATGTGCGCGGGCCGGCTATTCAAGCCTGCCGCTCCCGGACGATTGTCGCTGCCACTCAGATCAAACCCGAACTTGGTGGCGATGGCCACTTTGCCATGGAACGGCGCGAGAGCTTCGCCCACGAGCTCCTCATTCGTGAAAGGCCCGTAGACTTCAGCGGTGTCGAAGAATGTGATGCCGCGTTCCACTGCTGAGTGGAGCAGAGAGATCATCTCCTGCTTGTCTTTCGGCGGGCCGTAAGAAAAGCTCATTCCCATGCAACCGAGCCCGATCGCCGAAACCTCCAAATTGCTTTTTCCAAGTTTGCGCTTCTGCATTGTTTCTCCTTCGAGCGCCGCTTCACTCGTAAGTCCGAACTGGCGGCGATTTCGTTCGAATTCCGGTCTCAACCAGGAAAAGTGTAGCCCCCGGACAGCTCGGGCCGTTGCCTATTTCGCCAAACTATTTGCCCAATCCTCCGAGGCTCCAAAACTCGGGAACAAGTTCTCTCTCGGTTGCTGGCTCCCCGGAGGCTCCCAGTATTCTCCAATCTCCTGCTCAACCCGCGCCTTATCGCTGCCTAGCGATCGCTTCGCGGGCTGGCCTACGAACTCTCCCGAAAATTGTCCTCGAATGAAACGATTCGCGTTCTCTTCTCACTACCTGCCAAGTATCCCGTATGAGGTGTGCCGTGTTCTCGACAATCCTTAGATGCGTGCAGACTTGTCAGATGGCGCGGCCACACCCAAGCTCCCTGAGCCCACGGCGGTCCCTGCACGATCCAGATCCATGCCAACCACAGCCGGACCATTTTGTGATCTGGTTCCACGGGGACAATCAACCAAAGAGAAAATGCCGAGGAGAATGAATATGAACCTTCCAACTCACAGCCGGCCCACGTGGACTCAGATTCCGGTGCGCCTGTGCTTCGCTCTTGCCTCGGTGCTGACTGCGGTTCTGCTCCTTGGCGCCGTTCACGCGAAGAACCCGACCCCTCCCGATGGAGACGTTCTGCTTCAGCGCGGGCCTGATCGCACCATTGATCTTTCAAGTCTAGTTGGCCAAACCTACCTCCAGGCCATGCGAGCAAGCGGCTCGGGAATTTTCGACAAAACCGAAGCGGACGATGCTGCGGCCGTCACGATCGCAAGCGCCTCCCAAACCGCCGAAGACGTAAACAAATTTGACGCGAAGGTGAGCGGCCAAGTGTTTGGAATGTTCAAGAACGGCCAAACTGGCTTCACTTCGGTGATTTCAAACGTCCAAGGAAAATCGTATTCCCCGCGGACCATACGAGGCGGGCTTCAACCCTTCATCACCGAATCCAACCTGAAATCTGGCGCGAACTCTGCTATCGCAGTGGACGCCACCGCCGATATGGCTCTGCTCGCCAGCGGTTCGGGAACACTCGTCAAGATTGATTCCTCAAACTACTTTTACAACGTTGGCTACCAGAAGCCCGTAGTCAAGTCGGGCAGAAGTTATGCGGTGGCCACGGGACGCGCGCTCCTCGATCCTTCCGACCGCGTCTATCTCACCGAATTGGCAGCCTATTTGAAGCCCGCGACCACTCCGGACGCAGGTCCCTTCTATGCCGCCATCCTCAAGGTCCTCACCAGCTGCAACGGTTCGGATTACGCCACCTTGTCCGCCCCTGCCCAGGTGGTCGCGACCGATTTTCTGGCCATCTACACTGCGGAACTCGATCGGCACGTCATGGTCAATCTCGCCCCCGCCACGCATCCTTGGGAAATTGACCTTGCCGAAGTGACATTTTTGACATCCTATGGCGCGCCTTCTGGAATGGTGATGAAGAATGGGGCGCTTGTTCCCGGCACCGCGGTGGCTTATTACGCGGTCGGCACTTCTGGCAGCGGAATTGGCGAGACACGCAAAGACTTCGTAAAGTTGGCCACTCGAATCACCAGTTTTGAGAGCAATTCCGCCCATCATCCGGAGCTGGTGAACGCCATCGTAACCCTAACTCCGATTCAGGACCCCAAAATCCTGTCCGCGGTGAAGGGAGACGTTTTTCGTCGTTTCCTGGTCTATCTCAATCGCTCCGAGTTTCAGAGCGCTGCACAAGCCCACTCCGCCGATTTAGTGAGTGCCGTGGGTGCGCTCCTGAAGCAAATCAATGTGGACAATACTCAGATCACTGCATACATTAAGAGCCACCCGTAGAGAGACCCAGTGGCCGGGCCTTCTCACTCACTCATCTTTCTCTAAATATTCCTCCGGGACGTCATCTTCCGGGACTTCGTGCGTTCTTACTTCGCCTTCTTCGGCATTCCCCGCATCTTGCACGCCCTTCACAACTTCAGCCTCGAACGCATTTCCTTCTTCCAGCAATTCGTTCACGCTCTCCGAATCCGCTCCCTCGATGTCGGACAATCCCTGCAAATCTCCAGACTGCCCTCCCGACCGCGCCGACAGTCCTTCTGGCACGAATGCTACCATACCCGCGCTCTGGCTCTTCCCGCGCACCTTTTTCTTCCGCGCCTTTTTCTTCGCCGCCTTTTTCTTTGTCCCTGCCCTGCGGCTCGCGGATTTTTTTGGCCTGGTCCGTTCCTTCTTCTTCTTTTTGTTTGCCATGCTCGCAGTCTATCACCATCGTTGTGAATCTCGGCGTTCGCCCCATCCGGAGAGTCTCTCTTCGTTCCACGCCGGGCTTCTCATCCCAATGAACTATTTCCTATTTGCGCGTCACGCAGGGGAACCTCGATTTGCGAAGGAAGTCTTCGCTGACGCAAATGTTTATCTCTTGTGTTTCCTGAGCTTACCGGGAAAAATATGGCGATAGAAGGCGGAGGTGTGATTTAGATCACAGCTTTTGCGAGGGTCGGAAGCTATAAGCCAATCATGCAAATTGTGGCTTTCCACTCGAAGTGGTTCAGACGGGAAAGTTGAACAGCATCGCGAGATTGCGTTGCGCTGCTTCTCGGGGCAGTTGATCCAACGTCATGCGCGGGGAGGGAAAATGTTGCATTCGTTTCATCGAAAAATCTTACGCGTTGTGCAGTGCACGATCATTGCCGCAACAATTCTTTGTCTGTGTTCTCCAGTTTCGTTTGCACAGGTAACTACCGGCACGATTTTTGGCGCGGTCACGGACCAAAGTGGAGCGTTCGTCGCCAAGGCTACGGTTAGTGTCAATGCTGCAACCACCGGCGTCTCCCGCACGGTCTCGACGGGTGACAATGGGGGGTTCGTGGTTCCCAATCTTCCGCCGGGCGTCTACACCATCACTGTCAGTGCCGCCGGATTCAAGAAGTTGGAGAAAGCCGGTATTATTCTTTCTGCCGCCGACAATCTAAACGCGGGTGATTTTGTTCTCGCCGTGGGCGCCGTTTCAGAGCAAGTCACGGTCACCGCCGACGCCGGACAACTGCAGTTGCAGTCGAACTCCGGTGAACGATCCGACCTCATCACCGGCAAGCAGCTAAACGATGTGGCCATGAACGGACGCAACGTTCTGGACTACATGAAGCTGATCCCGGGAGTGATCAGCGGCTTCAACGGAACCGTCTCCGGCACTGGGGGATTGGACGAGCTGAACATCAACGGGACGCGTGCAAACGAACACGAGTTCACGATTGATGGCGCCTCAAACGTGGATACGGGCAACAACGGCGGAACGCACGTAACGATCAATCCGGACGCCATCGAAGAGGTAACGGTTCTGACTTCGAACTACAGGGCGGAATACGGCAAAGCCGCCGGCGGGCAGATCGCCATTGTCACCAAGGGTGGAACCAACGAATGGCACGGCGACGTGCGCTTTTTTCACCGCAACGACGGCATGAATGCCAACGAATATTTCAATAAGTTGAACCAGTTGAACGGTGACCTGCCCAATACGCCGGCGCTGTACCGCTACAACTATGTCGGCTACCAAATTGGGGGGCCGATCCTGAAAAACAGGCTCTTCGTGTTCTGGAATCAGGAATTCTACCGCCAGTTGATCCCCATCGGTGGAACCACCCAGTTCTATACTCCAACTGCGGCGGAACGGCAGGGAGACTTCTCGCAGTCAACCGATGGAAACGGAGTTCCCATCGTCATTTCCGGACCGGGGATATCGAACGACAAGATTGATCCCACGCAACTCCCCGCTGCGCAGCAGGCGGTATTCACGCAGGTTCAGAAGATGCTGGACCTTTTTCCGATGCCGAATGTGAATGGGTTTGGTGTAAACGGACAGAACTACAATTTTTCTGAGGCACTCTCGGGAAACGCTCCACGTCGCGAAGATATCCTTCGCATTGATTACCAGATTAACGATAAAAATCGGCTGTTCGGGCGCTGGATCCACAACGCCGAAACGGATTCGTCTCCGTTTGTCCCGTTTCCCGGGCCATTTGGAATCTTTGCCTGCGCATCGTCTGTCAATTTTCCCGGCGGCTGCGTACAGCATCATCCCGGCTGGAATCTTTCCCTGAACCTGACAAGCACAATTACCCCGACGATGCTCAACGAGTTCTCGATCGGTCCCAGCCACACCCTTTCGCTCGCCGAGGGCGTCAACGGAAACATTTCGCTGGCCGCGAACGGCATCACTCTGCCTTTGCTGTATCCGACCGACACCATCCCGGACTTGGGTTTCGGCGGGCTCAACAATGTGAACTTCGGCAGTGGATATCTGGGAGCGACTCCCTGGAAGCAAGCGAATACGACCATTAATGTGAACGACAACTTTACCTGGATCAAAAGCAGCCACACGTTCAAATTTGGCCTGTTCTATCAGCGAAGCCGCAAGGATCAGATCGCATGGGGCAACGTCAACGGTCAGTTGAATTTTAGTCCCGGCCCAACAGCCGGCGGCACGTGTCCCGGCGGCTCGGGTACTTGCATTCTCGGTGATCCCTTGGCGAGCGCACTGTTGGGGAGTTTCGACAGCTTCGATCAATCCACCGCGCGTCCCACCGGCTACTTCCGCTACAACCAACTGGAGTTTTTTGCGCAGGACACCTGGAAGGTGACACCAACCTTCACCCTTGATTACGGCATGAGGTTTGCCTGGATTCCGCCACAGTATGACGCCAAAAACCAGGTGGCGATCTTTGATCCTGCAGCTTACGATCCGGCCACCGCCGTACAAATCGACAACGGCGGCAACATTATCCCCGGCAGCGGGAACCCCTTGGACGGCATGGTTTATACCAAGAATGGCGAAATCCCGGCAGGTGGCTGGGACAGCCGCGGCGTCATGCCTGAACCGCGTCTGGGATTTGCCTACGACCCCTTCAAGGATCATAAGACGGTTTTCCGCGGCGGAATCGGCATGATGCATGACCGCACGCAAGGCAACCTGATTTTCAACACCGTCTTTAACAATCCCGCGTTGGTGCAAACAGCCCAATTGCCCGCCGGCAATGTCGCCGATATCGCTTCCTCTCAAGTGTCCTTTCCGCTTTCCATTCAGGCCGACAAAAACATCATCGGCGCATCAAGGGATGGACACGTTCCGACGGTATATAGCTTCAGCTTGGGCGCGCAAAGAGAAATAGCCTCGGGAACCACGCTCGATGTCGCGTATGTTGGAACACTCGGCCGCCATCTGGTGACTTCGCGCGACATCAACGCAATTCCCTATGGATATGCGTTCACCGCGGCTGCTCAGGATCCGGCAAACTTCGCTGCCTATTGCGCGAGCCCAGCGCCCGGCGATCCTTGCACGAATGGCATCCCAGCGGTCGAACCGAATCTTCCTACCATGTATTCCGCAGCTGGATACAATTTCAGCGGCGCGTATGCTTACGGTAGACCTTCTTATTCAAATGCGCCGCTGGTGCCCTACAAAGGCTATGGGCAAATTGCTTATCTGCAGTGGGATGGCACCTCTAATTACAACTCCCTGCAGGTCTCCTTACAGCGTCGCTTTAGCAAAGGTCTCACCTTTGGCGTGGTTTACACTTGGTCCAAGGCGCTGACCACCGCAAACGCCGACCAGGATTACCAGGATCCTTTCAACGTGCGCGGACTTGACTACCGCGCGGCCGGATGGGACCGCACGCACGTGTTTGCGGCAAATTATGTGTACAGTTTGCCAAATGCAACGAAACACTTCGGTGGCCCGAAGTGGCTTTCCTATATCACTGACAACTATCAGTTGAGCGGAGTAACACAGGTCATGACTGGAACGCCCGTGGACCTGAACAATGCCTGGATCTGGGAGCCGGGAGCGGTGGACGGCGGAAATATGTGGGGCGCGATTCCCTTCTACTACTCACTTGACGCAAGCGGCAATCCGATTCTTCCACCTATCGGGACTCGTGTGAGCGGTTCACGAGACTTCCTCCGCAGCGGTGGACTGCAGGACTGGGATATGTCGCTCTTCAAGAACATTCCGATTGGCGAAAAAGGGCGATATTCCATCCAGCTTCGTTTCGAGGCCTACAACGTATTCAATCATCCAAACTTCAACGACAAGAACTTCAACTTTGACGTAAGCGTGCCGCAGGAATGGGACTACAGCCAGCCAGCAGGCGGCTCGCAGAGCCCGCCCTCCTTCAGCATCTCGAAGGCTTCCAACTGGGGTACCTACGCGGACACCTACGGCGGGGTCGGAGGCCCTCGCGTCATTCAACTGGGAGCCAAGTTCTATTTCTGATGAACGGCTCGCAAACCCGGGAGGCCCGGGGATTTTGCCTGGGGCCCTCTCCCGCTTTTCGGAAGACAAGCAGGAGCGCTGAGCTCTCCGAATGGTGGCCGCATTTAGCGCCGGTTTCCCGCGCGGAGAAGGCTCGGCGAGGTTGGCTAACAACTCTTGGAGGTCGCGGGATGTTCTGCTCTCGAACGGCCTGTTTGTTCCTAGCGTGTGCGCTCTGCGGAGGAACCAGTCTGTCAGCGGCACGAACGCAACGCTCCGATGTATCCGCAGGAAACACGAGAGTGGAAGTGTACGAGTCTTCAGAAGATTGGCATGAGACTCTTCAACCAAAGCCTTCTCTGCGATTTGGGCCCGTCCGCGCTCCCGAGCTCACGATCACCGTGAGCGATTCGCGAAAATACCAGGAAATGGACGGATTCGGCGCTTCTCTCACGGACTCCTCTGCGTGGCTGTTGTGGCACAGCCTGACTGAGACACAGCGTAGGGCCGTACTTGAAGAACTGTTCGACCCCGCGAAGGGAATCGGCCTCAGCATACTTCGCCAGCCGATGGGAGCGTCCGATTTTGCGCTGCAAGCCTACAGTTACGATGTCGTGTCCGCCGGGGATACCGATCCCCAACTCAGGCGATTTTCCATCGGGCACGACCGCGAGTACATTATTCCCATTCTGCGCGACGCCCTCGCCCTGAACCCCAATTTGAAAATCATTGCTTCTCCATGGAGCCCGCCGGGGTGGATGAAGACTTCCGGCTCGATGATTCAGGGCTCGCTCTTGCCTTCGGCCTATTCGCCACTCGCGGATTACTTCGTGAAATTCATCGAGGCGTACGGGAGAGCCGGAGTTCCGATCTATGCCATCACTCCGCAAAATGAGCCGCTAAATGTTCCGGTCAACTATCCGGGTATGGGGATGACCGCCATGGAACAACGCAGGTTCCTCAAGGATTCCCTCGGACCCGCGTTCCATGCCGCGGGGCTGAGCACGAAGATTCTGGTCTTTGACCACAACTGGGACCTGATCGCTTTCCCCATTCAGGTGCTTGGCGATGAGCAGGCCGCCCTCTATTCTGCGGGGACTGCTGTCCATTGTTACGGCGGCAGCGTAACGGCACAAGTGGAGCTGCATGACCGGTTCCCCGGCAAAGGCATCTGGCTCACAGAGTGTTCCGGCGGGGGCTGGCAAACCGGAAAAATTCTAGCGCAACAAGTCCGGCTGATCATCGAGGCCACACGGAACTGGGCAAAAAGCGTAGTCCTGTGGAATCTGGTTCTGGATCAGAATCACGGCCCGTACCTCGGTGGATGCACCGATTGCCGTGGCGTGGTCACCATTAACGATCAGGCGTCACCAGCTCAAGTCACCTACACTGAGGACTTCACCGCCTTGGCCCACGCCAGCAAGTTCGTTATGTCCGGTGCGACGCGCATCGAATCCAACACCTTCGGGCAGGGGAGCCTCGAAGACGTGGCATTTCAGAATCCCGACGGTTCGATAGTCCTCATCGTATTGAACAGCGGATCGGCGTCCACTGTTTTCAACATAGCCTGGTCGGGCGAATACGCCACTTACAAGCTGCGGGCAGGAGCGGTAGTGACCCTCCGCTGGCCTTCGCGCACACGGGTTTCTTCGGGCAAGGCATCCGAAAATACAGCCACGACCGGCATCGCTTCCTCAAGGGGTTACCAGCCCCCGCTTCAAGGGAACCGTGTTGTCTAGATTTTCCTTCTGTGAATTTCGCACAGTAAACACAAGGCCGAAGGCGGAGTTCTTACGAGCGCACAATTGGGTATCTGCTCCGTATTGCGCAGATCAAGGGCGCAGCGGAAACGATTATTTTCGGGTTCTGTTTGGAAATTGAGTGTCGGCCCGGAATTCTTTGAGCTAGTCCGGTTTCAGTTTAATAATTGAGCTATCCAGACGATCAAGAAGCCTCTTTCTTACTGGCTGGCTGGCTGGCTGGCTGGCTGGCCGCCCGCTCGGCGAATATAACATTGAGCACATTTCGCCCCTTTAGTACTAGCTGTCTATCGTTGTATGCGCCTTTGCGTGCCAGGCTAGTGCAATATGGCAGTGGATTGCCGTGGGATGCTGTGCTGGGAAGGGCGGGGCGAGCTGCCTAGATAAGAGATCCACATTTGCAGTCGCATCCTTATCTGTCATTTCTCCGAGATTCCTCGAGGGGAGAACTCCATGAGCTTTCCGGCCAGGGCCACCGCAGCAGCTTTCTTTGCGTTTCTTCTGGTTTGCACGGCGCGGGTGCAAGCGCAGGCGCCGGTACAAACCTCCACCCAGGCGACGGCACTGCGGCCGGACAATGACTTCTACGCTCTTCGCGAGCCCGCCACTGCAGGGGACGCGCAGGCGCAATTCCTTCTGGGAAACCACTATTTTAGCGGCCTCGGCGTTGCCCAGGACTACGGTCAGGCTCTGATCTGGTATCGCAAGTCGGCAGCCCAAGGTTATGCTCCCGCGCTGAATCAACTGGGTTACATGCATCAACATAAGTTTGGCTTGCCGCGGGATTACAAGCGCGCCTTAAATTACTACCGTTTAGCCGCAAAAAAGGGCTATGCGCTCGCCGAGTACAATTTGGGAGAAATGTACCAGAGTGGTTTGTCGGTCAAGCGTGATTATAAGCAAGCGTTCGCGTGGTACCGTAAGGCGGCGGACCAGAATCTTTCGGACGCCGAAAATGAAGTCGGCTACTTTTATCAGTGCGGATGGGGGGTCAAGCGCGACTTTGCTCAGGCTATAGCCTGGTATCGCCGCGCCGCCAGCCAAGGCAACTCCAACGGGGAAACCAATCTCGGCTACATGGTGGAGCAAGGATGGGGCCAACCGCAGAGTTACGACGAGGCTTTCTCCTGGTATTACAAAGCCGCGGAACAGGGCAACGACGAGGCCATGGAAAACATCGGCTATAATTTTCAGAATGGCATCGGTGTGGCGGTTGATTATGCCAAGGCCGGGTCCTGGCTTTATAAAGCCGCCCTGCTGGGAAACGGCACCGCGGAGAACCAACTCGGTTGGATGTATCAGCACGGGCAAGGTGTGAAGCAAGATGATGCCAGAGCCGTGGCTTGGTACCGCCTTGCTGCCGACCAGGGCAGCGTGAGCGGCAGGAACAATCTCTGGGCTTTCAAAGAAGAACTGAAGCAGCGTTGTAGCGGGTGCTGGGAATCCGTCAACCTGCCAGTCAGTGATGCTGCTATTGAGATGGTCCAGCGGCGCGTGCGCATTCGGGATCTCCGCGCCCAGATTACTGGACTGGAGACCGACGCCCTGCAGGAAGATACCAGCGCCGAGGATCTCGCAAATATGGGCAAGGGCGGCAAGGGCAAGAAGAATGATGGCATCGCCAAGGTTATGGATGCTTTCGGAACGGTCGCTGGCGCCAAGCCCCGGCTCGACGCAGCAAAGTATCGCGAGGAAGCCGCTCGCCTGCGTGAAGAACTGGCGCAACTCGAGAGTCTAGACCAATCCTCCGCCAACGTCTCCATCCCCTAAAGTCCTCCCACTCAGCCACGCTGCAAATTGTGTCTCGTGCCCGATCGGCTGTGCGAGCTCAATTCGTCGATGCAACACCATCTGGTATCAAGCGGTTTTCAAAGGCGGTGTTTATGAGAGAAGGGAAACGGCTTGGGCTCTCGGCAGTGCGGGATCTGCGCGAAGTCGGCAACCAGAAAGTTCTCCGGCCTGCCCCTTCGGCCACCCTCCCTGCACTCCCCCTGCCCGCCCTGTTCTCAAGTACCACTTGATTAGATATTGACAGTATTAACATATGGTGCGATGTTAGCTTGTGAATTCAGCGCGGCATCTTCGCCTTTCTCAAGCCTCCCAGCCCCTCTGTCGCTTGCGGACCAAGTCCGGGCCGCTCTCCTCGCACTGCCTCCGTCATCCATCTCCAATCCACCACTCTTCCTCTAACCTCTTTTTTCTCAATGGCTTCCGCACTCATTTCCATGACGGCAGGCTCG
>DATJAD010000075.1:0-15908 GCA_035516615.1 Candidatus Acidiferrum sp.
GGGCGGGGTGGTGCAGCACTTCGCCGAAATGGTGCATGACGCGGCCGCCAAACCAGCCTCCAACCAAAGAACCGATGCCGATGGGCAAGAAAGCGAACCCCATGTAAGTGCCCTGCTGGCCGGGAGGGGCGAGGCGCGAAATGTACTCGTAATAGCGCGGCTGGTGAATGATTTCGCCCATGGCAAGAACAATGATGGAAGCGACGCAGGCCCAGAGCGTGCGAACGTGCGCCAGGATGAGCCAGGAAAGCGAAGTGATGAGCGTGCCGAGGATGATGGCGCGGAAGGCAGGGATTTTCTTAGTGAGATAGTTCACGAGGACCGTGAAGCAGATCACGCAGAGGCCGTCGGTGATGAGGATAAGTTCGACGTCGGCGCGGGGGTTGATGTAGGCGTGAATATAACCGGGAAGGGAGATGTACTGCTGCCAGAAAACGATCCAATAACCCGTGAAGATGAGCAGGAAGGCCATGAATTTGGGATTTCCGGCGACAGTGAGGAAGTTGCGGAACGTGGCGCCAATGCTGGGAGCAGGGGTGCCCACGGTTTGTTTCGGTTCGCGGAAGAAAAAGAGGACGGCGAAAAACATAAGAAAAACGCTGAGCGCGGCGATGCGGAAGACGTTTTCGACGCCGAGATGACGATGCGCCCAGGAAGCGACGTAGGGACCGGCGGCGCCACCGATGTTGACCATGGTGTAGTAGATGGAGTAGCCGAGAGAGCGAACTTTTTCGCTGGAAGCGCGGGCGGTGGTGCCGACGACGCTGGGCTTAACCAGAGAAATGCCGAGAGCGGGAAGAATCAGGATGAAACCAACGAAGATGCTGAGAGGAACGGCGGAACGGACAGGAGCGAGCCAGGGCGCGCTGATGGAACCGAGGAGGAAATACGCGCAAGTGAGAATAAGGTAGGCGAGAGAGAGCGCGCGGCGAAAGCCGAGACGGTCCGCGGCGGCTCCGCCAAAGATGGCGAGAAACCAGACCATGCCGCCGAAGATTCCCGTGAGTGTGCCGGTTTGTTCGGTGGGGAAGCTAAGGCGCTCATGCAGATAATTGGCGAGGGAGGCGAAGGCGCCGTAGTAGGAGAGGCGCTCGAAGATTTCGGAAACGTTGGCGACCCAGAAAGGACGCTCGAAGCCGGTGCGGACGTCTTCGAGTTTTTGGCTAAGGCTCATGCAGCCCCCTGAATGAGGTGGGGGGATTGTATCGGAAGAAAGTGGCGAGTGACGAGCGACGAGTTCCTTATTGGAATAGACAGGACCCCCACCCCCGGTGTTTTTGGGCAAGAGTGCGCAAGTGATTGAAAGAAAAGGACTTTCGGGAAAATTTCACTATGCGAGAGTGAACAAAGAGTGCGGAAGAGCTTGAAAGGAAAGGACTTGGGTGGACAGAAGGATCCCTCGCCGCGCCGCTCCTTAAGGCTCGCATCCTCGCCGGATGCACGGTAACGGATGCATTCTTTGCCTGTGTGGCAAGCAATGGACTTAGCAAAGAGTTGCAGATCGAGAGTTGAACGTTCAAGGAGAAAACAGGAGCGAAGAAAAGTCTCAGAGCCGCGGGTGGGGCAGGGAGGAGAAAAGCGAACGGACACGAGGCAAACTCCGATGTGCTCCACCGCCGCACTACGGATAATAACTCAAAAGTATAGATGTGTCAAGAGGTACCTAAACTCTTTCGAGCGGGAACGCGAGTGACGACGGGAGTCAGGGGAACAGATTTGCCGGGAGGCCCGGTTAAGAAGTTGGAGAGGCGGGCGCGGTGGAGGCCCACTGGGTCATGGGGTGGCGGGCGCCGCAATCAAGGCAGGCGGTGACGGGGAATTGGGTAGAGCAGGAAGGGCAGACCGCTTGCGTTTCAAAGGTATCGAACGGGGTGCGGCACTTGCCGCAGAGCCAGTATTGTCCGATGACCGGGGATGCCTTGCAGTCTGGACAGGCGAAGCCAGCACGACGAGGCGCTTTTGCAAGACGGAGTAGGGCGCGAGCGTGTTGGAGGCCGCTCCAACAGTTCATGAGAATGAACACCGCGAGAATGCCAAACCAGACGGATTGCCACCACAGGGCGAGGGCGATGAGTCCAGCCACGCCAGCGAAACCGATGATGGTGGCTACCAGCAAGCTGCGGGCACGCCCGATGACAAACCAGAGAAGAGAACGAAGAATCTGGCCGCCATCCAGCGGATAGACGGGCAGCATATTGAACACGAGCAAGCCGGCGTTGATGATCCAGACCGCGCGAAAAAACGCATGCAGATTCGGCATCGCGGCAAGCCAGGGCGTGTAGTGGTTCAATACGAGCGGCGCCGAGAGGATGGGTATGAACGCCACGTTGACAAGGGGGCCGGCAGCGATGCTCCAGAGAGTGGCGCCGGGTCGAGGAGGGGGACTTACATAGGCGACACCGCCGAGGGGCCACAGGACGATCTGATTCGCAGTTCCACCGACCTGGCGGCAGGCCAGAGCGTGCCCGAATTCATGAATTCCCACGATCAGAAACAGCGCCAGATACTCGAAGACATTCCAATAGATCGAAGAATAGGCAGTGGTGCGCTCGCTGATCTCAATGGCAGCGACGAGGAACCAGGACCAGTGCAAGAAGAGATCAATTCCGGCGAAGCGGAAGAGATGGATGGCCCCTTTGCGAAGGGAAGTCATACGGCGAGATGTCCTTTGACAGCGCGAATCTTGAAAGCTGAGCTTGATTGCCGATCTACTGATTCATTTTCCCATGTTTGTACACAGTGCAACGCGTCGAAGCGGGAGGCGACTGCGCAACGGATAACCCAAGAAAAGAACAGGCGAAGGTTTTACATGCCGTGTTTGGCGGGGATGTCCACGTTGAAGTAGATGACGCGCTCTTCCGTTGAAGCGGGATTGTTCAGGGTGAGGGCATCGTAGTAGTGGCCATTCTTATGCATGTAGGATTGCTTTTTGGGAAGGCCAAGGCCCATGAAGCGGAGCAGGAGGTATTCCTCATCCACGTCAATCACTTCAAAGGCGGTTTCCGGAGTTTTTCCGTCGCCGGAAGCAGTGATGGATTTCAAGAGATTCTGCAGGACGAATTTGTGGAAGTCCGCGCGCTCGGGATTTTTGAGTTCTCTATATGCCACATACTCAACGAAATGGGCGTCCATATCCACGAAGTTTGAAACGAGGACAGTGTCGGCGTTTTGAATGGCTTTGGCGAAATCCTTGTTGTTGAGGGCTTGCCGCATGGCTTTCTTTTGATCCGTAGTGTCCGGGCCGTTGGTAAAATCAGATGATTCGGAATAAGCGAGGCGCAATTCCCGGAAGTTGACGCTCTGGTCGCCTTTTTTGACGCGCTCCACCAGAGTCTGGTAATTGCTGGCGGATTTAGGTTTGTCTTGGGCGGAGGAGAGGAAGGGCGTTGCGGACAACAAGATGCAAATAAGGGATGTGGTGAGTCGCATCTGATCTTCGGAATCCGAAAGCAATTCGCTTGGCAGGATTGTAACAGGCTCTGGTCCCTATCTGCGGAAACCGAATGAGGCGGACCAAGAACTTACGGACCGTCATATCGAACCGAAAGTGCGGAAGAGAAAAGTGCTGCGAGCGTCCGGCAAGAGCGGCTTGCCATTGAAGGATGCTGCGCCATTCTCGTACCCGCCGACGACGTACTTCCATCCGAAGAGCGTTCCGCCGCTGAGACGGATGCTGTATGACTTTCCGGGCGACACTTGAACGCCGCCGTTCGGAAAGATGAAGCGCACATGTTCAAAGTCGGGGGCGGGCACGGTCTTTGTGGCAACGGCGATTGAATTGCCATCAGCATCCAGGACGGTTAGTTCAAGAGTGTCCTCGGGGGGACCCGGATTGGCCAAAATGAGATCTACTTCGACCGCGGTAAGCCTCGGGAGCGACGGGGTGAACGTTTGCTGAACGTTGTTCACGAGATTTGTCCACGCATTCTTCCACAACGCAGTATTTGTCTGATCCTGAGTCATCGATGCCGCAGTGGAATTCCGCTGACGGACGAGCTGGAGGCCAGGATCGGAATTTGGATTTTCGCCATCGAGGTTCCAGAGGCGGGCTTCGTCCGGGCCAGTAATGTTCAGACGGAATCTGACGTTGTGGTCGGTTTCGGAACATGCATGACACTTGCGATGCTCGACTTCGAAAGTAAGCGTATTGCCAATCAGATGCGGCGCGCGCACTGGCAAAGGAGGATCTGCGGAGGCCCGCCAATGGCCATTCGGGCCGCTGCGATCCTGAAAATAGAAAACGATCGTGCCGGCGAGCTTGCCGCCGACGTCATCAAGCTGGAGATCCACGGCCGGCAGATCATTCATCCGTCCTTGCCAGATTCCAGCGAGGGAAGAGTCGGCCTGGGCTTCTGCGGGTGATCGAGGGACGGTGAATGCCGCAAGACCTGCAAGCACGATGAGGGGGAGGACCTTTTTGTTCGTCATGTTTCGACTCCTTACTAAGTTCTAGGCGTGTTCGCGAGGGCGGCGGTGGCGAGAGTACCGCCGAGGCCCATGGTTTCGACGGCGGAAGAAGGGACGATGACCATGGAGCCGCGTTCCTTAATGGCCTCGTAGAGCATGTTCATGGCGCGGAGATGCAGGGCGACGGGATTATTCTGGTAGGTGAGAGCGGCCTGGGAGAATTTGTCGGAGATTTCGGTTTCGGCCTGGCCGAGGATGTTGCGGGCCTGGCGCTCGCGTTCGGCCTGAGCCTGGCGGGACATGGCGTCTTCGAGGGCTTGCGGGATGCGGACATCGCGGATTTCGACGGACTGCACGGTAATGCCCCAGGGATTGGTTTTTTCGTCGAGGATACGCTGAAGTTCGCGGCCGAGAGACTCGCGTTCGGTGATCATTTGCGCGAGTTCGTGGCGGCCGATGGATTCGCGAAGGCCGGTTTGCGCGCTCATGGTGATGGCCTGAACGAAATCCTGAACTTCGAGGATGGATTTTTCCGCGTTCCACACCATCCAGAAGACGATGGCGTCCACGTTGACGGGAACGGTGTCGCGAGTGAGCGTGGATTCAGCGGTGACACTGGCGGTGCGGACGCGCTGGTCCACGAAGCGGCTGAGACGGTCCACTATAGGGATGATGTGGAACCAGCCTGGACCGCGAAGGCCCACGAAGCGGCCGAGGCGGAGGACGGCGACTTTTTCCCATTGATCGGCGATCTTGATAGCAAAGAGAAAATAGACGCCGATGATTGCGCCCGCAATGAGCGGGAATCGGCTTCCAAGCACGAACGACAGGGCGAGACCCGCGCTCACGGAGACGAAGAACAGGGCGATGGCGATCCCACTGATTGGAGTTTTTTCACGTTCCCACAACATAGCAGTCACCTCTTCTTTCTTCCTGCTTCGGATGGTGAAGCCTGCAACTGCTCGAGCAATTCCTCGACGGTGAAACCGGCGGAACCGGCGCGCGCGACACATTCAGCGGCGAGCTGGCCGAGATGGCGCTGGCGTTCGGCCTCGTCGCGCTGAACTTTCTGTTGGCTGATAAAGGTGCCGGTGCCCTGCTGAGTTTCGAGAATGCCGCGAATCTCCAGCTCGCGATAAGCGCGGATGACAGTGTTGGGATTGATGGAAAGATCCACGGCGAGTTGGCGGACAGTAGGGAGCTGGTCTCCAGGGGCGAGCGCGGAAGAAGCAATGCCGCCGAGGACCTGGTCAATGATCTGGCGGTAGACTGGGACGCCGGAACGGAGATCGAGGCGGAAGAGGAAGGAGCGGCGAGACTGGAGAGCGGCATTCATGCAGCACAATAATGTACTAGAATTCTAGTACAGTCAAGAACTATTTTGAAGATTTTGACAAGCGATGCCACGGTTCCTGGAAGGCGCCGATTTTAGGGATTCAACAAACTATTGGAAGAGCTGCTTCGTCTGAAGGTGGAGAGGGATAAGGCATGACTACGCTCTGGCATGACCTGCGACATGGGTTGAGGCAGCTCCGGCGCAGTCCGGGGTTTGCAGCCATTGCCATACTGACGATTGCGCTGGGGATCGGCGCGAACACGGCTATTTTCAGCATCGTGTACGCCACGCTGCTGGCGCCTCTTCCGTTCAATAATCCCGATCAGATCGTGGTGGTGTGGTCGAAGATCCAAGGAAACCGGAACGGAGTGGCGGCAGGAGATTTTCTGGACTGGAAACGGGAGAGTACTGCTTTCCAAGGGCTGGCGGCGTGGACGGAAACGAACGTGAATCTGGCGACGGCGAACCGGCCGGAGATGATCGATGGGAGGCTGACGACGCCGGGATTCATGGAAGTGATGGGGCAGCCGTTCCTGATCGGAAGGGATTTTTTGCCGGAGGAAGGCGAGGTCGGAAGGGACCACGAGGTGATCTTGTGCAATGCGCTCTGGAAAGAGAGATTTAACAGCGACGGGAACATTTTGGGCAAGACGATTCAGATGAATGGAGAGCCCTATACCGTGGTCGGAGTGCTGGCGCCGGGGGCGACGGACCGACTGCAAAACCGCTTGTATCTTCCGCTGGCGTTCAAGCCCGACCAGATCAACCACGATTTTCACTGGCTGCTGGTGATGGGAAGATTGAAGCCGGGAGTGACGATCGCGCAGGCGAATGCGGATATGGATGCGGTGACGAAGCATATCGCGCAGGTGTATCCGAAGTCGGACCAGGGATGGGGAGCGAGTGTAGAGCCGCTGCAGAATGATTTTCTCGACCGGGACGTGATTCGCGCACTCTGGCTTCTGCTGGGCGCCGTGGGATTCGTGCTGCTCATCGCGTGCGCGAACGTGGCAAATTTGCTGCTCGCTCGCGGGGCGACGAGACAAAGGGAAGTCGCGGTAAGGGCATCCGTGGGAGCGGGACGATGGCAGCTGTTTCGCCAATTCCTGACGGAAAGTCTGGCTCTGGCGCTTTTAGGAGGTGCGGCAGGAGTCGGGCTTGCCCTGGGCTTGCTCAAATTGATCGTCTCCATGATGCCGCCGTTCACTCTGCCTTCGGAGGCGGACGTAAGCCTGAACCTTCCGGTGCTGCTGTTCACACTGGGGGCGTCGCTGCTGGCAGGCGTGCTGTTTGGGTGCGTTCCGGCGTGGCAGGCGATGAGGCTGAACCTAAACGAAGTGCTGAAGGAGGGAGGCAGAGCTGCGGTCGGAGCGGGCCGGCACGGTTTGCGCAGGTCGCTGGTGGTGGCGGAGTTCGCGCTGGCGCTCAGTCTATTGGCGGGAGGAGGGTTGGCGATTCACAGCTTGTGGAATGTTGCGCACGTGGATCTGGGTTTTCGTTCGGATCACCTGCTGACGTTCAGCTTGCCCGTTCCGGACGGGAGGCTAAAGGACGGGCCGGCGGTGATCGCGTTTTACAGGACAATATTGGAAAAAATCCGGGCGATTCCGGGAGTATCGAGCGTATCGGCTTCGGAAGGGATGCCGCTCGAAGGCACGAATTTCGGAATGCCGTTTCAGATTGCGGGCAAGGAAGTGAGCGACATGTCGAAACGACCCGGCGCCGGATTCAACATGGTTACGCCGGATTTTTTCAACGTATTCGGGATACGCATGGATCAGGGCCGAGCGATCAACGATCAAGACCTGGCCGGTGGAGTGAACGTGGCGGTGGTGAACGAATCGTTCGCGAAGAAGTTTTTTTCGGGCGTGGATCCGCTGAGGCAGCGAATCCTGGTGGAAGAATTGATTCCAGGCGTAACTAAACTGGGGCCTCCGATTTCGTGGCAGATCGTGGGCGTCTATCACAACGTGAAGAATGGCGGACCGCGAGGAGACGGGTTCCCGGAAATTGACGTGCCGTTTTGGCAGAGTCCGTGGCCGCAGGCGCAAATGGCGGTGCGTGCGACGGTCGAGCCCGGAGTGCTGAGCAAAAGCATTGCTGACGCGGTGCAATCCGTTGATCCGAACCTGCCGCTCGGAGACGTGAAAACGATGGACCAGATCATGAATCAATCCTTGTCTGGAGACCGGTTCACGGCGTTTCTGTTCGGGGGATTCGCGGGATTCGCGCTGGTGCTGGCGGCGCTGGGAATCTATGGCGTGATGTCGTTTGCGGTGGCGCAGCGGACGCATGAGATTGGATTGCGGATGGCATTAGGGGCCGGGACAGGAAGAGTGCTGAAACTGATTCTGCGCGAGGGAATGCTGCTCGCGGGATTGGGATTGCTGATCGGCCTGGGCGGCGCCTATTTTGTGGGACGAGGAATGCATACTTTGTTTTACGACATTGGCACGATTGACGCGGCAGCCTTCAGCGCCGTGGCTCTGCTGCTTCTCGTTTCCGCGTTGCTGGCGTGTTACATTCCAGCCTTGCGAGCGGCGCGAGTGGATCCCATGCAGGCGCTGCGCGAAGAATGATGTGGGCGGATTAAAACCGGGCGGGTAGTTCATAGCAGATCCCTTCGAGAGAGCGCGAGGCGCCGGCAAGCCTTATAATCACGGCCATGAACGAGGCTCAATTCCAGGGCGGCCGCGCATCCGCCACAGGTCCGGGCAAGCAGGAACCGCATCTCCGGATCCACTGCGTGAACGTTTTTGTGCGCGACCAGGAACGAAGCCTGAGATTTTACCTGGAACAATTGGGGTTTCACGTGGCGTTTGATACGCGGTTGCAATCGGGCGACCGCTGGGTGGCGGTTTCGCCGCCGGATGGAACGGCGATTCTTTCTCTGGTGGCGCCGAAGCCAACTTCGCCGGAGTACAAGCTCATCGGCCGCTCGACGCAGGTGGTTCTGGTAACGGAAGATGTGGCCGCGAAGTTCAAGGAGTGGTCCAAGCGCGGAGTGCGATTCCAGCAAACACCGAGGCTGAAGCGCATCAAGTACGAACGCCCGCAGGAGGCCGCGGGGCCGGCGGACATCTCGATGCTTCTGGGAGAACAGACGCCGATTTGGGGTGGAGTGTTTGCGCGCTTCCGTGACATAGACGGAAATTCGTTTTCGCTGGTCAGCTTTGACGAGATCACCCAAGCCTTGGAATCGCAACGGCGGGCGACTGCGCAGAGGCAGGAGGCGGAACGGCGGGCCGCGCAAGAGTTGGAAATTGCAACGCAAGTGCAGGCGCGGCTTTTTCCGCAGACGCTTCCGGCGCTCACATCGCTGGAGTACGCGGGGACGTGCATCCAGGCGCGCAAGGTTGGGGGCGATTATTACGATTTTCTGGACCTGGGTGGAGCACGGCTGGGACTGGTGATCGGGGACATCTCCGGAAAAGGAATGGCCGCCGCGCTGCTCATGGCAAATTTGCAAGCAAATGTGCGCAGCCAGTGTGCAACTGCGCTGGAACAGTTGCATCGGCTTCTGCGATCGGTGAACCAACTATTCTGCGAGAACACCTCGGAAGGGGCGTTCGCGACCCTATTCTTCGCCGAGTATGACGACCGGGCAAGACGCTTGCGTCATGTGAATTGCGGGCACCTTCCCGCGCTTTTGCTACGAGCAGATGGCACGATGGAATGCCTCCATTCCACGGCGACCGTGCTTGGCATCTTCAAGGAATGGGATTGCACGATTGGAGAGCGGCAACTGCAGCCGGGCGACACGCTCGCGTTGTACACGGACGGCATCACGGAAACGTACAACGATGCCGAGCAAGAGTTTGGGCAGGAGCGGTTGACCGAGGTGCTGCAGAACAACTGCAAATTGTCATGCGTTCAGTTGCTCGAAACAGTGGTCGCGGAAGTGCGGCGCTACAGTCCGCGCGAGCAACACGACGACATCACGCTGATCGTGGCGAAGTGCAGAGACAGCTAGAAGTTCCAAACCAAGAAGCCGGTTATTTGGACGCGGGAACCATCGTCTCGAGCTGGGCAATCTGCTGCTTGACGAGGTTTGCATTGGGGCCGGGAGGCAGATATTTGACGCAGCTGCGCAGGTGCGCGAGGGCGCCCGCGAAGTCGTGCTTGTCCGCCAGGATGACGGCCAGGAGCTGCTCGGTATTGGGTTCCGTGTGTAGAGGATCCATGGCCAAAGCCTTTTGGGCGCTGGTCTCCGCGACGTCCTTCCTGTTGATCTTGTAATTTCCCAAGGCGTTGTAATACCAGATTTCCGGGGAGCCCTCGGGATTCAGCTGCAGTTCTTTTTTCGTGCTATCCACAACATCCTGCCACTTGCCCTGCTTCGCGGCGACTTCCGCCATATGGCTATAGGGGAGAATGAATTTCGGGTCGGCCGCCGCAGCCTTGGAAAAAGAATTCCAAGCGTCCTGAGGAGCCGAGCTTTGCTGGATCTTGCCCAGCTGATACCAGGCTTCGGCGAACTGCGGATCCTCGTGAACCGCCTTCTCGAGATCCTTCCGAGCGCGGTCTGGTTTCTTGTCAATCCATTCGGAGCGCGCTTTTTCAAATGCCTTGCGGGCGTCCTTCGGAACGGAGGATCCGGTGGCGCTTAGCGCGGCATCCTCGGAAACCCCCTCCGGAGTGATTTTGATGGTGCCGAGGTCGGGATTGTCCAGCATCGAGCGGTTGGCAATGAGCAAAGTAGTTGAATCATAGCCGGGAAAGACAGCGTGGACGTCGCAACCGACGAAGGCAGCGGCGGAGGTAGGCTTGCCGGCAACGTCAGATGCAATGGTTCCCTGTTGGTCGGTGGGTGCGATGAGAAAATTGCCCTTGGGGTCGGTAAAGGTCGAATATCGCGGCGTACCACCGCAGGTGACCACGACGCGAATCGGTTCCCAGGGAAGCAGACCACCGGGAGTAGTAACGTGGCCTCCGTACTCGTTCCCCGAACGGCCCTCCCGGGTCATTTGATCCCAATTCGCGTTCTTGCCGATCTCGCTGGTGGATTCGGGGCCGGTAGCGCGATTTGCAGGGGCGTTCGTGCCCGAGGAAGTAGCGCCAGTTGCCGAACCCTGCGCAAGTGCCGTGCTGCTGAATGCGAGTAAACCGAGGGAAAGAAGAGACGATTTTGTTTTCATGTTGCGCCTACGGCAACATTATGCACCGGTTCAGGGCACAGTGGAAAGCGGAGCAGCGAAAACGCGGTGAGCGCAGGAAATGAGCGCTAACCGTAATAATGCAAATCCTGCCAGAGTTCAGGCCAGGACCGGCGTAAATCGCGGCAAATGAAGATGTCCGGATGATCGCGGGTTTCTTCGTTTTCCACGCCGTAGTAATTCCAGGTGTGGGCGACGAGCTGGCAGGAGGCGAAGTTTTCATCCAAGAAATGCTTTGATAGACCCACGACAATGAGCGTTTGTGGAGGTGGATCGCCGTAGCCGCGCAGCCAGAAGGAATTGATGCCGCTGATGGCGTTGGGCAAATTGTAGCGCGGGCCATAGAGGTCAATCGCTCCGGCTTCGCCGTAATTTCCAGCGAGGATGCCGAGATGGGTGCGGTCCAGCTCGGGGAGAGAATCGCGAATCCTCGCCACTGTTTCGACGAGCTCGGGCCAGCCGAATTCTTCGCGAAGATCGCCATTCACGTTGAGTTCCGTGCGCCACCAGCGGGTGTTCACCGGAGCGACGGGCAAGACAACAGCGAAAATAAGAGCAACATCGGCGACGAGAGCGGTCCAGGCGAGGACACGAATCGTGGTGGACCAGCCCCGGCGAAGAGGCGCGAGCCACTGCTCACCCCAAACGGCGCCGGCGGCGTAGAGCATGGGATAGGTACCGGCGAGATAGTAGCTGCGGCCTTTGGCGACGACGAAGAGCAGCAAAGGGACGACATACATCCAGCCGAGAACGCGATAGCGCCTGCCCCCGCGCGAGAAGAGGTAGAAATACAGACCCGTCAGCCAGAGCGGGAAGGCAAGGAGGGTGATGGTCAATTGGCCGGGCAGAAAATTCTTGGTTCGGCCGATACGAATGTCGCGTGCGTGAATGAATTTGAGGAAGTCGAGAGAGATGAAGTGGTGCTGAATTTGCCAGATGAGATTGGGAAGAAAAATGATCAGGGAAACCGCAACGCCGAGCCAGAGCCACTTGGATGCGAGGTGGCGACGCAGGGGGCTGAGGAGGATTCCGACGAGGAAGCCGGCAACGAAAAATGGCATGGAATATTTGGACATCATGCCGAGGCCGATGGAGGCACCGATGGCCAGCCACCAGCGGGGATTTTCGGACTTGAGAAGGCGAAGAACGAAGTAGGCGGTGAGGACCCAGAAGAAATAATCGAAGGAAACGTACTGCATCAGCGCCCCGCCGCCGAGACAGAATGGGAGCCCAGCAGCAATGGCGACAAGCTGGGCACCGCGGTGGCCACCGAGTTCGCGAGCCATCAAGCCGGTGAGCAGCAGGGCGGCCGCTTCGGCTACGGCGGCGAAACAACGGAAGCCGGCAAGCGAGGTGCCGAAAAGGATGAGCGAGAGACGCCCGAAAAAGGGCGTGAGGGGCGGGTAGGCGACATAACCCCAGGCAAGATGACGCGCGTCGTCGAGCGTGGCGAGTTCGTCCCGATGAAAGCCGTAACGGCCACCCGTAAAGAGATGAACGACGATAGTGGCAAGAGCGATGTAAGTCAAAACGGCGACATCGCTGGACCAGAAGCGCTGGGCTGGTTTGATTGCTGAGTCGGGCAAGAGAACGCTAGGGCCGTTGGAAGTTGGTGTGGACATTGGGCGGGAAGAGTTTCGCACAGATTGCGCCCTCATGGTGGAAACGCCCGCGAGTGGAAGGCCAGCGAGGCGGGAAGATGAGCGGCGAAGTAAGGCCAGTTGTGGCCGCCGGGATAGAGATGGAATTCATGAGCGATGTGGCGTGAGGTAAGAATCTTGTCGAGAATCACGGCGCCCGTGTCGAAGCCGTAGTCGTCCTGATCGCCACAATCAAAATAGATCTTGAGGCCCGACAAATTGGCCGTGCGGGCGAGGGTGATTGGGCTGTTCCGTTCCCAGAACGCCGGACCGGGCGGGAGGCCAAAAACGGAGCCGAAGAGCCGGGCTCGGGGCGAAGTGGCCGGCGCTCCGGAAAGAAAGACAGGAAGCTTCTCAATGAGCGCGGCGCTGTGCGCGCTGACGGCGGAAAAAAGTTGTGGGTGGCGAAACGCAAGATGAAGCGCGCCGTACCCGCCCATGGAGATGCCGGCGATGGCGCGGTAGGAGCGGCCGGGATGGACGCGGTAATGGTGCTCGATAAATGGAAAGAATTCCTCGAGTAAGAAATCCTCATAACGATTCTTGCCGTCGCGCGAATTGATGTAAAAACTGGCGCCCGCGGCGGGCGTGGCGACCAGAAACTCTTTCAGTTGTCCCTTTTCCCATTCATCTTCGACGAGGTTCCACGCGCCGGAGTGGTAGAACATCTGTTCGTTGTCGCCGAGACCGTGAAAAAAATAGAGCAGGGGAAAGCGACGGGAAGGCTGCGCGTCGTAACTCGGCGGCAGGATGACGCAGTAGGGGATGGAGCGACGCAGTATTTTGCTGGGAACGGAATTACATTCGATGCGGCCGGTAGCGGCGCGCGAAGGAGCCGGAATGATGAAAAGCAGGAGAATGAAGTAAACGAGCGGCAAAAAGAAAAAGCAGGCCCCTCGCTTCGCCCGGGAACACGAACTGGAAAGCGTCGAGGTGTCAGTCACAAGGATATTTTACTCATAGCGGAGGGCGTCCACGGGATTCAATCGAGCGGCGCGGGAAGCGGGATAGAGGCCGGCGATTAGGCTCACCAGAACTGCAAACCCGATGGCGCCGATGACCAGCCACCAGGGAACCGCGGTGACCTGAACGTGAGGCAGATCGCGGCGCTGAAGATAAATGTTGGTGCCAAAGGTAAGCGCGCGGCCAATGAGCCAGCCAAAGACGACCCCGAGAACGCCGCCGAACAGACCCATAACGCCGGCTTCCACGAAAAAGAGCTGTTTGACGTCGCTGTCGGCAGCGCCAAGGGCTTTCAAGACGCCAATTTCGCGGCGGCGCTCGAGGATGGCCATGACCAGCGTGTTGATGATGCCGAGCGTGGCGACGGCCAAAGCGAGGCTTCCGAAAATTCCGAGGAGGAGATCGAATACGGAAAAGAAGATGCGAAGGCTCTTGGAGGCGTCGAGAAGAGAGAAGGCGCCGAAGCCCATCTTTTTGATCGCGTCCTCGACCGCTTCCACGTAATCCGGAGACTTCGTGCGGACGGTGAGGCTGGCGTAAGTGGGCTTTGAAGACGAATTACTCAGAATGTCGCGGAGGTCACTGACCTGCGCTGCGCGGAGCGATTCGGCAACCTTGAGAGGAATAAGCAGGCGGCCATTGCCGTAACCTCCGAAGCCGGCGGCGGGCTCGGTGTCCACAACGCCGATGATCTGGAGATGCTTTTCCTTCGGAACGATGGAGAAGCCGCTGGGAGCGCTTTGGCCCGAATTAGCTCCGGTTATCGAGGGAATTGATTGGCGTTCGGCGTAGCGGAGGTCGAGTTCCTTGCCGATGAGGGAGGAAGGCTGCGGGCTGAGTTCTTTTGCAAATTCGCTTTGCAGGATGGCCTCATCGGCGGACGCGCTGGAAAAGAAGCGACCCTGCATGCCGTCGAAGGCCCCGCTGGCTTTGGAAGATTCGGGCATGCCCGCCACCATGGTGGCGAAAGGCTTTCCGTCGAAACGGATTTCCGTGAAGAAGCGAATCTGGGGATACACCTCGATGACGTTGGGGAGGCGCGCGATTTCGGTTCGGGCGTCTTCGTCGAGGGCGCGGGGCTCCTTTTCGCTATCCGTCGGCGAGGGGCGCCGGCCGGGTCCGCGAAAATTCATACGTGAAGAAACGAACACGGAATCGAAGAGACCGCTTCTGTTGAGGCGATTGGTCGCGAGCTGCTGAAGGCCGACGCCGAGTGAAAGCATGGCCACGAGAGAAGCGACACCGACCGCGACGCCGAGGGTCGTCAGTGAGTTGCGGAGGACCGCTTCGCGAAGATTGCGGACGGCGAGTTCGGTCATGTCGCTGAACTTCATGGACGGGTTCCCTTTTCTGGATTGCCGGTAGCGCCATTTGTGGAGACCAATTTGCCATCCGCCATGCAAGCCAGGCGGCTGGCGAAGCGCTCGGCGAGTGGGCGCTCGTGAGTGACCATGACGATGGTCATGCCCAAGTTGTCCTGGATTTCGCGAAGCAGAGTCAGAATGGCTTCGCCCGTGGCGGAATCGAGATTGCCGGTGGGCTCGTCGGCGAAAAGAATCTTGGGACGGTTGACGAGTGCGCGGGCGATGGCGGCGCGCTGCTGTTCCCCGCCAGAAAGTTCGCTGGGACGATGGCCGATCCGTTTTTCAAGGCGGACGTGCTCGAGAGCCTCGCGAACGCGAGCCGCGCGCTCGGAGCGTTCCACTTCGGCGAGGCGCAGTGGAAGCTCGACGTTTTCCTCGAGGGTCATACGAGGAAGAAGGTTGAAGGACTGGAAGATCATGCCCACGGTGTCGCGGCGATAGTGGGCCAGATCAAGGGAAGAAAGTTCGGAGAGATTCTTGCCGTTCGCGTGGATCGCTCCGGAAGTTGGGCGGTCGAGGCCTGCCATAAGATTCAGGAGCGTGGATTTGCCCGAACCGGAACTTCCGAGAAGCGCCAGAAAGTCGCCTGTTTGAATGGACAGAGAAACATCGTCAACGGCACGAATCGCGGATTCGCCCATGGTGTAATGGCGGGAAACGTGATCAAGCTGGATGGCGGGTTGGGAGTCAGGCATGATGAGCGGTCCGGGTCCACAGAATACTACGTATTGATGACGGAAAAGATTGCGGCGTTGGACGCGGAAGTGTAAGGAACGGTCGGCGAAGCGAAGATGCCGTAGTGAGGCTCGAACGCGGCGCGAAACGGAGGCGTTATGAAGAAAGCGGCTTGGATTTCACTGGCAGTAGGGATGGCTGCCGGGACGGGAGCTTGGGCACAGAAGCCTCCGCTGCTGCCCGAAAAGGACGTGGCGGCGCTGGCGAACGAATTGAGCGGAGAGACGGCGAAGAGGAATCTGGAGGTGATTGCGACGTCTCACCGGCAGCGGGGATCGTTGGGATTTCACGAGGCGGCGGAATTGGT
>DATJAD010000076.1:0-15510 GCA_035516615.1 Candidatus Acidiferrum sp.
GCCCAGGCGATCTGATTTCCCGCATCCTCAGTTTCCTCCAGGATCGGAATACTGATCTCGCAGATCTCAACCGAACGTTTCTGGAGGGCGCGGAGAGCTTGCCGAAAGATAGCCTCGACTTCACGCGAATTTACTTCGAAAAAGAATTCTTTGGGAACGCCGAGCCGGAATCGGCGCCGTGTAGAACGTCTCGTGGGCCAAAGAAGCCGTTCGTCCTTGCCGCGGACAAACAAGGGATCGAGGAGCAACGCCGCATCCCGGGCGCTGCGCGCAATTGGCCCAACGAAATCAAGAGTCGGGGAAAGCGGAATCACGTCCGCCGCGCTCACCCGGCCGATTCCCGGCTTGAAGCCAACGACTCCGCAGAGCGCTGCCGGGATACGAATAGAGCCGCCCGTATCGGTGCCGATGCCGCCGTAGCATAGTCCCGCGGCCACGGCCGCGGCTGATCCGCCGCTCGATCCTCCCGCAATGCGTTCGGAGTTCCACGGATTGCGCACCGGTCCATAATGCGGATTATTGCTCGTCACTCCATACGCGAATTCGTGCATGTTGGTCTTGCCGAGAATCACCGCGCCTGCTTCCTTGAGTTGCACAACGACTTTAGCGTCATGAAGCGGCACAAAATCCTTCAAAATCGCCGAGCCTGCCGTGGTGCGCACATCCTTCGTATAAATATTGTCCTTTAACGAAACGGGAATGCCGTGCAACGGGCCGCGATCGCGGTGGCCCTTTCGGCCGCGCGGGGCAAAGAGTTCCTTTTCAGCTCGTTTGGCCTGCGTTAAAGCAAGGTCCGTAGTGACAGTCAGAAAAGCGTTGAGTCGCGGATTCAGGCGCTCGATGCGGCCCAGCATGATTTTGGCCAGTTCCACGGGAGAAAGCTTGCGCTCGCGGAACAGCAGGCCGATCTGTTCGATCGAAGCGAAGGCGAGAGCGGCGTCGCTGGTCGGTGTCATGTACTCGTCAAGACGCAGTCAAATTCCGGCGAGCTAGAAGATTTTCTCCTGCCGCCGGAGATTCCCGAACGTGCCGATGTTCGCGATGATAAAGGCCACACGAAACTGATTTTCCGTGCGCACCTGGCCGAGGGCGATGCGGCGGTACTCCAGCGCGAGGCCGCAGCAGCCGCCATTATAGGACACCTGGACGATCTGATTTTGCAGCGCCTGGTTGGTGATGTCGTAGCTCACGCCTGCGGTGACATTCAACCCCTTGCGGTTCAATGCGCCATAGCCGAGCAGGGCGCGCACCTGGTTGGAAAGCGGCTGAAGGGTAGGATCATCCTGGAGCCGGTAATGCGCGACGGTGGCGAAGAACTCCTTGAATGGCCTCACTTTCACGAGCGTGCCGATGGCGGTGATTTTGTCCTGTTGCGGATCGTATTCGAGGATCTGCTCGGCGTCGTATTTTCCTCCGGGGTTGAGCTTCAAGTCACTGACGATGGGCGACCAGTTCCTCGCGCCCAGTGCAAAAGCAAAGGGCGTGATGTCATTCAAAGCCTGGAAAACGTTGCGCTGCCCGTCAACAATGGCCCCTCCGAAAGTTGGATCGAAGTAATGTTTTTGCACGATATTCCAGCTGAGCAGCTCCACGGGCTGGTCGTCGCCTCTCTTCATGTACAGGCGCTGCGTGAAGCCGTACTCCAACTCGTTTGTGTCGGTGAGCGTAGAGTCGTCATCAAATCGGATGAAGCGGCTGAAATCGTTGACCCCGGTAACGTACCGGTAGGTGATGTCCGGCTCGATGGTGTGCTTGAAGCGCCGGCTGCGCTTCCCCTTGTCAGTTGAAGCGTTCCCAAAGACACGCTCCAGGGAAGGCGGGCGCAAGTCCACCGTGAATTCCCCGGTGTTGCGAACGATGGGCTGCTCGCTGAGCGCGCCTGTGGAGTCGAGCGAAGCCCCGTACCGGGTAGTCCGGAATGCTGCGGTGGTCGTAATCCCCAGCCACGATCCGAGGTGCACTGGCACGGTCACCCGCGGCGCGAATTCGCTCCTCTGCACCACGGCCGGCGTATCCAGATTTTGATCCTGCCGGTGAACCCCGCCGTAAAAAGAGTCGAATGCAAAATAAATAGGAAGGTTCCGCCAGGGCGCTCGCTCCACGGAACCGAATCGCGCCTCAGGTGTATTTCGCAGCAAAACGCTCGTCTCTGGACTGATGGTGAGGAAGCTCTTGTCGTTCAGCGACGCAAGATTCAGGCTGAAACCCTTGAAATTATTCGTCAGGAATACCGCGCTGCGAACTTCGGAATTGATCGCGTCCCCGTACGCGTCGGCAAACGCCAGCCGGAAGGTCAGTGACGATAGCTGGTTAACATCGGCAACAAACCGCCAGTCATCAGGAAGCACCGATTGCATCTCGAAGCGCTGCTGGTGGCCCCCTTGTGGCTGCGGCACGCCGTTGGCATCGGGCAGCCCGCGGTCAATCACTCCAAAATAAGTGTATTCCAACGACGTGTTCTCGGAGGGAGTTGCGCGGAAATCCGCGTGCTGCGACCAGCCCCGCTTGCTCATGTATTCCGTGCCCAGGGTCGTATCCAGCCAGGTCGCTGGTGCCCAGTAAAATGCGTCGCCGAGCAAGAAGCCTTTCAGGGAACTGCTGCCGACGTCGGGCATGAGAAATCCGGACTGGCGCAAACGGGATCCCGCAGGCGCCGTGGCGTACGGAAGCCAGAGCAGAGGGACCCGGTAAAGGCGGAAATTTGCGTTGACGAGCGCGACCGTTTTGTTCAGCCGAATCTTGGCGTGTGCGGCATAGAATTGCCACGTCGGTTTTTGCGGATCGCAGATCGTAATCCACGCTTTCCGGACGAGATAGACGTCCTCCGAGATCCTCTGAACCTCTTCGGCCTGGAAATACAGCGGGTTCTGCGACACCAGCACCATCGGATTCGGCCGGCGAACGATTTGCACCGATCCCCGGACGTTGCGAAAGGTGCCGGTGGCGGCGCTGACGTTGTAATGGGCCTCATCCGCTTCCAGATGCTGGTTTTCATAATCAAATTGGACGTGGCCCGTGGCCGCAATTTCGTAGGTCTGGCTGTTATATTCAGCGTGGTCCGCACGCAGCCTCATTTGCGCGTAGTGAATGTCCACCTCGCCATCCGCGATATAAACGTCCCCCTGTTTCTTCTGGACCTTCGCGGATAAGTCAGCATAACCGCCCTTGCCGGAAGGGAGCCGCATTTGTTGAGCAGGATTGGCCAGGACCGTTCCGAGAGGAGTTACAAGGGACAGGATGAGGCACAGCCGGAGCGTAAGGCGGTGCAGGTCGAAGGGAAAGTGTCTCACTCGCGCGTCCGGTCCAGAAAAGCAGAATGAAAACAGTTGGATAGCCTAGCACGCGGTCTGGGTTGCGTGGAAACTCTCGCGGGAAGATAAACCGCCGAAATCAGAAGGAACTAGGGCTCACCAGTCCGCACCAAAGAGGGAATACCGGGTTAGTCGCTCTTCTGTCGCGCCAGGGCTTTCGCCTGAACTTCCTGATACCAGCCGAATGTCCTCTGAAGCCCCTCTTCAAAGGCGACCGTAGGTTCGTAGCCGAGAACTTCTCGTGCGACTGAGACATCTGCCTGCGAATCGCGGATATCCCCTTCCCGGGGCGGCTCGTACTTTGCCTCGAGCGGCTTCCCGGAGATCTTCCGCAGCAGTGCCAACGTCTGATTCAACGTAAACCGCGTACCCGTGCCAACGTTAATGACCTTCCCGGAAGCATTAGGCGCTTCGCACGCCAGCAAGTTTGCCTGGATCACGTTCTCGATGTAGGTGAAATCTCGCGATTGCTCACCGTCGCCGTAGATAATCGGCTGTGTCTCCTCAAGAAACGCGGTGCAGAAACGCGAAAGCACTCCGGAGTAGGGCGAATTCGGATCTTGCCGCGGCCCGAACACGTTGAAATAGCGCAGCGAAACGTTTTCCAGGTCGTAGACGCGGCCGAACGTTTGGGCGTAAAGTTCGCCCACGTACTTTGTTACGCCATAAGGAGAAATGGGCTCAGGCCGCATGTTCTCCGCCTTCGGCAATGTTGGTGTCTCACCGTAGGCCGAAGACGATGCCGCAAAGACCACTCGCTTCACTTTGGCGTCACGCGCCGCCACCAGCACATTGAGTGTCCCATCCACATTAATGCGATTGGTTTCCAGTGGATCCTTTACCGATCTCGGAACCGATGTTCGCGCTGCAAGATGAAGGACGTAATCCGCCTCCGGCATTGCCTTGCGAACGACCTCCAGATCCGTAATGTTTCCCTTGATGAAGGAAATCTTGTTTCGTACTTCTGCCAGATTCTCCTCTTTTCCCGAGGAGAGGTCGTCCAGAACGACAACGCTATGGCCCCGGCGGATCAGTTCGTCCACCGTATTGGAACCGATAAACCCTGCCCCACCTGTTACTACAAAACGCATACGAACGCTCCTTCACTCCTGCGGCAAAAGTCGCAGCGCCCGCCGGACACCGCGTTCCCGCCGGGGGTTGCACCTCGCGTAATCATCAGCTTCGCGGAGACTTGCGCTCCGCCTTTTGATACTCTCGCTTCTTGGGGGCGCATTTGGCGCGATACCCGATCGCTCGCGCACGAATCGTATTGTACGATGAAAGTCCAGGAAGCAGGATTCCCTTGAGGGATCGCGTTTCAGAATCAACATGAGTCGTCGAATTTTCCCAATTCTCCTCGTTTTCTTCGCGATTCTTGCTGTCGCGGCTGCTCTCGCTTGGTTGCACGTTCGTAGCCAGCAGCCTGTTGTCGTCTTCACTCCGGAACCCAAAGTGTCCGCTGATGCAGCTTCGCCCCCTCCCGCAAGTTCCTCTCTTCCCGCCAAAGCGGCTTCTGCCCCCCTGCCCGGGAAGCCTCCAGCCGAACCAGGTTTCATCCCGCGCGCGGGAGAAGTTCTCGAGTTCTCGGCGGACGTCGCGAAAGTAAACAACGTCGCGACCCTCCGCCTCGAGGTCGGCGGCACGACCGCGCTGCGCGGAAAAGACGTATGGCATCTCCAGGCCAGCGCTCACACTCAGAATCCGCTCCGCATGGTCTTTGCTCTCGACGACCAGTTCGATTCCTATAGTGACGCCGGCTCCTTCGTCAGTATGCAGTACGAAATGCGCCTCAACGAACGCGGCCAAAAAGTGGATTCCATCCAGCGCATGAGCACCACGGCGAAGGAGCCCGCGCCGCCGGGAGCTTCCATCGCCCGGGTTTTGCCCGGCACGCGCGATCCCCTCGGATTCATGCAGTATCTGCGCTCCGTGGACTGGTCAAAAACCGCCGAGGTTCGCAGCCCTGTTTATGACGGCAGAAAACTCTACGAAGTGCGCGCTGAACGCACCGGCGCAGCGCAGGTCAATGTGGTCGCCGGAGATTTTTCGACCAATACGATTGAGATTCGCGTCTTCGAAAATGGCGCGGAAATGAAGGACGCGCATTTCATGCTCTACTTGACGAAGGATCTCTCGCGCACCCCGGTCCTTCTCGAAGCCGTACTTCCATTTGCGACCGCCCGCGTGGAACTCGTCAAATGCACCGAGTAGCTTCCTTGCCTGCTTCTGCTCTTGATCCATCCTCCCGGTACGGAAACGCGCCTGATCAAGCTTTCGGAAAGAGCATGGCCTCAATCAGCCCGCAGGCGATGTGTCCGATGGTGATATGCGCTTCCTGGATCCTCTGCGCATCGCTTGACGGAACATTCAGCAGCAGGTCCACCTTGTCCCTCAGCTCTCCGCCAGTTTCTCCGGTCAGCGCCGCAAGGTAGGCTCCTCGCTCTCTTCCCGCCACGACTCCACGCATAATGTTTGGACTTTTCCCGCTCGTCGAAAGTGCAACCAGAATATCGGTGGGAGCCACAAGCGTTTCGATCTGCCGCGAAAAGATCCTCTCGAATCCGTAATCGTTCGCGGCGGCGGTAAGCACGGCGGGATTCACCGTCAACGCGATCGCCGGCAGCCCTGGCCGGTCGGTCCGCAGGCGCACCACAAGTTCCGCCGCGATGTGCAGCGCGTCTGCCGCGCTTCCCCCATTTCCAAAAAAAACCAGTTTGCCTCCCGCCTGCAGCGCGGCGGCTGACCTCTCGGCGAATTGTAGGATCCGCGCGACCAGCTCATCGGAAAACGCCTGCTTGACGCGAGCGCTCTCCTCGAGCTGTCGGCGAATCTCCTCTTTGTATGGAGGCATTCGAATCAGCAGAGCACGATCTTTTCGCGATTTCGCATTACCCGCCGCGTGGCATTCCGCGTGTCCACGACCAACTTTGCTCCGTCCACGATCGCATTGTAGTCATAGCTTGAATGGTCCGTGGCGATGACTACAACGTCGTACCCGCCCAGCGTCTGCGGCGAAAGCGGCACGGACTTCATGTGCTCGTAGTTGTAGTGCCGCATCTTGTGCAGTTGCGGAAAATATGGATCGTTGTAATCCAGATTCGCCCCCTGCTGCTGAAGCAGTTGCATGATCTTCAGCGTCGGCGATTCCCGCAAATCATCCACGTCTTTTTTATACGCCACCCCCAGCACCAATATCTTCGCCCCGTTCAAGCTCTTCTTGTGCTTGTTCAATGCCTCCGCCACTGCTTCCGTCACGTGGTACGGCATCGCCGTGTTGACCTCGCCCGCCAGCTCGATGAACCGCGTCGAAAAATCGTACTCGCGCGCCTTCCACGAGAGGTAATACGGATCCACCGGAATGCAGTGCCCTCCGAGCCCCGGTCCCGGATAAAAGGGCATGAACCCGAACGGCTTCGTCGCCGCCGCGTCTATCACTTCCCAGATATCAATTCCCATCCGCAGGCTCAACAGCTTCAATTCGTTCACCATCGCGATGTTCACGCACCGGAAGATGTTCTCAAGCAGCTTGGCCATCTCCGCCGCCCGCGTCGAGCTCACTGGCACGACCCGCGCCACCACCTGCGCGTACAACGCTTGCGCCGCCCGCCCACTCGGCGGGTTCAAGCCGCCCACGACCTTGGGAATCTGCGCCAGACCATACTGCTTGTTTCCGGGATCTTCCCGCTCCGGCGAAAAGGCCAGGAAAAAATCACAAGGAATGTTCTCGCTGTCGGGCCCTGCCGCGATCGGGCAACGCAGACCGCTCTTTTCCAGGATCGGCAGCACCAGTTCTTCGGTCGTGCCCGGATACGTTGTGGACTCTAGCGACACCAGCTGGCCCTTCTGCAGGTGCGGCTGAATCGAAATCACGGTCTGTTCCACATAGGAAAGATCGGGTTCGCGCCGTTCGTCGAGCGGCGTTGGCACGCAAATTATGATCGCGTCCGCCTCTTTCAACTTCGTAAAATCCGTCGTCGCGCTGAAATGCCGGCTGTTCACAAACTGCTGAATCTTCGTCTGCGGGATATGCTCGATGTATGATTTTCCCGCATTCAGCATGGACACCTTGGCCGGGTCCGTGTCGAATCCCGTGACCTTGTGGCCCGCTTCCGCAAAGCGCAGCGCTAGCGGCAGCCCGACATATCCGCAGCCGATAATCGCCACTTTGAGCTGAGTTCCCTTAAAGAATTCTGGCCTACGATCAGATGGCATGAGATCCTAATTCTCCTCTAAGTTGAGCGTGTAACGAGCCCTGCGGCCCGGGAGCGGTCTCACAACTATAGCAGGTACCGCGTTTCCTCAGAAAGCGACCCATGACTCCAATGTCACTCACACGTTACAGACATCCGTTGCCCGCCTCGGCCTACTGCGAGAGAATACCAATCAAATGACGCGCCCACTCGCCTCCGGCCTTCGATTCTTGCGCGCTCGTTCCTGTCTTCTTAACATCGCCGCTCTCCCTGCACCGTGTCCTGCGATCGCGCCCGTTCCCCTTTGAGGCTTCACCACAACTATGGTTGATCTGCACTGCCACATCTTGCCGGGAATTGACGATGGCCCGGCCACCCTCGAGGAATCCCTCGCCATGGCCGAATCCGCCATCTCCGAGGGCATCACTCGCCTCGTCGCTACTCCCCACTCCAACTCTCGCTTCAAGTTTGATCTCACGAAAGTTCGCCGCCTGCGAGAAGAACTCCAGTCCCGGCTCGAAGGCCGCCTCGAGCTGGCCACCGGCTGCGATTTCCACCTGGATCCCGAAAATCTAGCCGCGGTTCATAAGGATCCATCAGCCTTCTGCATTAATCAGCGCGACTATTTGCTCGTCGAATTCAACGAATTCTCGATTCCCCGGTCCATGGACCAAACTCTCCATCGCCTCCATCTCGCCGGTCTCCGGCCCATCATCACCCATCCCGAGCGCAACGCCATCCTCCGCTCGCACCCGGAGCGGCTCGCCGGCTGGGTGCTTCAAGGTTGCTTTGTCCAGGTTACAGGCGGCGCGATTACTGGAGGTTTTGGCAAAGGCCCGCGCGAAGATGCTCTGGCGTGGATCGGCAGAGGCCTCGTCCATATTGTGGCCAGCGATGCACACAATCTGACCAGCCGTCCCCTTGTACTTCGGCCGGCCTACGCGGCCGTGCGCGATTTGTTTGGAGAGAAAACCGCCGAAGCACTCTTCCTTCTCAATCCTCTTGCCGCGTTTGAAGGCCGGCCTTTGCCCTGTGTCCCCGAAGTTCCCGCGGAGGAACCTCGCCGCAAGAAACGCTTCTTTTTCTTCTAGCGCGCCGGCCGTAGCGGCAGCCCGGCCCAGACATTCAGCAGGCCCAGGACTTCGCGTACCACGTCTAGCGCATCGCCCGTCGAACGCCACCAGTGCGCCGGTTTGAAGGAGTCTTCAGAGGCTGCGCGAACAACGATTCTTCCGTGTCCACTTTCCAAAAGCTTCCAGAGCGCGTGCACTCGCCGCGTGTGCGCCTTTGAGGTCACAATCATCACTGGTTCCGCTTCTCCGGGAGTCATGGCTACTGCGATCGTCTTGAGCTCATCCGCGGTATTGAGGATTGGCGGTTGAAGGACATGAATCGCGCTGGATGGCACCCCCTCGCGCTCCAGCACGCGCGCATTCACGTCATCTTCTCCCTCAAAGGGAATTCCCAGAGCCTTCATGGATTCCCGCGGCTCCTCTGGCTGCGTTAGCCATATCGCCGGCGCAAACCCCTCGTGATACAACCTTGCCGCTTCCAGCGCGCGAATTGGCATCTCTCCCGATAGGACCGCAATGGCCTGTGATTTCTCCGGCGGATCTTCCTGGACCAGCCAGCGGCCCACGTTCAGAAAAACGAAGACCAGAAAAACAAACAGCGCTAGGACTGCCGCGGCTAGCGCTGTCCAACCTGGTACGAAGTGGAATCTCGATGTTCTGGATGAACTGAGGTTCATGGGAACGCGCATCGTATCCCGCGTCCAGAAAGTTGGTCAATCGTATCCGTCAAAGCTAAACTGGGAGGGCACCTTTTGGGAGGCGGAATGCGCGCAGTTGTGACCGGCGGAGCCGGGTTTCTTGGATCGCATCTTTGCGACCGTTTGCTTTCCGAAGGATGGGAAGTTCTCGCGCTCGACAACTTCATTACCGGTACACCGGAGAATCTGTGGCACTTGCAGGGCAACTCGAAGTTCCAACTGCAGCGGGCCGATATCAGCGATCCCCTCCTCGTGGACGGCCCCGTCGAATACGTCCTGCATTTTGCTTCTCCTGCCAGCCCGCCGGATTATCTGAAACATCCCATTGAAACCATGCGGGTCGGCTCGCTCGGCACGCTCAATACCTTGGAACTCGCCCGAGCCAAAGGCGCGAAGTTTTTTCTCGCTTCCACAAGCGAATGCTACGGTGATCCGGAAGTCTCCCCGCAGCCCGAAACCTATTGGGGCCACGTCAATTCCGTTGGACCGCGCAGCGTCTATGACGAGTCCAAGCGCTTTTCCGAGGCCCTCACCATGGGCTTTCACCGCAAATTTGGACTGGACTCCCACATCGTCCGCATCTTCAATACTTACGGTCCGCGCATGCGTTTGAACGATGGCCGCGCGCTTCCCAATTTTGTTTTTCAAGCCCTCAGCGGCAGTCCCATCACCATTTACGGCGACGGCAAGCAGACTAGAAGTTTCTGCTTCGTCTCCGATCTGATCGAAGGGATTTACCGCTTGATGCTTTCAAGCGAACATGAACCCGTGAACATCGGCAATCCCGCCGAGATCACCATCCTGGAATTTGCCGAGCGCATCCGCTCGCATTTCGAAAATGCTCCGCCCCTGGTGTTTGAGCCTCTCCCGCAGGATGATCCCAAGCGTCGCTGCCCTGACATTTCGAAGGCAAAGCGGCTCCTTCAATGGGAGCCAAAAGTGAATCTGGAAGACGGCCTGCGTCTCACGCTCGCCGCTTTCAAGGAAAGCTACGCAAAAATTGTCGCCAGATGATTTTTGGAGGTTAGCTTCTTCCGAAGGAAAAATATTCGAAGCCCAGTTCGCTCATCGTTTTCGGCGAATACAAATTTCGCCCGTCCACCACGAGTTTTCGCGCCATCAGTTTCCCCGCGCGCTCCCAGTCCATCTTGCGGAACACATTCCACTCGGTGCAAATCAGCGCCGCCTGCGCACCCTGCAAGGCTTCGTACGGATCCTCGTGATACTGGACCTGCGGGAAGATCTTTTTCGTCTTCGCGATGGCCTCTGGGTCCGTTGCGTGTACCTGTGCGCCTTCGTCCAGCAGCCGCTTCACGACCTCGAGCGCCGGCGCAAACCGGATGTCGTCGGTGTTGGCCTTGAACGCCAGTCCCAGCACCGCGATGCGCTTTCCCTTCACCACCCAAAGCGCCTTGCTCACCTTCTCAAGAAAGCGGTCGATCCTTTGTTTGTTGACGCGTTCCGCGGCCTTCAAGATATCGAAATCCACTCCCACCGTCGCCGCCAGGTGCACGAAAGCCTGCAGATCCTTGGGAAAACAGAATCCCCCGAAGCCCAGTCCGGCCTGCAGGAACTGGCTGCCGATCCGTGGATCCATCCCCATGGCATGCGTCACTTCCTCCACGTTCGCCCCGATTTTCTCGCATAGGTCCGCAATCACATTGGCGTAGCTGATTTTCAGGGCAAGAAATGAATTCGAAGCGTGTTTGATCAACTCCGCGCTGTTGATCGTCGTCACCAGAAACTCGGCTTTCTGGTTTCCCGTGCAAACTCCGTTGTGTACCGGGCAATGGAATTTCCGCTCCAGGATCGGCCGGTAAATCTCCCGCAATTGTTCTGCCGATTCAGCGTCTTCCACGCCTACGACGATTCTGTCCGGATGGAAGAAATCCTCAACCGCTGTGCCTTCGCGGAGAAACTCGGGATTGGACGCCACCCGAAAGCGAACGTTCCCTCCCCGCGAGTACGCCGTCAGCACCCGTTGCAGCTCGAGGCCCGTGCGTGCCGGAACGGTGCTTTTTTCCACTACCAACTTTGTGCTTTTTGCTTCTGCCGCAATCTGCTGCGCCACGTGGTCAATCGCGGAGAGATCGGCGCTTCCATCTTCCTTCGGGGGCGTTCCAACGCAGATGAAGATCGCATCGCTCGCCCGTATGGCCTCGCCCGTATTTGCGGTGTAGGATATGCGCCCGCTCTTCCTGGTCGAGGCCAGAATTTCCTCAAGGTGTTGCTCGAAAATCGGGACTCCGCCCGCCTGCAGTTGCGCGATCCGCGTGCCATCAATGTCCGTGCAAATTACGTCGTGGCCTGCCTCGGCGAGGCACGCGCCGGTCACCAGTCCCACGTAACCGCATCCGATCACCGCAAGTTTCAAGAGTCTTCTCCTTGAAATGCATCTGCCACGCCGCGTTCTTCGCGCCGCGCTCTAACTGAAGCAACTCTTGTTACCGTCCCTGGTTGAACCGCGTCACAGCCAGTGCTAAGAGCGGAGACTGCGGCGCGGCCGGTTCATGCTTCCTGCTTTCCCATCAGCAACCCGCGCAATCCCAACAGAACCAGACGTGGCTGCCGCCGGAGAACGTTCCACAGCAGGCGCGTGGATTCGTCCCGGTTGATCTCCCCGAGTGATTTCCTCGCGGAAGCGTTCAGCAAATCCACCAGCTGGGAGTAATCCTTCTGCTGGAATCGGTGCAGTGCGCGCCGGATCAGCCAGTGCGTCCCCAATTCCCGCCGCAACGCCGCCAGCTCTCCACTCCTCCCAGTACTTAACAGTGCATCGGCCACGGCCTGCGCACCGCGAAATCCAGTCACGATTCCTCCGACCGTGGAAACCTTCACTTGGGAAGCCGCATCGCCTACCAGGAAAACCTCTCCTTCTCCGACACGCTTTCGTACCGGCACCCATCGCCGGTAAACCGGAATGCGTGCCCCCTGCCAATCCAATGGCTCCATCCCCTTTTTCTCGAGAAATCTTTCCATGCGCCGCTTGGTTTCTTCTCCGCTGCCTTCTCCAATGATGCCAAGCGCGCCGCGTTCGGCGTTCTCAGGGATCAGCCAGTAAAAGTAAGGCGTATCGTCCGGAACAAACCACACCCTCGTTGTATCGGGCCGGCAATCCTTTGGCAATTTCACAAGCGCCTGGACGAGCGGTACGGTTTCCGCTGCTGGCCAGCCCGCCGAACGCGCTACCCGGCTTGCCGCTCCGTCCGCGCCTACCACTCGATCCGCATGCAGCTCTTCGCGCGTTCCCCCGGCTTCTACTTCCAGCTTCAGCCCGTTCGCATTCGGCGCAAGTTTCAAAAATCGCGTTTGGAAGTTGAGTGTTGCGCCTGCTTCCTTCGCCTGCCTCGCCAGCGCCGGAATCAGCCGCGCCCGCTCAATGATCAGATCTGGGTGGTGCAGGGCGATTTGCGCGGATCGGCCATCGGTGAACAATTCGAATCGCTTGATTTCGTTTACGATGCAATCGGAAGCGCACCCTTCCATTTGTTTGCGGAAATGGTGCGTTACGATTAGGGAGCGCGGCGCCGGATCGAATCCCGGCCTCGCATCCAGAACGCGCACGGCTCTTCCGCCTCGCGCAACTCTCAATGCTGTGTAAAGGCCGGCTGCTGATCCGCCTACAATGACGATTTCACTGAGGTCCCGAGCGTTCCGGGACCGCTGCTTCTTTTCTTTCACGCTTTAACAAGGTCCTAAAATTTGCGCGGGAGCTTTGCGGAGATGTTGAACGGCCCCTCGCGATTTGTGCCCCACCTGAAGCCCGCTTCCTCCTGCATCAGCCGCACGGAAAGATCCTGGCAGAACGAAGCCAAACAAGTATAGCCAATCCGGTTGGCGGGGAAAACCCGGTCGGGGGAAACCTCAGTCGGCCTCGGCGGCCTTGACCGCTTGCCGTTCGAACGGCGCACGCTCGAAAAAAAGCACGCCCCCAAGAACCAACAAAAGCGTCAGTCCCCCAACGATGGCAGCCCCGCCCGAGGAAAGATAGCAAACCAGCACGCCAGCCGCTCCACTGAAACCGCCGAGCACATACATCCCCAGCACCGCACCGCGGTGTCCCAGCCCTAAATTCGCCAGCCGGTGTGCCGCGTGGTCTTTTCCCGGCGTGGCAAAAGGAAGCAGCCCGCGCCTGCTCCGCGAAATCGTGACCAAGGTCGTGTCGAAGATCGTGGCGCCAAGAATCAAAAGAGGAGCGAGCCAAGCCGCGATATGGCTTGCATGTTCCACGCGGAGCTTGAGGCCCAGCGTCGCCATCATGAAACCCAGGAACATCGCACCCCCGTCGCCCATGAATATTTTGGCAGGCCGGAAATTCCAGCGCAGAAAACCGGAGGCCGCGCCAAGGATCGCAGCCGCCAGAATCGTAACCAGTGTTTGCCCGCTTAGATAAGCCAGCAGCGCGAAAAACGCGGACGCCATCGCCGCCACCCCCGCGCACAATCCATCCATGTGATCCAGAATGCTAAACGACGCCGTAATGCCCACCACCCAGAGCATTGTCAGCGCCGCGTCCAGAATGTTTCCAACGCGCCCGCCAACGAGCACGCTAAAAAGTTGCGCGTGAATCCCGCTCAACAACAGAATGATCGCTGCAAGCGGCATCCCGATGAACAGTTTGATCTGGTGGTGGAGCAAGCCCCGGTCATCTAAAATTCCCACCAGGGCGATCAGCGTGGCTCCTCCAAGAATTCCGGCAATCTGTTCCCGGGCAGGTCCGTGAAAGAGAATCAGGACGCTCAGCAGCACGCCCCCGTACATCGCCACCCCGCCGAGAAGAGGAATCGGCTGCAGGTGAACTTTGCGCGGACCGGGTAGATCCACCATGCCCACGCGCAAAGCGAATGCGCGCACGGGAACCGTGAGCGTCATCGAAGCAAAGAGCGCTATAAAAAAAGCCAGCAGGCCTGCGGCCATGCGACCTCATATTTTCCGAGCAACGGAACCGGCCGAGGGCGGCGCGTCCGGCGACACACGTCTCTCTTGCCGGATTGGGGATCCGGCTCCCAAGTATTTGCTGGATGGCCAGCCGTAGAACGGCCGGGTCCATTTGCGGTCGCCAAGCGACCGCATGGCTGCCCCACGCAGCACAAAAAAGATAGCGCGAAATGGAACGGCCTGCCAGAAGAAAGCTTCAAGCCGCTGCCGCCACGCCGGAAACGTTAACCCGGGGGTGCCGCGGAAGTTGCGCTACCGCTCCGTCAACATGCGGGCGAAGATTTTTTTTACTTCTTCGCGGTCCTTGGTGGCGAAATACCAGTCAATGGTGCGCTTCAGGCCTTCCTTAAAGGGAACTTTGGGTTCCCAGCACATCAGCTTCTTCGCAAGGGCGTTGTCAGCCACGCGATTCAGAGGGCCGGTGGGCATATCGGGGCGCAATTTGATCTCAACCTTGTAGTTCGTGTAATCGCAAACCATCTTCACGGCATCCAGCACGCGGATGCGCTCCATGGTGCCGAGATTGACCGCGGTACCGTCGTTGATTTTTTCTCCCGCAAGAATCGTGCCTTCGACAATGTCGTCAATGTAGGTCCAGTTGCGAATCTGGGAGCCGTCGCCCCACACCTCAAACGGCGATTGTTTGATAAAGGCGCGGGCAATCATGGCGATCACGGCGTGGTTTTCCACGCCGCGCGGCCCATACACCGTGAAATAGCGGCAGGAGGCCGCTTCCAATCCATGTTCTTTGTGATAAGCGCGCAGCGTGAGTTCCGCCATGAGCTTGGCCCAACCGTACATGTTGTCCGCGTCGTTCGGGCCATTGGTGAGATCTTCCGTAAGATAGAGTTCTTTGTTTACATCCGATTGCATGAAATTCGGATAGACGCAGCCGGAGGAAGCGTAGACAACTTTCTTTACTTTGGCGCGAACCGCTTCCCAGAAAACAATTCCATCGAGGAAAAAATTGGAAGCCGGACCTGCCTGGTGCAAATCCACATAGCCGCGCCCGCCGTGATCGGCCGCCAGATGAAAGATCGTGTCCACTCCCTGAATCACGGAGCGCGCGACTCCGGGTTCGCGGAGATCGCCTTGAATAAATTCGAAAGAATCCGCCGCGCCCGCTTCCTGCAAATTGTCGAGGTGGCCGCTCGAAAGATCGTCCACCACGCGGACTTTCGCGCCGCGCGCAATCAAATGATCCGTGAGCGTCGAGCCGATAAATGACGCGCCTCCGGTGACCAGCACCAGTTTCCCGCTCCAGAATGTTTCGACAGGCTTCACGAGCGAAGAGCCTCCT
>DATJAD010000077.1:0-13426 GCA_035516615.1 Candidatus Acidiferrum sp.
ACCGCAGGCTCGAAGCATGGCGCGCGCAGCCGAACGGTGTGCACCGTCTGTAAGAGCGCTGCTGCGTGGTTTTAATGGTGGTGCGCTCACTCGATCCTTTCCTCTTTAATCTGGAGTCTTTAGTGCTCCCAAAGTCAAAAAACACAGGAACTCGACGCACGTGGCCGCGCCTGCGGTCCGGCGCGGCGCCACGAGCCCCGCGCCCCGCACCCGCGGTTCAATTTGTTAATGGGCCTCACACGCGATTTCCCCAGCCGGTACGGATGTCAGCACAAGCCGCGAGTTGTTGTGTGTTCGGTCACCCGACCGCACGTCGCCGGACCGCAACAGCAACGAGACTAACAGCATGAAATAGGTGAGTCAATGAGTCCAATTAATAGAAATGCTTGCTTAGATAAATGAGTTTTATGGGCAGCGTTTCTAATTTCCCGCTGCCGGGAACCCCACAGCGCATTTCCGGGAAGAAGTAAAGAAGTGTCATGATGAGGCGATATGCCCGTGAGGGGGTAACTTTGAGTTCGCGGGCGGCGTCATAGAATGCGACGGTCGAGAGCGAACGAGAGGTGTTCCGTGAGGTTCAGAAAGCTTCTGATCGGCATCGCAACTCTTACGGTTTTCTTCGTGGCGGGAGCCGTTCGCGGGCAGGATCAACGAGATCAGCAAGTTCAGCAGGACCAACAAGAGCACCAGGGCCAGCCTCCTGCAGGCGGCGAGCAGCGCCGCAGCTGGCAACAAGGCGGACAGCGACCGATTTTAGGCAAGATCACGGCGATCAAAGATGGAAGCCTTGACTTGGAACAACCGGATGGAACGACGCTGACCGTCAAACTGACGGATTCGACAGTGTTTAGGAAAGATCGCCAGCCCGCCAAAGTTGGTGACTTCAAGGTCGGGGACCTCGTCGCCGTCCGTGGAGAGCAGAACCCGGATAAGACCGTAACCGCACAAATGGTTGCGGGAAGATCCGGAGGGCAAGGTGGGCCGGGAGGGGCCGAAAGAGCAGTCGCAAGGGGCACGTTGGGCAAGGATTTCGTGATAGGGGAAGTGAAAGCGATCAATCCGCCGCAGATTACGGTGCTGCGAACGGACAACGTGACGCAGACGCTGGAATTGAATGAAGACACGACTCTACGCAGGGGCCGAGAGGACATCACCATGGCCGACATTCAGGTCGGCGATCACTTGATGGCTCGCGGAGCCGTGGAAAATAATGTGTTTGTACCGAAGGGCGTGGTGGTCTTCGGCGCTGAGCAGTGGCAGCGCTTGCAGGAAATGAGAAAGATGATGGGGCAGGGACAAGGAGAGGGGAAACAGGGCGATGCCCAGAAACCCGCGCCACCTGATCAGCAGCCAAAACCGCAGGAGCAGCCGAATTGAGAATCACCGCGACCCGGCTGCACGTGGGCAAGCTCGTTCGCGGGTTTGTAATTCTGGTTTGCCTTGCTCTGATTTTGCTTGTGCTCCTGGTTTTTGCCGCGATGGCACAGTCTGCAAGCCAAACTACCCCACCTACCTACGAAATCACGGGAAACGTGCGAACGGGTAAAACATTTTTGCCCGGCGTGACGGTTACGGCAGCGAACACCCTGACCGGCAAGAAAGTAAGCGTGGCTACCGCGCTGGATGGATCGTTCTCCATAACAGGCCTGCCGCGCGGCCGCTATGTGGTGAGAATCGAGTTCATGGGTTTCGCCACGCAGACGCAGGACGTGCTCCTGAACCCGGAGAATCCTTCCGCTAAGGTGAACGCGGAACTAATCCTTGCTTCGCGCCAGCAGGAGCAAACGACAGGCGCAAACGCTTTCACTGAAGCCGCCAGGGGTTTTCAGAGCCTCTCGGTGGAGAACACTCTCTCAGCTTTGGCGGGAGGCGACTACGGGGGTAACGGATTTGGAAATAGTCAAGTCAGCGCCAGCGACCTCTCCAGTCTCCCAATGAGTGGGGCGGGCGCTGAAGGCCCCACGGAGTCGGTCAGTGTTATGGGGACACAGGGCAGAACACAGGACTTTGGGAACGGAAGTGACGAAGAATTACAGCAGCGCATCCAGGAATTTCGGGAGCGCGCGCAAAGGGAAGGTCTGATTGCAGGAGGCGGACCAGGCGGGCCCGGGGGACCGGGTGGGCCGGGAGGGGGACCAGGCGGAGGCCCCTTCATTGTGCGCATGAGGCGCGGGTTCAACATCAATCAGCCGCATGGCACAGTCTACTTTCAGGACGATGCTTCGGCGCTGGACGCCAGACCGTACTCGCTGACCGGGCAGGAATTGGATAAAGCGAGCTATAACCAGGCCCGATTTGGGGCGTTTGTGGGCGGCCCTCTCAATATTCCGAAGATCTATAACGGCGGTACGAAAACTTTCTTTTTTGCAGGGTGGAACGGCTCACGAGGAAGCAACCCTTACGATTCGTTCACCACGGTGCCGACCCTCGCGGAGCGGGGAGGCGATTTTTCCGGCGCGGCGTACAACGACGGAACTCCTGTGACGATTTACGATCCCACAAGCGGGCAACCTTTCCTCGACAACAAAATTGACCCAACGCAGATCAGTCCCGCAGCCCAATATTTGCTGCAGTACATTCCTCTGCCAAATCTCGCGACTTCGACGCAGAACTATCACTTCGTGACAACCCAATCCAGTGGCTCGGATGCCGTAAATCTGCGGCTGATCCACAATTTCGGTCCGATGACCGGACCTATGATGTTCGGCCCCATGGGCGGCGGACGCGGCGGCGGGGGCGGCAACCGCAAGCGCAACAATCTGAACTTCGGCATGAACTGGATGCGTTCCTCGAGCAACAGCGTCGGCATTTTCCCGTCGCTTGCGGGAAATAGCGATACGCAAGGTTTGAATGCCGGAGCGGGTTGGATCTATGGCAAGGGAAAAACGACGAACATTCTTCGGTTCAACTACAATCACAATCACGTCTCGACTTCCAATCTCTATTCCGGCGCGACCAACATTGCGGAGTTGGCGGGGATCACTGGAGTGTCGTCCGATCCTTTCGATTGGGGCTTGCCGGGAATCAGCTTCAACTCGTTTGGCGGGCTGAGTGATCCGACTCCGCGGCGCGAACTCGATCAGACGTACACGATTTCCGACACCGTTGTCCGGCATTCGGGCAAACAGAACTGGCGTTTGGGCGGCGATTATCGCTGGATCCTGCAAAGTTTTAAGTCAGCGAAGAACGGGGAGGGAAGCTTCGTTTTCACGGGCTTCGCGACGTCGCAATACCTTGCAGGGAGCACACAGCCGGTTCCCGATACAGGCTACGATTTTGCCGACTTTCTGCTGGGGTTACCGCAACAGACTTCGCTGCAATCGGGAACAAACTCATACGACTTCCGCTCCAATTCCTTTGATCTTTACGCGCAGAATGACTGGCGGGTGCGGGCCAACCTCAGCTTGAACATCGGTCTGCGATATGAATATAACGGGCCATATACTGAATCGCAGGGAAGGATCGCCAACCTGGATGTGGCGCCCGGCTTTGCGGGCGCCGCCGTCGTTTTGCCCGGCCAAACCGGTCCATACAACGGCACGTATCCCGCTTCACTGGTTCGGCCGGATCGCAACAATTTTGGACCTCGCATCGGAGTTGCCTGGAAGCCGGCGAAACCTACGGTTGTCCGCGCGGGATATGGCATTAACTACAATCTGGCCCAGTACGGGAGCTTCATTCAAGATTTTGCGTTCCAACCGCCTTTTGCAACCGCCGCGACGAACGTGAGCACAATCGGTGCGCCGTCGCTGACGCTGGAGAACGGATTCCCGTCCAATACCGGAACCACCACCAACAATTTCGCGGTAGATCCAAACTATCGTCTCGGCTACGTACAGATCTGGAATCTGGACATCCAGAATCAGATGCCCGGCGGGTTTCTTCTCAATTTGGATTACAACGGCTCCAAAGGCACGCGGCTCGATGTACAGAGGGCGATCATCATCAGTGGCATCCAGCCCTTTATCTACGAATCCTCCACCGGGAATTCCATTTTCCACGGAGCGTCCGTCCGAATTCGCAAGCGCATGGCCAATGGACTGGGGTTCAGCGCGACGTATATCTTCTCGAAATCCATTGATGACGCTTCGTCCATTGGTGGAGGCGGAAGCGTTGTCATCCAGAATCCTTTTGACATCTCCGCGGATCGCGGCCTCTCGAGCTTCGACCAGAAACACAAATTCACGGGGAACTGGATGTACGATTTACCGTTCGGGGACGGACGCCGGTTCGCGCAGTCGGGCGCCTGGTCCCACATTCTGGGCGGTTGGCAATGGAGCGGGGATTTCACGATTGCTTCCGGGATGTATTTTACGCCGCGCGTTCTGGGCGGCACGGTGGACATTGAGCGCGGCGTAAGCGGGTCGTTGCGTGCGAACTACGTTTCCGGCCAGAATGTTTCTCTCAGCAATCCGACCACGGCCGAATGGTTCAACACCGCGGCGTTCTGCGCGCCCAGCTCCACGTGCGTGAATCCCGACGGATCATCTTACGGAGATGCTGGCCGCGACATCATTGAGGGCCCGCCGCAGTTCGCGCTCGATATGGCCATCAACAAGACCATCCAGTTCCGGGAAATACGCGCTCTGGAGCTCCGCCTGCAAGCGACCAACGTCTTCAATACGGTCTATTTTACGAGCATCAATACGGTCGTGAACTCGCTTACCTTCGGGCAGGTTACGGCCGCTGGCGGGATGCGGCGAATCACCATGAATGTGAGGTACCGGTTCTGACGGGCGCGCCCATGTCCTGGTTGAACAAATCGCTTTCGCTTGCCACAAGCGCTGCGCTTGCCCTCTCCTCTGCCGGGCCGCTCTTCGCGCAGCAGGCTCAGAATCCCGTGCCTGCGAAGGAAGGCTACAGCCTTCACGCGACGACCGAGCTGGTTCTCGTCAACGTGATTGCGCACGACAAAAAAGGCAATCTGGTTCGCGACTTAAAAAAGGACGATTTCACCGTATATGAGGACGGCCAAAAGCAGCAGGTTACCAGTTTTGATTTTGAGAATGTGGACGCGCTGGCGATGGCAGGGCCCGCGGAAGCCACGGTCAGCGGCACGGCAGCTCAGCCGTCGCTCCTTGCCGCTAAAAACGCACCCGCGATCAACGCACGCGACCGCCGCTTGATGCTCTTCTTTTTCGATTTCAGCGCCATGGAACCGGAACAGATTGACCGCGCCGTGGACGCTGCCAAGACTTTCGTCCAGACAAAAATGGAGCCCGCGGATCTGATCGCCATCGTTTCTTTGTCCACGGACCTTCGCGTGGATCTCGATTTTACCGATGATCGCGCCAAGGTCCTTTCGGCGCTTTCCTCCTATGCTTCGAGCGAAGGGCAGGGCTTTGACAACGGCTCGACCGGAAGCGCCGAAGGCGCCGCGGAAACCGGAGGTTCTTTCACTGCGGACGACACGGACTACAACACGTTCAGCGCGGACCGGAAGATTCTGGCGCTGCAGTCCATCATGCAGATCCTCGGAAAAATTCCCCAGAAAAAGAGCCTGATTTATTTCAGCAACGGCATAACGCAGTCCGGAGTAGACAATCAATCCGCCCTGCGCGCTGCTACCGCCTCCGCCATGAAGGCCAATGTCTCGATCTATCCTCTCGACGTTCGCGGCCTTCAGGCGTTTCCTCCGGGAGGCGAAGCGCAATCCGCCAGCTTGCATGGGCAGTCCGCCTACTCGGGAGCCGCCGTGCTCAACGATCTCAGTTCCAACGCGGCTTCGCAGGAGACTCTCTCCACACTAGCGTCGGACACCGGTGGAAAAGCCTTCTTCGACACCAATGATTTCAGCGGCGTATTCCGGGAAGTGCAAAGAGACACGTCGGCGTACTACGTTCTCGGATACACAAGCACCAATCACTTGAAGGACGGACATTTCCGGCGCATTCGCGTAAAAATCAACCGGCAAGACATCAAGCTCGAGTATCGCGCCGGATATTACGCCGATCGCGACTTCCAGCACCTGCAAAAAGCGGACCGTGAGGAGCAACTCGACGACGAGCTCGCATCGGAACTTCCGCAAACGGACGTTGCGGTTTACGCCGGGACGGCGTTTTTTCGCAAGGACGACTCTCACTACTACCTTGCTGTTTCGCTCGTCGTTCCCGGATCACAGATTCCTTTCGTCACCGAGAAGGACAAAGACAACGCCATGATTGATATCATCGGCGAAGTCCTGGAGAGCGGAAAGTTCCCCGTCGGGCGTTTGCGCGATACCGTGAAGCTCGCGGTGGACAGCTCGCAACAAGTGCGCCGCAAGAACGTTCAGTACAACACGAGCTTTTTGCTCGCGCCGGGGAGCTATCACCTGAAGTTCATCGTCCGCGAGAACCGCACCGGCCGGATGGGATCGTTCGAGACCGATGTGCAGATTCCCGATCTGAGGAAAGCCCCGCTAAAGATGAGTTCGGTGGTTCTCAGCAGCAAACGCGTGCCGGTTTCCTCGGGTAAGAAGGTTTTCGATCCGCTGGTCAGCGATGGAGAGGAGCTTGTCCCCAGCGTGACGCATGTTTTCACGCAGGACCAGCATCTGTATCTCCAGTTTGAGTTGTACGATCCCGCAAAAGAAAAGAACAATGTTGCTGCCACGAACGGGGCGCGGGAAAAAGCCCCTCACGGAGCTGTTCGCGTGCTCACCAGCATTGAGCTTCTTCAGGGCGGCAAAAAGGTCTACGAATCAAAACCTGTCCGCGCGGACGAGCTCAATGCGCCCGACCGCAAAGCAGTGTCGTTCCGCTTTGATTTGCCGCTGCAGAGTTTGAAACCCGGATTCTATACCTGCCAGGTTAATGTAATTGATGACGCCGGAGGAAATTTTACGTTTCCGCGTTGGCCGATTCTGGTGAAGTCTCCCGTTGCGGAGGCACCGCGGGAAACGCCCCCGGCAACGGGCAGAAGCTCCGGCCACTGATTAAGCGACCGCCGGCCGCGCCTCCACTTGCTTCGTGGGGATCTCCAGTGTGGCTGCCGCCAATTTCGGCGGAGGCCAGGGTTCCGTGTACGCTTCGATGGTGATGGTTCCGGGCGTTTTGCTCGCCTGCAAAATCACCTGAGCGAGGCCGTTGAAGAGACTTCGCTTCGGCGCTTTGTCGGACTCCTGGCAATTCGGGTCTCCATTTCCGACCCCGATCAATGCTCCTTCGCCGCTGATTCTGAAACTGATCAGATTGTCGGCTGTGGGTATGGGACGCCCCTCTTTGTCAAGGACTTCAACACGAACGACGGCGACGTCTTCGCCGTTCGCAGCAATCTCCGTGCGGTCGGCAGTCAGACGGATGGAAGCCGGCTCGCCTGTCGTTTCACGTTTTTCGGTTACGACAATTTTACCGTCCTTGCTCCCGCGCGCTTCGAGCACCCCTGGTTCGTATTTCACTTTCCATTCGAGGTGCGTCAGGGGAGAAACTTTTTGCTTTCCCTGGCTCTTTCCGTTCAGGAAGAGCTCCACTTCGTCGAGGTTCGAGTGCACCCAAACGGAGATCGGCTCGCCTTCGCGCTGCGCCCAATTCCAATGCGGGAACAGATGCAGCATGGGTTCCGATCCCCACCAGGCCTTGTAGTAAAAGAAATTGTCCTTGGGGAATCCGCACATATCCACGATTCCAAACTGCGAATTGATCGAGGGCCAGCCGTAAGGCGTCGGCTCGCCCCGATAGTCGAAGCCGGTCCAAGCGAAACCTCCAGCGAGCCATTCGCGAGCCGCATAGAACTTCCACCACTCTTCGGCCAACTCGGCCCACGGCGGATGATTCAAGTCGTATGCACTGACCCAGTTCCGCAGCGGGTCCGTGCTGTAAATCCCGCGCGTTGAAACAGTGCTTGCAGTCTCCGTGCCGATCGTCGGCTGCTTCGGATGGGCCGCGTGGTAAGCGTCGGGCTTATCCAGGTTGTAGTTGAAGCCCTCGACGTCCAGCGCTTTGGAAAGGCCTTCGCCGAAATTTCCGTTGACCGCCGCGGTACACAAACGCGTCGGGTCGAGTTCATGCGAACGCTCCACCATCGTGCGCATGATCCGCTCCCCCTGGTCGGTGCTCTGCAGGATCCCTTCTTCATTGCCCATGGACCACAGAATGATGGACGGAGAATTGCGATAGCGCTTGATCATCACCTCAAGTTGCGCGAGACCCTCGTCGTTTGAGCTCATCTGACGCGTTTCGCAGAGCATCATCATTCCCAAGTGGTCGCAGGCCTCCACCCATTCGGGCGTGGGCATATTGTGCGAGGTGCGGACGGCATTCGAGCCCATCTCCTTGAGCACCGCGACGCGATACCACTGCAAGCGGTCGGGAAGCGCAGCGCCTACGCCCGCATGATCCTGGTGGTTGCAGGTGCCTTTCACTTTCACGGATTTGCCGTTCAAAAAGAATCCTTTGTCCACGTCAAAAGACAGCGTGCGCACGCCAAACGTCACCCGCTCCGCATCGCGGCGCTTCGCGCCTGCCTCCAAGCTCACGATCGCGGTGTAAAGATTTGGAGTCTCTGGCGACCATAGAGCTGGATTTGTGATTTTCGCAGTGGCCGTGAAAATTGCTGAGCCCTCAGCGGCCACTGACTGGCGCTCGGAGTCCACGGTCGTGACCGTCTTGCCCGCAGTGTCCAGAATCTGCCAGCGCACACGGCAGCTTTCGGCTTGCGTTCCCTGGTTTTCGACAACGGTTCCCAAACTGAGCGCCGCCGCGTCGCCTTTCACGTCGCTGCGGACATAGCTCTCCCACTTGCCCAGATGCAACGCGTCCGTTTTTGTGAGCCACACATGACGATAGATTCCGGCGCCTTCGTAGAACCATCCATCGCCGAAACTCGCGTCCATGCGAACCGCGATTGAGTTTGGTCCCCCGAAGTTCACAAAGTCCGTGACGTCAAACCGGAACGGTGCATAGCCATTGTCGTTGCGGCCGATGAAATATCCGTTTAGAAAGACCACCGCGCTGCGGAACGCGCCGTCGAATTCGACCACGATTCTTCGGCCGAAATCCTCTTTGGGAATCCCAAAAACGCGCCGGTACCACCCCACGCTCGTTTCGGGATAACTGCGTCCGAGCGGTTTATAGCCGTGGCTTTGGAGATTATCGTCATGCACAAAAGGGAGCTCGACGGCCCAGTCATGAGGCAGGTTGAGCGCGCGCCACTTCGAGTCATCAAACTTCACCTTTGCAAAATCGAAGTCGCCGGATTTGGCAAAATCGCCCTGGTCCTTCCCAAAGCCCAGGTCGCGCGCCGGGTCGTCCGCATTTCCAAAGGCGAATTTCCAGTTGAAATCAAAGAGCAGGTGCTCCCGCGGGGCAATCGCGGAGGCCGCCTCCGCGGATGGAGCGTTTGGATACGTTTCGAGCAGGGCGTTCACTCGTGCCAGAGCGTTGCTGGGGAGCAGGGAAGTGGCGGACAACGCAAGGCCGGAGCGCAGCAGGTCGCGGCGGGATAGCGAACTCATTCGAGAACCTCACGAACAGTACTGGATTTTGTAAAGAACTTGCCTGAAGCGTTTTACTTGCCGTCCGCAATATAATGCAATCGCCTGGAATTCTCGAAACCAAATTTGGGCCATGGTTCTTCAGGTTCCTGTGCGTTCTTCCGGACTTCACTGCGTTGAATCACCTGTGAAAGAGCACCGCGAGGGCGGCGATGGCAAGCAGAATCCAGAAAATTCCTTTCGGTCCTATGACCGTTGCGTCTTCCGTGGGACCGGAAGTAATCTGGCGTGAAGAGAGCGGCGGCCGCCCCAGATGCAGTGCGTCAACCGATGCGTTAAGCAGCTTCGAAACCGACGGTTTTGAGGCTTGGTAGTGCACTTTCACAGTCATGCCTCTGAGGTCGCGGATGAACTCGTCGGCATCTTTGGCTCCGCGGAAGTCTCTCCTGTACTGGCCTGTGTACCAATTTCCGTCAATGCGGTAGGAATAGTGAATCTCCGCGACATTCGCTTTGGATCCTTGCACATGCATGGACCATCGGCTTGCCTTGTCCGCGTCCACCGCATCAATTCTCCCAACGGTGGATGGCCAGCCCTCTGCTCTGCGCTCGGCGATCCACCTCAAAATGGGCTTGGCAAGTCCTGCCCCCAGCGGAACCGCGATCCAGAGAATTGTGTCCCATGGCCACGTGGTGGGGTCGTTGAGACTGTTGGCTAGCGCGGAGAGCATCGCGCATAAATATACACTTCAATTTTCGGGAATGTCGCGCCAATGATCCGGCAGCGTTCAGGATTCATCGAGCCTCTTAGGGCCGGCTCTCAGGAATTCTCGCGGAACTCAACTCTGCCATCGAGCGCATTGACGCTTGTTGAGTCGCTGCTGAGTCAAACTACCATCGCGGTGAGGAGCGTGCTTGCGGCTGGCTATTGTGGGCTGAATTTGCCTCGGAGAACGGTTATGGACGCTCTCGGCAGTTCATACCAGGTTTCGGTGCGCGCCTCAATTGAAGAGAAGGCTATGGGTCCGTCGGGATCGGCATGGCCTCCCTGTACGACGATCACGGATGGATCATAATCGTGCTCGGCGTGGGCCATGAAAATGGTGCGGGCCGCATGCCATTGGTATTGATCTCTCCCGAATGTGGCCATCGCCACGGGGCCCGTGAACGTGTTGGCCATCTTGTCGCTCTCGTCCTGAAAAAGGATGCGCACCTTATGCGCATTCTCCTGGTCTCGGTTGACGATCATCACGGACCAATCTCCATCTGGCCGCTTGATCGCGTAAGCGGTAACCAAAGCATGCCCGGCTCCGTCGCTCAAGTCGCTCTGGGCCGGAAACACGCGGTTCGCGCGCTCGCCCGGCTGCACCCACTCGGTATTGATCAACCGGCTGGCAAAGAACTGCGAGAGCGGCTGTTGAATCTGATAGCTGGCGTCCGTGGTGAACATTCCAAACGTTCCTGGCGAGTCGTTACAGCCCCGCTCCATCGGCAGAGGAAGATAGTGGAAGTAGTAGACTCCTTTTCCTCCCGCGTTTAGAAAAGAGCCAATGTAGTCGGCGAGCCACAAGCCGGCAAAGTTATCCATGTAGCTCTCGCCTGTGGCCCAGGAGAGATTCGACTCCGTGATGAACATGGGCATGTCCGGAGGCACGCCATCGTCGCGCCAGACCTTCATGATGTGGCTAACCAACCCGGGCTCCTCATACAAACTGCTCCACTGAATTCGGCAAGGATCGAAGGGATAATGCTCGAAGGAGAAAAATGATAATTCCTTCATGCCATCATGCTGGCGAAGATAGTCGAGGAAACGGCGCGTCCAGGACACCCGGCCTTGCGCATCCGGCCAGACCTCGATGTCGCTATTCACTCCCTGGAAAGACGGGCCTCCGAGCTTCAGGGACGCATCAACGCGGTGCAGTGCCGCGGCCCATTGCAGATAGAGAGCAGCGTAATCTTCCGGAAGCATGTACTGTCCGTCCGCCTCTTCTCCCATTTCCACGTAGGAGATTGGGTAGTGGCTCTTTTCCAGATACGAAATCTCCGCAACGGCATTCTCCGGAGTGTCATACAGCAAGGCCACTGGTACCATCGCCGGCAGCCCTCGCGTCACTCCGCTGGTATAAAAGAAATCGAATCCTAATTGGGCCTGCTTTGTGGTGGTGCGATCGGAAGACTGGTGCCAAGGATCTACGGAAGAACAGTAGGTCGTGGTTTGCGCCTGGTCCTTCGTGTGCCGTAGCACGTCGTGGAACGCGCCATCGGGAGTCGTTGTTCCCAGGTATAGTTCCTTGATGGCATAGCCAACGCAGTTTCTTGGGTCTGCCGAGCCATGCGAATCGCAAGTGTTTGAGGATTTCGTCATCCACATGCGCACAAAGTGGACGGGAATAGGAGTCAGGGACAAGCGAATCGTTGCAGAGCCGCCTTTGCCGTCCGTCACGACTCCCTCTGGGAAGGAATTCCAGGCGCCGAGCGTCGGTTTGTGGATGGGATCCTCACCGGTCCAATACTGAACGAGATATTGCGTGGCATACGGGTCCGCCCAGGCGATTCGGATACTGTCCACCGGCGTGTCCTGGGACAATTCGAGGATCACCCACTGCGGATGCAAGGCGTCGCTTTCGCCTGTGAATCTTTGGGCCAGATAAGGATTGCTCTTCCAATAGGTCGCTGCATCGCCATCCGTCAATCGGGAATAGCCGGCATTCCCCGTACCGTCGTTTCGCGTGAAGCCTCGATGAGGAAGTGCATACCCGTAGGAATATCGAACGAACTGATTGGGAGTGCTCGACCCCGTAAAATATCCTTCTCCCCGGGGATCGCTCCACGTGCCTTCCGGATTCCAGTGCCATGCCTCAACTAGCAGCTCGGTGTTCTGGCGGTACGTCACGGTTTGCCAGCCCGATTCCAAAACTTTCTTCAAGGTGGGTTCAGTGAGAGTTTTATCGAAAACCGGCACAGCGATCCGGTCAATCGCGGCACCCAGAGTTTTCGTGGGCACGAACTCGTTTGTGGAGTGGCTTGGTGTGACATCCACACGGATGGTCTGGCTGGCTGCTGCCGGAAGAAAGAATAGAGCGTGGATCAGTAGTGACAACGGTAGGACGACGATTTTTCTCAGTGACATAGCTCCTTTTCCATCATTCCCGGCATGAATATTCCCCGCATGACCATTCGAGTCTTTCATCTTGCTTGGCTGGCCGACCGGCAGCATACAACTCAGCTTCCAACAGCACAATGTTTGCCTCAGAATTGCCTGCCCTGTGCGAAGGAGTCGAAGAGAACTGCGTGACGATCTTCGGCCCCGAGTCCCGGTGGATTTCCGGGACTCGCAAGAAATTGTCAGCCCGACTCTCCGGGCTCATAACCCCGCGCAAATAAGAAAGGCCGGGCGCCTGATGCCCGGCCTGCGGATCTCAAACTGGTTGCGGTGGCCTGCAACGTACCGAATTTATTGACCGTGGCATTCCGAATTGAGCTCATCCGCGCTGCTTAGAGGCCTCTAGAATGCAAATTCTAAGTGCCGTCGTTCGTGTCGCCTACGATATCACGCACTACTTATCTTCTTCAGGCTCCCGCTAAGCCCAACCAGTTGCGTGTCAGGGGAATGCGTCTCAACACAAATGCTTCTATCAGCCTCACCGCGATGAGGGATATCCCTAGAAGGGGCAAATACACAGCAAGCGCCACAACAATTAGCAGGAAGGTCGTACGATGCGGTTTTCGCTGTAAAGCTGCGGGAGCTCCAAGAACTTTTTCCGGACGCCGACGCCACCACAAGACCAGAGAGCTGACACTCAAAGTTACGACACCCAGCCCGGTAAATAGACCTAGTAGTTGATTCGCGAAACCGAAGAGTTGCCCTTCGTGCGCGGCGACGCCGATTTCGACGGCGCGGTCGATCCACTGCCGCTGATCGAAATTCTCGCGCTTGATGATTCTTCCGGTGGACGGGTCGAGCGCGAGATTCACTCCTAGAGTGCGATTCTGCGGGTCGGCTTTTGCCGTCCAT
>DATJAD010000078.1:0-6962 GCA_035516615.1 Candidatus Acidiferrum sp.
ATTGCTACCGATGCTGTCAGGGACTTAATTGACTCCCACAAACTCAATGTCACCGTGCAGCTCCAGATCGTTCCCAATCCCATTGGCGACGGGAGCGTCCAGGAATTTACGATTGAGGGCCCTTCTCTTCGCATCGCTAAATTGGAATTCAGCGATCCAGCTCTTGCCGACAACCGCGCCGTACAGCAGCACCTTTCGGAGATCATTGGCAAGCCATTCTCGCGCATGTACATTGACGTTTTCCTGTCGGAGCACATTCGGCCGATCTACACGCAGCAAGGGTACCTCCGGGTAAAGCTCGGTCCGGCGCAAATTCGTCTCACTGGTGATCCGAATCTTCCCCTGCCCACGGAGATTCCCGTCTACATCCCGATCGTTCCCGGCCCGGTCTACCATTTCACGGGCGCGACGTGGTCCGGCAACAACGCGATGTCGAGCCTGACTCTGGATAGCTTTTTGGGCTCCAGGAATGGCCAGGTGGCCGACGAAATGGCCCTCGAAGGCGCGTGGGAACGCATCGGCGAGGAATATGGCCGGCGCGGCTACCTGGAAGCGAAAATTTCGCCCGACCCGTCCTACGACGACTCTGCGCATACCATTTCCTACAAAGTTCAGATCAACGAGGGCCGCCAATACCGTATGGGCGGATTTGTCCTTACCGGTATTTCGCCGACGGGGGAGGATAAGATTCGATCCACGTTTCCGATTGCCGCCGGCGAAATCTTTGACAAGATCAAGTACGAGGATTTCTTGACCAAGCTCGAAAATCATTCCAAGGAAATCTTTGGCGATCTTCCCATTCACTACGACGAGGTCGGCCACTGGCTCCGCACTGACGCCGAAAAATCCACCGTGGACGTCCTTCTCGATTTCAAATAGTGCGTTCCTTCCGTTGCCGTTGCTCTACGCCTTCTTCTCGAAGCAGTGTCTCTCGTTTGGTTTTCTTCTCGGATGGTGCGTTATACTTTCATCGTCCGTGAACGCCTTCGTACAAATTCGCGCCGGCGATTCTTCACAACTCTCTTCTGAGGAAAAAGAGCGCCTGCTTCTCTCCCGACTTTCGCAAATTCCATCTCTTATCGTTGCACTTTCCGGCGGAGCGGACTCCGCTTATCTCGCCTGGGCCGCTGATCGAGCTCTTGGCGAACGCGCGCTTTCGGTCACAGCGGTCTCCCCCAGCTTTTCTGCCCATGATCGCAAGCAGCTTGAATCTTTCATTGCCGCGGCCGCCGTTCGCCACGAGTTCATCGAAACACGCGAATTCGAAAATCCCTCCTACCGCGCCAATGGGGGTGACCGCTGCTACTTCTGCAAGGACGAACTTTTCTCCGTTCTCGATGCGCTTGCCAGTAAGCGCGGCATTTGCGCCGTGGCCTATGGCGTCAACGCCGACGATACGCTGGATTTCCGTCCCGGCCACCGCGCCGCCTCCGAGCATCGTGTGCTTTCGCCTCTGCTCGATGCCGGCCTGCGCAAATCCGAAATCCGCGCACTCTCTCTCAACGCCGGTCTTCCTACCTGGGACCGCCCCGCTTCGGCATGCCTTTCTTCCCGCCTTCCTTACGGCACGGAAGTCACTCCCGAGCGCCTCGCTCTTGTTGAACGCGGCGAAGCCGCCCTGCGCGAACTCGGGTTTCGCCAATTCCGCGTCCGCCTTCACGATCAACTGGCCCGCGTCGAAATCGCGCCCGACGAACTCCCGCGCGCCTTCGCTCCAGAAATGGCTTCTCGAATCGCCACCCGCCTCAAGTCCGCGGGTTTTCTCTATGTCACTCTCGATCTCGAGGGCTACCGCCAAGGCTCTCTGAACGCTGCCTTGACAAAGTGATCCCCTGGCCCATCCGGCCTTTGTGGAACATAATCTGTTGCCTTTGCGTACCAACAAACAGGGAAAGGCTCAGATTGTAATCTTCCCCCGGAGGAAGAATGCTTCGTCACACAAAATTCGCGCCTGCCATAATCGCCCTGGTTTTCTCTCTCTCCGGCTGCGGCATCGGTCCAGGCGCTACCGGCTCTTTCGAACGCACCCTGAACGTCAGCGGCCCGATCCGTCTCGACCTATCCACCGCTTCCGGCGAGGTCGTCATCACCGGCGGCTCTCAGGGCAAGGTTCAAATCCATGCGAATGTGCGAGCCCATGGTTGGCTTTTCCAGGACGCCCAAAAGCAACTCAACGAAGTTATCTCGAATCCTCCCATTGAGCAGCGTATCGATTCCATCCGCATTGGTAAAGACTTCAACGACTTTCGCAACGTCGCCATTGATTACACAGTGGAAGTCCCCGACTTGGCAGAGGTAGACGTTTCAGTTGCCTCCGGCTCCGTCACCGTGCGCAAGGTTCACGGTCCGGTATCGGTGGACTCGGCGTCCGGCGCCGTCCGCGTCGAACAGGTCTCCGGCAGCGTAAAGATTAATTCCGCAAGCGGTTCCACCGATGTATCCGACGTCGGCGACGACCTTCGCGTCTCCAGCGCATCGGGTTCCGTGAATGCCTCCTCCATCAAAGGCTCTGTTCAGGTTGACGCACTCTCCGGCTCCATTGACATCGTCAATCCCGGCAGCCGCGTGGACGCCAATACCGCCAGCGGCTCCATCAACGTGAGCGGGGCCAATAATGACGTGCGGGCCGCCAGCGCCTCCGGCGGCCTTACCGTGATCGGAAATCCTTCAGGCAACGCGTATTGGAGTCTGAAGACCGCTTCCGGCGGCGTCACGATCACGGTGCCCTCCAATGCGGCGTTCTACCTTACTGCGGACGCCACTTCGGGGGAGATTCGTACCGGCGTTCCCATCGTCGTCGAAGAGCAGGGCCGCCATTCTCTGCGGGCGCGCGTCGGCGCGGGCGGCGGCCGCGTCGAGATTCACACGATTTCAGGCGCCATCAATATCCAGCGCGGTTCCTGAACAAATCTCTTTGCGCCTCTCTTCGCCGGCGCGCGATTCCCCTGATATTTTTCCTCGTCGGTTTCGTAGAATATTCAGGAGCCTTGGAGAAAATTCCTGTTCTCCGGGGCGCTCTGACGAAAAGGAATTGCTATGAGCGTTCGGGAAGAGCTTCCCGCGCCAACCTCGCCCTCCGCTTCGCTCACGCGTTGGCAGCGTCTCGGTCCAATCCTTCTTTTGCTCTTCTTCGCGCCGCTCTCCGGTGAGCTCCTTTCCGGAGCAACCCGCCTCAGCTACATTTTCGTGTTGATCCCGGAAATCATGGTCTGGGGTGTCGGGGCGTTGCTCATCCGCGAAGCCGTGCGCCGCACGCGCCGCGGATGGCCCAGCCTGATTTCTCTGGGCCTGGCTCTCGGCGTCGCGGAGGAATGCGCCATCCAGCAAACGTCCTTTTCTCCCATCGTTGGCTTGGATCCCCTTCACATCTACGGCCGCGTATTTGGCGTGAACTGGGTGTGGTTCTTCGCGCTCATAATCTTCGAATGTGTCTGGATCGTTCTTGTTCCCGTTCAGGTGGTGGAATTGCTCTTTCCCTCGCGTCGCAACCATCCGTGGCTGCGCTCTCGAGGCATTGTGATCTCGTCCGTTGTCTTTCTCCTCGGCTCCTGCATTGCCTGGTATCTATGGACCCAACGCGCGCGCCCGATTGCGTTTCACGTGCCGATCTACACGCCCCCACTCGCCTACATTCTCGCCGGGCTCGTCGTTATCCTGATTCTCATTGCCATCGCCTTCTCTTTTCGAGCCGATTCCGGGCCGCCCATCATCGCCGCCCGCCGTGCACCCGTCCCGATCGTCACTGGCATCGCCGCGGCCATTCTCTCCGTTCCGGCGTTCCTGTTCATCGGCTTGAACTTCATGCCGCGTCGATTGCCGCCCTTTTGGATTTCCATCGCCGCCGGAATTGTCTGGGCCGTTCTCGCGCTGGCAATCATACGTTTCTGGGCCGCCTCTCCTGCCTGGAGCGATATGCATCGCTATGCCCTCGTCTTTGGCGCGCTCATAGCTTGCATGGCTAGCAGTTACGCGTCACCCGGATGGCTCCGCCTCGACTTCATCGGCAAGGTCGTCATAAACGTCGTCGCCGTGATCCTGCTGATCCTCCTGGGCTTTGTTCTCAAGCGCCGTTCGGCACTTTGATTCCGGCGCTCACTCTTCTGCCTGCGTCTTTCCCTCATCGCGCATTCCGCTTACAATCAGCCCAATGAAGCTTTCTCGCCGATTTCGGCTGGTTTTTTTGATTCTGATCCTTTTCGCTCCGTTCGCATCCTCCCGCGCCCAGGATGCCTCGCCCGCCGCGCAGCCCAAACCGAAATCCCGCTCCAGCAAAAAGGAATCCACCGCGAAGCCTCCATCTCCCGCCGAAGAACTCCAGAAGGCCATTAATTCCGCGGGAAATGACCGCGCCGCGCTTGTCCGCAACCTCGAAGATTATCTCCGGACTTACCCCGAATCTCCCCAGCGCCCGCAAATCTACCGCGCTCTCGTCGAAGCCTGCCTCCAGCTTCGCGATATCCCTCGTGCCACCGACTACGCCGAGCGCATCGTCGCCCTCACTCCCGACGACATGTCCATCACCATTGTCGCCATCCAACTCCTCGAAAAATCCGGCGACGAAGCTGCGCTGCGCCGCGCCGTCAACTATTCCTCGCGCGTTCTCGAATACGTCAAAAGCTCATCACTCGGCGAAAAATCGCCCCGCGTTTCCCCGCGAGAGTGGGAAGATCAAAAAAATCGCGACGAGATGAGCGTTCTTCTCCTCCGAGGGCGCCTCGAATCCAAGCTTCACGATACTTCCGCTGCGCGCGCGGACTATCAAGCCAGCTATTCGCTTCTGCCCAATGCCGCCGCCGCTCTTCACCTCGGCGAACTCGACGAACTCAGCAAGGATTACCCTGCCGCTATTACCGAGTACGCCCGCGCCTTTGCTCTTGCCGATTCTGCCTCGCCGGGAGCCGGCCGGGAGGAAATCCGCCTGAAACTCGGCAACGTTTGGCGCCGCTCCCACGGCGACGATGCTGGCCTCGGCGATTTCATCCTCCACACCTACGATGAAGTTACTTCTGCCTCGGCGCCCAAACCTGCCCGCAACGGAGGCCTCAAGGATCCCTACGCCTTTATCCTGCGCACCGCTCCCGCGGGCGAGGCGTTTCCACTCGCTCCCATAAAGGGAAAAGTCCTCATCGTGAACTTCTGGGCCACCTGGTGTGGCCCCTGCCGCGCTCTCGAACCTCAGTACGAACACGTCGCCTCCGAATTCCAGAGTGAAAAGGACGCCGTCTTCCTTTCCGCCAATTGCGATGACGACGAGTCACTCGTTCCGCCGTACCTCAACGAAGTGAGACCCAAGACCACCGTTGTTTTTGCCGACGGCCTGGACAATCTATTCGGCGTCGAGGACTTCCCTACCGTGATTGTCCTCGACCGCTCGGGAAAAATCGTCTACCGCTCGGACGGCTTCGGCGACGATAGCTTCGAGAAAAATCTCTCCTCCGCCGTTCGCTCCGCCCTCTCTGCGGCTGCGCCGTCTCCGATTTCAGGGGAATAGAAGTTCGCACTTCGCTCTCGAAAGTATTACGATGTGTGTCCGCAATCATCCTTTCTGGGGGAACTGGAATGAATCTTCGCCGCATCTCTGTGTTCATCTTTGTCCTTTTTCTGTCCACCTCCGCGTCTCAACTCGCGCGCAGCTCGCAAGCGCAAACGCTCGACGCCAAGCTTTGGTCCGGCATGAAGTGGCGCAACATCGGACCGTTCCGCGGTGGCCGCGTCGAAGCCGTCACCGGAATTCCCGGTGATCCCGATGTCTACTATTTCGGCGCCGTCGCGGGCGGCGTTTGGAAAACAGAAGACGCCGGCAATTCCTGGGAACCTCTTTTCCAGCACGAATCCGTCTCTTCCATCGGCGCCCTCGCCATTGATCCCCGCGATCACAACGTCATTTACGCCGGCACCGGCGAGCCTTGCCTGCGCGGAAATATTTCCCACGGCGACGGCATCTACAAATCCGTGGATGGAGGCAAAACCTGGGCCCGCATCGGCCTTGAGGATTCCCGCCACATTTCCAAAATTTTGATTGATCCCAAAAATCCAGACACCATTTTGGTCGCCGCCATCGGCCACGCTTACGGCCCGAATCCTGAGCGCGGCGTTTTCCGCTCCGCCGATGCCGGAAAAACCTGGCAAAAAGTCCTCTACAAGGACGACAAAACCGGTGCCGTGGATCTCGTCTTTGATCCCAACAATTCGCACATTGTCTATGCTTCGCTCTATCAGGAAGTACGCACTCCTTATAGCTTCACCAGCGGTGGACCCGGCAGCGGCATCTACAAGTCCGTGGATGGCGGCGCGACCTGGACCCAGCTCACCGGCCACGGCTTGCCCGAAGGCGTCTATGGCCGTATCGGCCTCGCAGTCGGGGCCGATTCCGAGCACGTCTACGCATTAATCGAAGCCAAGAAAGGCGGCGTCTACCGCTCCGACGATTCCGGCGCAACCTGGCATTACATCAACGGCGATCAGCGCTTCACGCAACGCGCCTGGTATTACATGCACATTTGGGCCGATCCCAAATCGCCCGAGACCATCTACATCCTCAACACCGGAACCTACCGTTCCACTGACGGCGGCGCGCACTTCACCGTTGTCCCCGCTCCACACGGCGACGACCATGCCCTCTGGATTGACCCGCAAAATCCTAATCGCATGATCGAAGGCAACGACGGTGGCGCCACCATCACCGTGGACGGCGGCAAAACCTGGACCACGCAGGACAATCAGCCCACCGCGCAGTTCTATCACGTCAATGTGGACAACCAGTTTTTCTACCACGTTTACGGCGCCCAGCAGGACAACTCCACCGTCGCCATCGCCAGCCAGACCAATCACGGCCTCATCACCGATAAAGACTGGTACGACGTTGCCGGAGGCGAAAGCGGCTACATCGTTGCCGATCCCCGCGATCCTGATATCGTCTATGCCGGCGGCAATTGGGGCATCATCACGCGGTACGACCGCCA
>DATJAD010000079.1:0-7895 GCA_035516615.1 Candidatus Acidiferrum sp.
AATTGCCATAGCCATTATCGTGGTTGGTACCCTGGGCGCGATTGCTTTTGGAATTTGGACCGCCATCAAAACCGCCAAGTCCATTACCGAGCCGCTTCAGCACTTGATCACGGTGGCCCAGGAAATCGGGAATTCGGGCGACCTCGACCAGAACATTGATATCCACCGTAACGATGAAATTGGCGCGTTGGCGACCACCTTCAACAACATGGTTGCGTACTTGAAGGAAATGGCGGCGGTGTCCATGGCCGTTGCGGAAGGCGACCTGACCGTGGAAGTCACACCGCGGTCGAAGCGCGACACACTGGGCAATGCGTTCCAGCGCATGTCGCATGGCTTGCAGGAAATCGTGCGCAATACGCGCGACGCGGCCTCGCAGGTGTCCGCAGGCTCCAACCAGGTGGCGGGAGCGGCCGATGAGTCGGCGAAGGTCAGCGTGCAGGCGTCCTCGGCGATTGAAGAAGTGACCAGCACCATGCACGAGATGAGCATCAACGTGCAGAACGTCGTCAAGAACACTCAGGTCCAGGCTTCCAGTGTCGCCGAAACTTCCGCTTCCATAGACCAGATGGTCACTTCCATTCAGCGCGTCGCCGACACCGCCAAGGTTCTCCTTGATATCGCCAACCGCTCCCGTGAGGAAGTCGTCGTCGGCATCCAGACCATGGAAAAAACCACCGACGGCCTCAACCGCACTAACAAAGCCATTCAGTCCTCCGCGGAAATCATCAACGTTCTCGGCCACCGCGCCGACGACATTGGCCGCATCATCGAGGTCATTGACGATCTTGCCGAACAGACCAATCTGCTCGCTCTGAACGCCGCCATCGAAGCCGCCCGCGCCGGGGAACACGGCCTTGGCTTCGCCGTCGTCGCCGACGAAGTCCGCAAGCTGGCGGAAAAATCCACCCAATCCACTAAGGAAATTGCCGACCTCATTCAAAGCATCCAGCGAGAAGCGCGCCAGGCCGTTGAGAATATGGAGCGCAGCACCCGTATCGTCGAGGAAGGTCTCACCTTCGGCAACGACCTCGGCGCCGCCCTCCACAAAATTTCCAACGTCGTCACCGAAGTATTCAAGTTCTCTCAAGAAATCGGCGCCGCCACCAACGAGCAATCCGTCGGTTCTGCCCAAATCGGCAAAGCCACTTCGCGCCTGACCGAAATCACCCAGGAGATCAACTCCGCCGTCGAGGAGCAGGCTTCCGGCGCGCAGGCCGTCGTCCGCGCCATGGACAAGATGCGCGAACTCGTCCAGCAGTCTGCTTCCAGCTCCACCGAACTCTCCGCCGCCGCCGAGCAGATGCTCAAGCTCTCCCGCAATTTGCTCGAGAGCATGGACCGCTTTGTTCTCGACCGTTCCGGGCAGTTGCGCACGCGCCGCGAAGCCGTGACTCAGCGCCGGGCTGCCGATATTCAGCGTGCTCAGGAACTCGAGTACGCGGAAATCTCCAAGTCCTGAGGAGCCGGAGCTCGCCGAATGGATAAAGAGATTCAGGTCGTCGGTTTTCGCATCGGGGGAGAGACCTATGGAGTCCCCATTGGCTCCGTTCGCGAGATTGTTCGCGTCCCTTCCATCACTGCGGTTCCCAACGCTCCGGAAACCATCGAAGGCGTCATCAATCTGCGCGGGAAAATCATTCCGGTTATGGATCTCCGCAAACGCTTTCGCCAGCCGGAAATCAAGACCGATAAGAAAAACCGCATTCTTGTCGTCGAGCTGGAGAATAAACTCTTGGGACTCATCGTCAATTCCGCTTCGGAAGTCATCAAAATTCCCCCTTCCGAAATCGTTCCTCCCGGAATTGTCTTTGCCGACTCCGATGCGAGTTACGTCACCGGTGTCGGTAAGTTGAGCGGGCGCCTCATCATCCTGCTCGACATTGCCAAGCTTTTGCATCGTCCGGAAATCCATCGTCTCGAGGAGGCCGCGGAAACGGTCGCCACCGTCCTCTCCTGACGGCATCTGCGCCGCCGGACCGCCGCACGCACCCGATATGGGAACGCTCACAGCGCAAGTGCAGCTCACTGAAGCCGAACTCAAGCTTCTGCAGACCCTCGTCTATCAGGAATGCGGCATGTTCTTCGACGAACGCCGCTCTCATTTCCTCAAGGACCGTCTCCAGCGCCGCTTGAAGGCCACTCAGCTGGAATCCTTTTATAGCTACTACCGCTTGCTCACCAGCCGCGAGGGCAAAGCCGAGCTCGCTCTCCTTCTCGAGAATCTCACCGTCAACGAAACCAGTTTCTTTCGCAATCGTCCACAGCTCGATCTCCTGCAAAAATCCATTCTCGAAGAGCTCCTTCACAAGAAGCAGGAACGCCGCGATTGGACCCTGCGCGTCTGGAGCGCGGGTTGCTCCTCCGGTCAGGAGGCTTATTCCGTTGCCATCCTCGTCTGTGATGCTCTGGCCTACTACTACTTGCGCAATCCGCTCCCCTTTGACATGCCTTCGCCCAAGCCTCTCATCCCTCCGCCCTGGAAGCTGGAGATTCTTGCTTCCGATATCAGTTATGCCAGCCTCCGCGCCGGTCAGGAAGGCTCTTACACCGAAGTCCAGATGGAGCCCGTGGACTACACCTGCCGCCTCCGCTATTTTGAAAAAGCTGGTGACCGCTACTTCGTAAAGCCGCAATTAAAGGAACTCGTTCAGTTCGACTTCCACAATCTCAAAACCGAATTTCTCCCCCGCCGCAACGACATCATTCTCTGCCGCAACGTCATGATCTATTTCGACGAAGCCGAGCAGAAGCGCCTCATCGAAAAGTTTTATCACTGTCTCAATCCAGCCGGTTATCTCTTCGTCGGCCATGCGGAAAGTCTCTTCGGGCTTACCCAGAAATTCCGCATGGTTCACGAAAACAATGGCACCGCATATCAACGTCTCGAGGTGGCCGGGTGAAACGTTCCCCCGAGGATCGTGGCGGCGAACTCCGTTCGCTCTTTTTTGAGAGCGCTTCCGAACTTCTCCAGTCGCTCAATGAAGCGGGCCTCGAACTCGAAGCGCGCCCCTCCGATGAAGAGGTCATTCGCAGCGTCCGCCGCTCCGTCCACACCCTCAAGGGTGATTCCGCCGCGTGCGGCTTTGCTAAGCTCAGTGAGCTCGCGCACGAACTTGAGGACGTTCTCTCGCCTCAAATCGGCCAGGCCCATGGAGCAAAACTGGCTGAAATCGTTCTTGCCGCCGCCGACACGTTCGAGGCCATGCTGGCCTCCTATCAGCGCCGCGCGAAACCTCCTGCAGCGGACGGCCTTCGCGCCATGATCAAGGACCTTCTCGCCGCCCCGGTGTCTCCGCAGGCCTCCGTCGCTCCGCAACCCGTCGTCCCCGCCCAGTTTCAGTGGAGTGAGTACGAGCAGCTCATGATTTCCGAAAGCCTCCATCGCGGCGAAATCGTCTACAACGTCGCTTTGCGCATTGATCCGAAAAGCGCCATGCGCGCCGCTGCCTTTCAGCTGATTCGCAATGTTTTGCATGGAAGTGGCACGGTCATCGCGCTTCGGCCGGAGGACAATTCGGCCGCCGTTTCCGTCGAGGTCGTCGAGGCGGCTCTCGCCACCCAGCATCCCGAAGCGCACATCTTGCAGCGGTGTCGTATCCCCGCGATTGTTGCGGAAGTCCGCGTCGAGCGCGCTGCGGCTCCGGAGACGCTTGAGCACGAGCTCCTCGGCGAACTTCTTGCAGCGGAATCCCAAGCCGCACAGGGCGCGAGTGACGCCGAAGATCCCGCCTCAAAGCCTGCCGGAGCCTCTTCGGCGGTCGCCACGGTCGCGGAAAGCACTCTCCGCGTGGATGCTTCCCGCATTGATTCCGTGATGAACCTCGTCGGCGAACTCATCATTGGCAAGTCCATGCTCAATCGTGCGCTTACTGAATTCGATCAGCGCCATTCCAAGGATCCCGTTCGCACCAAGCTCGTGGACGCTCTCCAGTTCCAGTCTCGCGTTCTCGACGAACTGCACAAGTCCGTCCTCAAGATCCGCATGGTTCCCGTCGAGCAGCTTTTCCGCCGTTTCCCGCGTGTCGTTCGCGATGTCGCCAAACACTGCGGCAAGGATGTCGCCCTCGAACTCAGCGGTCAAAACACCGATCTCGATAAGAGCATTCTCGATTCGCTTTCTGAGCCGCTCACCCACATCGTCCGAAACGCTGTGGACCACGGCATTGAGCCTGCCGAAGAGCGCCTCGCGGCCGGCAAGCCCGCGCGTGGATCCATTACCCTTAATGCCTTTCACCAAGGCACTCAAGTCGTCATTGAAGTCCGGGACGATGGCCGTGGGATTGATCTGAATCTCGTCCGCAAGCATGCCGTCGAAACGGGCCTCTTGAAACCTGCGGAGGTTTCCCGCCTCACCGAGTCCGAAACCCTGAATCTTATTTTTGAACCCGGTTTCAGCACCGCCGCCGAAATCACGGAAGTCTCTGGCCGCGGCGTTGGTATGGATGTCGTTCGAACCGTCCTCGATCGCCTCAAGGGCACCGTCAATGTTCTGACCAGTCCCGGCAAGGGCACAAACATCCAGCTCCGCGCGCCTCTCACGCTCGCCAGCATCCAAACCCTCCTCTTTCGCGTTGGCGGCCGCCTCTTTGCCGTTCCTCTTTCCTCCGTCGTCGAAATCACGCGCATCTCCGAGCAGGAAATCCAGCTCGTGGATCAACGCGAAGTGCTTCGCCTCCGCGAGCAGATTCTCTCGCTCGTCCGCCTCAACACGTTGGGCCGCCTTCACGCGGTGGACGCTTCTCAGAAAAAGAAGCGCAGCTTCGTCATCGTCATCGGCACTTCGGATCGCCGTTTCGGACTCGTCGTGGACCAGATGGTCGGAGAAGAAGAGCTCGTCATCAAGGCGCTTCCTGCGGATATTGTTGCCAGCGATCTGGTCAGCGGCGCTTCCATCCTCGGTGACGGCACCGTGGTTTTGATTTTGAATGTCCCCGCTGTCCTCTCGCGCCTTTCGCGCGCAAACCCGTTGGGGGCGATCGCATGAGCGAACGCATCCGAGTTCTCGTGGTGGACGATTCCGCGCTCATGCGCAAGTTGATCCCCACCATTCTTTCGCGCGATCCCGACATCGAGGTCGTTGGCACCGCCATGGACGGTGCTTTTGCGCTTAAGAAGATCGAGGAACTTCACCCTGATGTAGTCACTCTTGATCTGGAAATGCCCCGCATGGACGGAATGGAAACGCTTCGCCTGATCATGCGCCGCGGTCCCATTCCCGTCATTCTCTTCAGCACCCATTCGAAAGAAGGTGCCTATTCGACCTTTAAGGCGCTCGCTTTGGGTGCCATTGATTTTGTCGCCAAACCCAAAGAAGCTGCCGCCGGCCATCTCGATTCCATCGCCGGCCACCTCATCGAAAAAATAAAAGTGGCCAAGCGCGCCAGCGGCCGCCGCTTGCTCTCGCCCCTTGTGGAAGAAGTGCCTCCAGCTCGAAAGAAGGGCAATCGTCCCGCGGTTCCTCCGAATCGCATCATTGCCATTGGTGTTTCGACGGGCGGTCCCAACGCCCTCCAATACGTTTTCTCGCAGATTCCTGCGGATTTTCCCGCTTCCTTCGTGGTCGTCCAGCACATGCCCGAAGGCTTTACGGAAATGTTCGCCCGCCGCTTGGACGAGTGCTGCGCTATAGATGTTCAGGAAGCCAAGTCCGGCGATCTTCTTGTCGCCGGCCGTGTTCTCATCTGCCCCGGAAATCGCCACCTCATGGTGCGCCGCATGCCCCGTGGCGATATGGCCGTACTCAGCGATTCGCCTCCCGTCAACGGCCATCGTCCCTCTGTGGACGTTTTGTTTCATTCCGTCGCTCAGGATTTCGGTCCCATGGCCGTCGGCGTTCTCATGACCGGTATGGGCGAGGACGGCGCGGAAGGGCTTGGCGCCATTCGAACGGCTGGCGGCATGACCATCGCGCAAAGCGAAGATACCTGCGTAGTCGGCGGCATGCCTCGCGCCGCAATCCTGAAAGGCTACGCCTCAAAAATTCTTCCGCTCGAAAATCTGGGAATCTTCCTCGCCAACCAGTTCGGCGGGGATCGTTCCCCGGAAAAATCGGATAAGTCCGAGAAATCCGATCGGCACGATGAAAAAGATAAAAGCGGCCGTTCTTTGGCCGCGGAAAAGAAAGAGAAAGAAAAGGAAAAAGCACCCGTTTCCTCCCCGCGCTCTTAGAGCGTGAGGAAGCGGCGGCCCTTTTTCCCGATGAAAATGCCGGTCGCTTCGCGATCGCAGGTGATAAGGAGAAGGCCATGCAACAGTTCGGCGCTCTATTCAGAAAAGACAATCAGCCCGTCCGCTATCTCGTCGTGGATGATTCCGTCTTCGCCCGCAAGAATTTAATCAAGATGATCGAACTTTTCGGCGGCGAAGTGGCCGGCGAAGCCGGCGACGGCCTCACCGCCATCGCGGAATACAACCGCACTAAGCCCGATATCGTGCTCATGGACATCACCATGCCGCAGATGGAGGGCATCGAAGCTGTCGAGCGCATCGTGCGCCAGCATGCGGAAGCGCGCATCGTCATGGTCTCGTCCGTGGGATACCAGGAGAACATCCTCGCGGCGCTGCAGAAAGGCGCCAAGCACTTCGTGCAGAAGCCCGTGAAGCCCGAAGTGCTGTACGAAATCCTTCGGTACGTATTGAACGATGAAGGCGGCGCGGCCATGTCTCCTGTCGCGCTGGCGGGAGAACACCGCTCATGAAAATGGAACTTATCCAGCCGTTCATCAACGCCGCGGACGCCGTGTTTGCGGAATCGCTCCAGGGACCGACCAAGATCGGCGACCTGGCAATGGAAGAAACCGCGTATCGCCGCAAGGGAATTGCCGCGCTGATTCTTATCAAGGGCGATATCGAAGGCCGCATTATCCTCGATCTCGCTCCGGAAGTGGCCTTCAAGGTGGCCGAGCGCCTTTCGGGCGCCGAAGTTCAGGAAAGCGAACAGCTCGTCCGCGAAACCGTTTGCGAGCTCGCCAACATGGTCATCGGAAATTCTGTCACTCTGCTCAACGACCAGGGCTTCCGGTTCAAAGTTTTTCCGCCCGAGATTCACATGAGTGAAGAAGGTCTCGCGGGCAGCGCTGACACCGAGGCCATGGTCCTGGCCATAGATACTCCCTGCGGCGAGATCTATCTGAACATCGCCATGCGCTACATGGCCCGCCGGCGTCACGAACGCGACGCCGTCCCCGCCCTCGACTAATCGCTCTCGCATCTACAGCGGCGATTCCACACAGCCATCTTTTCTTCGCCTGTCTAGAGGCAAACCTTCAGGCCCGTGCACTTCTCTATCGTTTGTTTCCGCACGCTCGCCGATGCGTCTCGCCGGCGTATTTCCCAAAATGGAATCTACCTGAATTTCTAATAAATCTTTTGCATGCTTCCTGGCATGGTGCTAGCGTTTGCCTTGTCCGCAGTGCCTGCGTCAACCAAGATTTTGGGAGGTCAACATGAAACCATGGCAACCCGGCCAGTTTGCTACGGGTGTAGTCAAGAAACTGGAGCAGGGGGTCCAGCACGTCGAGCAGCAGATTCGTTCAGATATCTCGGATCTTGCCGCTCGCATCGAGCGCCAAAACAAAGTGGATGCATTCTTGCGGCCCCTGCGGCTTTCTCGCCTTGGGCGTACTCCAGTGTATTCGCAGATGAAAGCACTCCTGGACTATCGGTCGAGCCAGGGCCAGGATCCGGAAGAGTTCGTTTCTGAATTGCAGCGACAAGGCAAGAATTATATGCGAAAGCACGGCCATGAGCTCTCCTGGGCTCGCGACCTCCTTCGCGCTTTGAAAAGCGGGAATAATCCCCAACGCTTGCGGCAGGAAGTAATCTTGCCGCTTAAGACGCGGACCATATCCGCGAGCGAAGCTTGGAGCAGGCTGGACGGCATTACCGGCGTT